>PYGV01000164.1 GCA_003022385.1 filamentous cyanobacterium CCP3 | reverse complement strand
GTGGTCGGCGCCTGGGGTGCCGTCTACCTCCAGCGATCCCCGATTTCAAACCCTGCCGGTCGAGCCGTTATTTTCCGACTGGTATTCCATTTTGGAGCAGCGGCAAATTATTAACCGGGTGGAGGCCGATTTTTCTGACCTCCAGCGCCAGGTGCTGACTGGCGCCCCCAGCTACGTCAAGTCGCTGCTGCTGCTGCCCCTGGTGATTCAAAACCAGCTGCAGGGGGTGATGGGCTTTAGCAACTGCACCACCTCCCAACTGTGGAGCGACGCGGAAGTTGACCTGCTGCGGGTCGTGACCGCTGACCTGGCCCTGGCCCTGGAGCGACGGCAGACCGAGCTATCGCTGATGCGGGCCGAGACCAAATACCGCAGCATCTTTGAGAACGCCGTGGAGGGCATGTTTCAGAGCACGCCCCAGGGCCGGTATTTGACCGTAAACCCCATGCTGGCGAGGCTCTACGGCTACCATTCGCCCCAGGATTTGATTCAAAATTTGACCGATATTAACCGACAGCTCTACGTACAGCCGGGTCGTCGCCAGGAGTTCGTCGATTTGATCAGGGCCAGCGGATCGGTGCTGGGGTTTGAGTCTGAGGTGTACCGCAAAGACGGGGCCATCATCTGGATCTCGGAGTCGGCCCGGGCTATCTATGACGCTCGCCAGGTGCTGATTGGCTACGAGGGCACCGTCGAAGACATTACCGATCGCAAGCGAGGGGAGGCGGCTATTCTGCGCCGCGATCGCCTGCTGCAGGGGGTCGCCGAGGCTAGCCAGTGTCTGCTCACCACTACCGACGTGCATCAGGCCATTCCCCAGGTGCTGGCCCGGCTGGGCGAAGCGGCCACCGCCGATCGCGCCTACGTCTATACCCACCATCCTCAATCGATAACGGGGGAACCGGCGATGTCCCTGCGCTACGAGTGGACGACCCCCACGACCGCCGCCGGCATTGACCAGCCCTACTGGCAGGACCAGAGCTACCGCGCCCTGGGGCTGGAGCGCTGGCTAGGTATTCTACAGCAGGGTAAATCGATCTGCTCTCTGACCCGCCACATGCCCCCCGCCGAGCAGGCGGTGCTGCGGCGGGACAGCATTTTGTCTATTTTGATGGTGCCGATTTTTATTGACGCCGAGCTGTGGGGCTACATTGGCTTCGATGCCTGTCAGCAGGAGTGGGAGTGGAGCGCCAGCGACGAGTCGATTTTGGTAGCGGTGGCCGCCAGCCTGGGGGGAGCGCTCAAGCGCCAGCAAACCGAGGCGCAGATGTGCTATCAGGTGTACCACGACACCCTGACCGGGCTGCCCAACCGCGCCTTTTTTGACCAGCACCTGCCCCAGGCGATCGCTCGCACCAGCCAGAGCGAGCACATGCTGGCGGTTATTTTTCTAGACCTCGACCATTTCAAAACCATCAACGATACCCTCAGTCACGCCGTCGGCGATCTGCTGCTGCAGCAGGTCACCCAGCGCATGAGCACCGCCCTGCGGGCCGAAGACATCGTGGCCCGCTGGGGGGGTGACGAATTTACCCTGATTTTGCCCAACCTGACCAGTCCGAGCGATGCAGCCAAGGTGGCCGGGCGCATCGCCGACCAGCTGACCCCGCCCTTTTTGCTGCAAAACCACGAGCTGCACGTGACGGCCAGTCTGGGTATTGCCCTGTTTCCCCAGGACGGGCAGGATATGACGACCCTGCTGCAAAACGCCGACGCCGCCATGTATCGTGCTAAGCAGCAGGGCCGCAACAACTACCAGTTTTATACTCAGAGCCTGAGCACCGAGGCGGCCCAGCGCCTGAAGCTGGAGACCTTTTTGCACCACGCCCTGGGCCGCGACGAATTTGTGCTCTACTACCAGCCCCAGGTAAATGTAGCCACTGGCGAGGTGGTGCAAATGGAGGCCCTGCTGCGCTGGCAGCACCCCACCCTGGGGCTGGTGGCCCCCTGTCAGTTTATTCCTTTGGCCGAAGAAAATGGCCTGATTGTTCCTATCGGCGAGTGGGTGATGGGCACCGCCTGCGCCCAGGTGATGGCCTGGCATCAGTCCGGGCTGCCCCTGGTCAATTTGGCGGTGAACCTGTCGGCCCGGCAGCTGCAGCATCCCAATCTGGTCAACAGTGTGGCCACCGTGCTAAAAGTCACCGGCCTGCCGCCCGCCTGCCTGGAGCTAGAAATTACCGAAACCGCCGCGATGGCCGACATGGCGGCCTCCATTGAGCGGCTACAGAACCTGCGCCAGCTGGGAGTCAAAATTTCGATGGATGACTTTGGTACCGGCTACTCCTGCCTCAGCTATCTGAAACAGTTTCCCCTCGACGGCCTCAAGATCGATCGCGCTTTTGTCAAAGACCTGCCCCACAGCCCGGTGGACCAGGCCATGGTCAGCGCCATTATCGCTATGGCCAAGGGGCTTTCGCTCAGCCTGGTGGCCGAGGGAGTAGAAACCACTGCCCAGAGCCTCTGTCTACACGAATTGGGCTGCACCGGCATGCAGGGCTACCTGTTTGGGCGACCCCAACCCGCTGAGGTGGCAGCGACCTACCTGCGATCTGGCCATACCCAGGCCTGGCAGCGGGCGTAGGCGCGATCGCAAGATTTAGGCAATGGCGGCCTTAAGGCGACGGCAAAAGTCGCCGATGGTGGGCAGGGCGGACTCTGGGGTGTCGGCGGCCAGTCGCTTGACGAAGGCGCTGCCGACAATCACGCCGTCGGCCCCCCAGGCTTTGAGCTGGTGAGCCTGGTCGGGGTCTGAGACGCCAAAGCCCACGCCGACAGGTTTATCAGTGGTTTGCTTGAGGCCCGCGATCAGGTCTTTGACCCGGCTCTGCAGCTCGCTGCGGGTGCCCGTTACGCCAGTGACGCTGACCAGGTACACAAACCCCTGGGCCTGGGCCGCGATCGCCTGAATGCGCTCGGTTGGCGAGGTCGGGGCCACCAGCAGGGTGACATCGATACCGGCGGTCGCGGCGGCGCTCAGCAGCGCTTCGACCTCTTCTAGGGGCAGATCGGGGACAACCAGCCCGGCCACTCCTGCCGCCGCGATATCGGCCATAAAGCGATCGATGCCCCGGTTGAGAATGGGGTTGTAGTAGGTAAACAAAATCAGCGGTGCCTGCAGCTGTAGCCCCTTTACCATCGAGAGCACGGCGTCGAGAGTGACCCCTTTCTCCAGGGCGCGGGTGGCGGCCGCCTGAATTACCGGGCCATCGGCCAGGGGGTCGGAGTAGGGCACCCCCAGCTCGATAAAGTCGGCCCCGTTCTGGTCCAGCACCCCCAGAGCCGCAGCGGTCGTTTCTAAGTCGGGGTCGCCAGCGGTGATGAAGGGAATCAGGGCACATTGGCCCCGCGCTCGCAGGTCACGGAAGCGATCGGAAACAAGGGCCATAGCGGGGTACCGAAGACTGAATGCAGAGAATTGGGCCGAAGGGCTAGGGCAAACAGTTTGCCCAATACAGCACTCTAGGGCAAGAGGGGCGCCGCGTCTATGGCGCAGAGAATGCTCCCTTAGAGATCCCCTAGAGATGGGCGTTCAGCGATCGCGGTTTTGAGCGGTAGCCGCTACAGCCTCTACTGCGCCTTCTCCTGATCCAGCTTTTCCTGCAGGGCGGTCAGCTGCTCCGGGCTCAGCTCGTCGAGCCGACGCTGGAGCACCGCCGACTCGTAGTCATCCATCTGCTGATTGAGGGTCATATTGCGGGTGACCACCCGCAGCAGGTAGCTGGCCAGCCAGGCCACTACGCCACCCACCATGACCGCCTGGCTCCAGATGCCAGCGGAGATGCCGTCGAGGCCAAACAGCCGAAAGGCCAGAAACAACCCACCGCCAGCCAGGAAAATGCCAAAGCCAACGGCAATTACGTCAATGCGTCGCATGCTGGCTAGGCCTTAATGTCGCGAGGCTGGGGGCGGAAGTTGAGAAAGGGGCTAAATAGCAGCATGCCGGGGAAAAAGACAAACACCAGCCCGTACAGCAGGGTGCGCTCAATGGACCCGGCAATGTACCAGCGTCGCCGTACGTAAAAGAGCAGAGCCAGGGGCACCACCAGCAAATACGTTCCGGCGATGCCGGCGTACAGCCCTGCTGTCAACAAAAAATCGCTCGATAGGGCCGAGAGTGACGTCGGTATGGTCATGGTGAATATCTGCTAACCCAGCTGAATGTGATGGTGGCCAAGGGCGGGATGACCAGAATTTTGCCACCCCAGATGGTCTGGCGTCTAGAGCCGTATCTAGAACCCACCTAAAGCCATTCTAAAGCCATTGTATAGGGGTTCACGGCAAAGGAGAACAACCGGGGCAGACATAGGCAGGGGCAAGCCTTCAAAAACCCCTCGCCAACGGCTGCTACCCCGGCCCCGCGATCGCCAGAGTGGCGCGATCGCCCGTGGTCAGGTGGCCCGGCTGTAGCACCCGCGCGTACAGCCGACTGCTGCCGGGGTAGTGAGCATGGCTGATGCGGCTGTAGCGGCGATCGCTAAACCAGCGCATGATCGTGCGACAGGGCGGGGCGTAGTCGGTAATTTCAACCCGCACCTGTTCTCCCAGCTGCAGCTGGCTGCCTGGCCCCAGATTGGCCCAGTTTAAGCCCGCCAGGGTGAGGTTTTCGCCAGCGCTGCCGGGGTCGATGGGGTGCCCCTCTGACCGCAGGGTTTCGATCACTTCCAGCGACCACAGGCACAGAGCGCGATCGGGGCCGCCGTGAAATTTAAGATTGCGCTGCTGGTCGCCGCTGAGGCCAGCGGCCGTCACCTGGGCGGTTGCGATCGCCAGCTTCGGCACTCCGCCCGGCGAAATGTTGATCTGCGCAATTCGACCCGTGTCTGTCATCGCGTTATGCCTCAGCGTCAACGATTGATTTTGGGGGGACTGGTGAATTTGGGGAGACTGGAGTCCGTTGTGGAATTTAGACCTGACCTTAGCAAAGCATCACTAGAGCTGCTCTTATGAATTCCATATAACCTCTGTGCTAGGTTCTAGCTCAACTTACGCAATGGTCCAGGGGCTGAGTCTGTACCGGCAGATTTGGCAACGGCCATGGTGGGTGCACTGAGAAAATCCGGATCCCATTAAAAAACTTAACAGTAATTTGTGGGTATTTACGGATGCCCTTGGTATGATTTGGCGAGATTTAACAGCAAAGGTATTCCTTTTGGCTGTTGACGCTTGGGCTTAGCGCCCTTCAGGGAGTGATCGAAGGCACGGGTGGGCTCAGGCTAGCCGGAGTGCCAGTGGTGTGAAGAGTGGTCTCAGAGGGGTGGTGTGAGACGTAATCAGCGACAACTGTACCGGGGGCTGCTGTTCTTGCTGGCCCTGGTTTTAAGCTATTTACTGAGTCATGTTGGGCCGCCAGCAACGGTGGCGCAGGCTCAGAGCCGAGTATTTGTTAACCAGGCGACGGCCCAGTTCGATGGCCCTGACGGGCCAGTGGAAGTTGCCTCCAACGAAACCCGCGTCGGCGAAACCATTGTGCCTCTGAGCATTGTTAAGACCGCCGATCGCGCGGCAGCAGAGCCTGGGGATGTGGTGGTCTATCGGTTGCTGGTGACTAACCCCTCGAGTCGAGCGGCTGCCCCACTAACGATCACCGACCAGCTGCCCCGGGGGCTAATCTATGTGCCCAACTCGGTGCAAACCACGCCCCTGCAGCCCACGCAGCAGGTGATCACTGACAGCAGTCTGACGCTGACATTTCCGTCACTTGAGCCGGGTGCCTCGGTATCCATCGCCTACGGCGTGCTGATCACGCCC
This sequence comes from filamentous cyanobacterium CCP3, assembly GCA_003022385.1. Classification (GTDB taxonomy): domain Bacteria; phylum Cyanobacteriota; class Cyanobacteriia; order Phormidesmidales; family Phormidesmidaceae; genus Nodosilinea. Next base: position 5,928 of record PYGV01000164.1, on the reverse strand, counting down.
GATGCGGTGCGCGGCGATGGGCGCAACGTGGCCCAGGCCTCTGCCCCAGGGTTTGCTCCGGTGTCGGCGCCCTTCCAGCTGACCATTCGCCCCGGCATTGTGTCCGACTGCGGCACGATCTTGGGCCGGGTGTTTGTGGATAAAAACTTTGACGGGCAACAGCAGCCCGGTGAGCCTGGAGTGCCCAACGCCGTCATCTTCATGGACGATGGCAACCGGATCTTGACCGACCCAGACGGGCTGTTTTCGCTGGCCAACGTGCTGCCGGGCTACCGGGTTGGCACCCTCGATCTGTACAGCCTGCCGGGCTACACGCTGGCCCCCAACCTCTACCGAATTGAAGACAACAGCGCCTCTCGCTTTGTACGCCTGTCGCCGGGTGGTCTGGGCCGTATGAACTTTGCCGTCACACCAACCTTTGGGGAGGAGCAGTCATGATGCCTCTGTCTTCTCGTTCGCTGGGGTTGGGGCTGCTGACCACTCTAGCCGGATCTTTTGGGCTGCTGCTGCCCGGCCAGGCGGCTCCCGACGCCCTGGGTACAGCGGCAGATCTAGAGGTTGTTGCGGGCGCGGCGGTCGAAGCTGTGGTTGACCCCTCCGTCGTCGAAGCGGCTGGCCTAGAGCGTTCTACAGTACAGCGCCCCACAGCAGAAAACCTCACGATTGAGGTGGTTCCCGGCGCAGCCCTGGAGCTGACCCGACCAAGGCCAGCGGAGATTGCTCCAGCGGCAGGCGCGATCGCGGCACCGACCTGGGCCGACCCAGGGGCGGCGATCGCGGCGGCTACTGTACAGCCCCAGGGGCAGCTGCCCGCAGCCTTGGAGGCGGAATCCGGCGGGGCGGTGCCCTTAGCCAATCGGCGCGAAAACGCCGAACTCTTTGACTTTCGCTTTGGCGGCGACCAGCTGCCGCTCAACCCGCCCTCGACCTATCCCCTGACGCCGGTAGGGCCTGGGGCCGAGGCTATGTACACCCTCACCCTGGTTCCTGAGGAGACTCAGATTCCGGCCAACGGGCGATCGACGCTCACCCTGGTGGGAGCGGTGACAACAGAGGGGGGCAGCCCTCTCGCCGACGATGTGGTCGTGACGCTGACCAGCACGGCTGGAGAATTTGTTGGGGCCGACTACAATCCCGATCGCGGCGGGTTTCAGGTGCTGGCCCGGCTGGGGCAGTTTGAGGCTCAGCTGCGATCGCCTCTCGATGCCCGGTCCGCCACGGTGCAGGCCTTTGTCAGTGCGCAAACCCTGCGGGAGGTTGACCCCAGCCTGGCCCGAGATTATCCTGCGCTGGAAGCCACCACCCAGGTGAGCTTCTACACCGATCTCCGCCCCACCCTTATTTCTGGGGTGGTCGATTTTCGCGTAGGGCGGGGTGGCACCAACTTCCTGGGCAGCTTTAGAGACTTTCTCAACCCTGACTCCCTCAGCGATGACGTAGAGGTGAGCTTTACCACCGGGCTGTTTGCTACCGGAGCCGTGGGCGACTGGCTCTTTACCGGCGCCTACAACAACACGCGCGGCCTCAACGATCGCTGCGATGGCAGCAGCCTCTACCGCGATGTGCAGGCCTGCGACCAGACCTACCCGGTCTACGGCGACAGCTCTACCACCGACTTTCTCACCCCTTCTATTGACAGCCTGTACCTGCGCTTTCAGCGTGACTCGCTGGTGCCCGACGCCGGGCCAGACTACTTTATGTGGGGCGACTACGGCACCCAGGAGTTTGCCGGAGAGTCGCAGCAGTTTACGGCCACCGTACGGGAACTGCACGGCTTCAAGGGCAACTACACCTTTGGCAACGGCCTGCAAATTACCGCCCTCTACGCCGACAACGTGCGCCCTTTTCAGCGCGACACCATTGCCCCCGACGGCACCAGCGGCTACTACTTTTTGTCGCGGCGGCTGGTGCTACGGGGCAGTGAGAATGTGTTTATCGAAACCGAGGAGTTTAACCGCCCCGGCACCGTGCTCGAGCGCACGCCGCTGTATCGCGGCGTCGACTACACCATCGACTACGATCGCGGCACGCTGCTGTTCGATCAGCCCGTCGACGCGGTCGACCTCAACCCCCTGGGCGTCACCCTGGTGCGGCGCATCGTGGTCACCTACCAGGTCGAAGATGCCTCGGTACGGGGCAACCTCTACGCCGGACGCTTGCAGTACCGCCCCAACGGCGATGACGGTGGCGTAGTCGGTGCCACCGTGCTCAACGAAGACCAGGGGGCTCAAGACTTTACCCTCTATGGGTTTGATGTGCTCTTTCCGCTGGGCGAGCAGGGCCTGATTGCGGGCGAATTTGCGCGATCGACGTTCAACGCCGGGGCCACCAACAGCCAGGGCAACGCCTACCGCATTGAACTCAGCGGTACGCCCTTTGATGGGGTAACTGGGCAGGCCTTTTATCGCGCTACCGATAGCGGCTTTAACAACACCGCCACCAGCACCTTCCGCCCCGGGCAAACGCGCTGGGGCGGTCAGGTGCTGGCCCAGGTCGGGCCCCAGACTCGACTGCGCGCCGTGGTCGATCAAGAGCGCAATCTGGGCACGGCTGCCGCCGTTCAAACCGCCGCCGCCGGACTGCTGCGCCCTGGCCAAAGCGCCATTCAGGGCGGGGCTGTCGACAACACCCTGACCGAGCTGCGGGCCGGAATTGTGCAGCAGTTTGGCTCCGCCACCCTGGGCATTGATTTCGTCAACCGCAATCGCGACGATCGCATTGCCAATGTCTCTACCAGCGCCAACCAGCTGGTGTCGCGACTAAATCTGCCGCTGACCGAGACCCTCAGCGCCCTGGCCCAGAGCGAGCTGAACCTGGGCACCACCGACCCCCTTTACCCCACCCGCAATACGGTGGGGCTGGAGTGGGCCGTGCAGCCGGGGGTGAGTTTGCGCCTGGCCCAGCAGTTTTTGTCGGGGGGCAACGGGCCGGGGTCGATTACCAGCCTCGACACGCTGGTCGACTACAATCTCGACGACAACACCACCCTGACCAACCGCTACTCGCTGCTGGGGGGCTACAACGGCATTACCGGCCAGGGGGCGATTGGCCTCAACCACCGCCTGATGCTGGCCCCTGGACTGCGGGCCACCTTTGGCTTTGAGCGCATTTTTGGCGACGGCTTTAACCTCACCGGGGCAGGCCAGCAGTTTGCCCAGCCCTTTGCGGTGGGCCAGGGGGGCTCGTCGTCCTTGGGGTTGCTGGCCTCTACCGTCTACTCGGTAGGGCTAGAATACACCGACAACCCCGACTGGCAGGCCAGCGGTCGCTTTGAATATCGCGATTCGCCGGGGTCGAGCAACATCGTGCTGGGGGCCGCCGCCGCTGGCAAAATTACCGACTCGCTCACCGGCCTGGCCCGGTTTGACCTGGCCAATTTTGCCAACCAGACCATCACCGATGCCCTGGGCAACTCCACCAGCCTGCGCCTGGGGCTGGCCTACCGCAACCCGGTCAGCGACCAGTTCAACGGCCTGCTCAGCTACGAGTATCGCCGCAACCCCGGCAGCACCCCTGACAGTATTCTCCAGGGCACCAGCTCCGAGGCCCAGGACCACACCCTGGCGCTGGAGGGCATCTACGCCCCCACCTACCGCTGGGAATTTTACGGCAAGTACGGCCTGCGCTACAGCACGGCCAACCTGGCCGAAAACTTCGGCTTCTCCAACAGCATTCACCTGGTTCAGGCGCGGGCGACCTATCGGTTTGCCTACCGCTGGGATGTGGGGGCTGAGGTGCGCTGGCTAGGGCAGCCTGCCGTGGGCTACAACGAAACCGGCTTTGCCCTGGAGGCAGGCTACTATCTCACTCCCGATGTGCGGCTGGGGCTGGGCTACAGCTTTGGCGGTGCCAACGATGGTTCTTTTGTAGGCGGCGGCGGCTACCGCTCGGCTAGCGGGCCTTACTTTGGCATTACCGCCAAGGTAAACCAGTTGTTTAACCGCTTTGGGGTACAGCCGGTGTCACCGCCCCAGCAGCAGGACTCTTACGTAGACGAGGCGGACCTGATCGAGATTCCCGAACCCCCGGTAGGCGAAACCGAGGTGCCCGAGCCCGGCGAGGTGCCCCAGCCAGAGGAAACAGACATGGTCCTAGGAGGTGAGGAATGAAGCAGCGGTGGTGGATAGGATGCGGTGCCGTCGCTCTGACTGTGCCGGGGCTGGCCCTCACGGTACCCCCAGTGGCGGGGCAGTCGGCGCTGGCGGGCTACAGTTTACGGGTCACCAGTGCGGGCGATGGGCCGGTGCAGCCAGACGAGGGCCTGACACTGCGGGAGGCCGTCGAGTTGGCCAACGGCACGCTGACCCCTGAGCAGCTGAGCGAGGCTGAGCAGGCCTTTGTGCAGCCCCTGCCCACGGGGCAGGGATCGCGGATTGGCTTTGATCTGCCAGCAGAGCAGACCACTATTGCCCTGGTAGACCTGCTGCCGGAAATTATCGCCCCAGAGCTGGTGATCGACGGCACCACCCAGGCGGGCTACGACGCCAGTGCCGGACTCGATCCTAAATTTCCGCCTGCGCCTGTAGTCAGCCTGACGGTGGCTGAGGGCAGCGAAGTGGCGCGCGGTCTGACCATCGCCGCCGATGGGGTCACCGTGCGAGGGCTGAGCCTCTACGGGTTTCGCGCCAGCGATCGCGCTACCCAGACCACGCCGCCCGCCGATATTTTCATCAGCGCTCTGGCCCCGCCGGTCGACTCTAGCCCCCTCAGCCCGGCGCTGGAGCTGTTTCGCCTGGAGGATGCCGAGGCTGCACCCAGGGGCGTAGTCGTGGAGCAAAACTGGCTGGGGCTGCCCCCCGACGGCGAGTTTCCGGCGGTGCCGTCGGCCTTTGGGGTCAGTGTTTTTAATGCGGTAGAAACCATCATTCGCAACAACCGGATTCAAAACCACGACGGCAGCGCCATCATTACAGGCTTTCGGGCCGACGGGCTGCAGGTGAGCGAAAACGCCATCATTGGCAACGGCCTGGCGGGCATGCCCGACGCCATTCGCCTGGAGGGGGCGATCGCATCCAGCGCCATTACCGACAACCTAATCTGCGCCAACGACGGCAGCGGCATCTACTTCTTTAAGACAGAGGGGGCCACCCAGATCTCAGGCAACGCCATTCAGTACAACGGGCGACGGTTTGAGCGCGCGGCCCTGTACCTGATGGGCAACGACCACCAGCTCAGCGACAATTTTATTGGCTATCAGCCGGGGCCGGGGGTGGCGGTGACCGCCTACCCGCTCAGCCTCCGCAACCAGATTCGCGGCAATCGCTATGCCGGGCTGGACGGGCTCTCCATCGACCTCAACACCCAGGGCAATACCGGGGTGCAGGACTTTCAAAAAGGAGACGGCCCCAACCCGCCCCGCAACTCCTACCATCGCCGTCGCGAGACCGGCAACGCGGCCATCAACGCCCCCGAGTTTGACGCCTACGGCTTTGTCACCGGGGCCGCCGAAGTAACCCTGACCGGCACCGCCGACCCTGGCACCGAGGTCGACCTCTACCGGGTCGCGGAGGAGGGCTTTCCCTATAGCCCTCTGAGCGAGCCCCTCGGCACCGTGACCGCCAGCCCTGAGGGCACCTTTAGCGCCAGTCTAGCCCTGCCGCCGGGGACGCGGGTGAGCGCGATCGCCTCTGACCCCGAGTGGGGCACCTCAGAACCGGCCCCTGTCGCCGCCGTACTGGCCGCCGATGGCAGCCTGCCCGAGCTGCCCGTCACCCCGATCGAGCTGCCCAACTGCGCCGCGCCCGTGCCGCCCCCCGCACCGGTCGAGCCGCCGCCGCCGCTGGAGCCGCTGGTGTTGACCGTTCCCCGCAATATTCACTTTGCCCTCGACCGCTCAGACATCAGCCCCGAGAGCGCGGTAATCCTCGATCAGATCGCCGAGGTCATGCTGGAGTATCCCTTCCTAACAGTGGAGCTGCACGGCCACAC
>PYGV01000163.1 GCA_003022385.1 filamentous cyanobacterium CCP3 | reverse complement strand
GCTGGGCAAGGCTGCAATCCACTGGTCGCGCAGGGCGCTCATGGCCTCTCGGTTAGGAAAGTTGAAGGGCTCTACCGTGACCAGGGCGCAAACGGCTTCACCTTTGGCGGTGAGGTGGCTGCGCAGCGACAGGGCAACGTTGCGAGAGATGCCAACAAACTGAGTCTGACGATCGCGATCGAGCACGGCGTAGACCCCGGTGATTTTGGCATCCTGGGTTTGGTCGCACCAGTCGGCAACGGGCATGGGGGTGCTGCCGGTCGAGGCCGTGGGCGGGGCGGCGGCGGTTTCGGCGGCATGTTCGTCGGCGGCGCTATACAAAAAGTCGTGGAGACTGCGGTGCTCGACGGGGACGTTTTGATGCTCGATGGCGGCGGGGGCGTCGTTTGGTTCAGAGGTCACGGGTTGGCCTGGGGTGATAACACGGCTTCATTATCGTCCTTATCGCATGAACCTGCGACGTTGAAGCTTTGTAAACTTACCCGTATGGGTAATCTTTGGCTCAGACTTCCATATAGCGGTTCTCGATTGAGTGAGATACACAATTGCTGAGTTTTAGATCCCCCCAGTTCCTGGCTGTTGAAGTTTCACTATGTACCCCCCTTAGTAAGGGGGCAGGGGGGATCATCGCGATGTACTTCACCCAAATGAAAGTCGCTATAAGACTTATTCTTGAAGGCTCACCAATAACGACATACCCCCCAAATCTGTCAGATTCGGGGGGATGTTGCATAACAATAATTCAGTGCTTAGGCTGCCGTGCGTCGGGGGCGTTTGCGCTCAGATTTTTTCTTGTAGCCGATCGCCTGGGCTTCGTTGCTATCGGAGCCGTAGACGCCGCGCACTAGCTCTTTCATGGCCAGGATGTTGTGGTGAAATTTCCACTCGGTGAGACGAGCTTTATCAGCGGCGGCTTTGGCGCGAATGAGGGCTTCGGAGGCTTCGTCTTGGGCGGCGATCATTTCGGCGTAGCTGCTCTGGAGCCCTTCGAGGGTGGTTTCAGGGCGACTGGAGGTGTAGCCAGCGATGGTGCGAACTCCGCGCAGCGATTCAATATCTTGGTCGATGTAGTCGGGCCGTAGGCGGCGGCTGGTGTCGGTATTGGGCATGGTGTAATGCTCCTTAATGGCATTTGTAGGGTGGTTGAAAGGGGAGGCGGGAAGGGTGTGGAGGCTTGCCTTGCGCTTTAGGCAATGTGCCCGGTGCAGCGAAAAACCCGGAAGAAATGAGAAAGCTTTATGGAAGCAATATGGATGGGCGCTGCTGCATGAAGCGGCGATGGGGGTGAGGTATGGCAGCCTATGTGATTGCCAATCACGCGGATGCGATTGCTTGGTACGGGGGTGTGATTAGTTGGCACCGGGACGTGATTGCTTGGCGATCGGACGTGATTAGTTGACGCTCAGGTGTGATTGCTTATCACTGGGGTGTGATGGCTTGGCGCTTGCTGGAGTTGATTGGGGTTGGCAAAGTTTGAGGTGTGGGGTGCGATCGCACCGCTTAACCCACAGCCTATCCTTGAAAGATAGCGTTGCGTAGCTAGCGGAGCCGAACAACTGAGGTTATCTTTGGGGCAGGCCTTACGACGACCCTATGACCTCTGGCGCAGCACCCCACCCGCCCCATCTATCGGCCATTCAGCGGTTGAACCTGATTCGCGCGCTGAATAAACTGCCGCTGTCGCAGTTCGAAGAGCTAACTTTTAGCCTTAACCCGCCCCCTGGCGTATTGCCACCTAATATTGCTGCCCAGGGAAACTGTACATCTATTCTTTTACAGTGGGCCGAAGACGTTGGGCCAGGGCTGGCGCAGGTGCAAGAGATTTTGAGTTTGATTTTGGAAGACCCCAACTCATTCGCATCAAATTCTCTAAATACTGGCCCCCTATTTTTGGCTCCGCGACGGAATCCATTCTTTACCGGGCGAGATACGCTGCTAGATCAGATTCACCAGGCTCTCACCGCTGGGGAACCGGCGGCGTTGAGTGGGCTGGGTGGCGTTGGCAAAACCCAGATCGCGGCAGAGTATACCCATCGCTATCAAGGGCAGTACACCGATGTGCTGTGGGTGCGGGCGGAAACCCAGGACGAGTTTGTTTCGGGGCTAACGACTCTGGCTCAGGATTTGGGCATTGCCGTCAGCCAGGATACCGATCAGGTGGTGGTGATGCGGGCGGTGAAAGACTGGTTTAGCAATCACTCGGGGTGGCTACTGGTGTTGGATAATGCTGACCACCTAGAGTTGGTGAGAGACTGGCTACCACTGTGCAATCAGGGCCACATTTTATTGACCACTCGAGCATCAGAAACGCGTCCCCTGGCTGAGTGCGTGCCAGTGCTAACCATGCTGCCTCAGGAAGGAGCACTGTTTTTGCTGCGCCGCAGCGGCAAGTTGGCCAAAGATGGAGACTGGGCGGAGGCAACTGAATCAGATCAGTCGCTAGCTTTAGAGCTATGTAAGCAGACGGATGGCTTGCCACTAGCCCTCGACCAGGCAGGAGCCTACATTTTAGAGACACCTTCTAGCCTGAAGGAGTATTTACAGCTTTGCCAAACTGTTGGGCCGCAGCTATTAGCTGAACGGGGCCAAAATGCCCTCGACCATCCCTCGGTAACGATTACATTTACGCTGGCCGTGCAGGTGGCCAGTCAGCAACTGCCAGTGCTGGCAGAGTTTTTGAACCTGTGTGCGTTTTTGGCCCCGGATGGTATTCCGGAGGAGATGTTTAAGGATAACGAAGCTGCCTTTGAGGAATCATTGCGAAAAAGTTTATCTACTCCGCTGGATTTTCTGGAACTAATAAAAGAAGCTGGACGGTTTTCGCTGGTAGTACGCGACGTGAACAAGCAAACTTTCAGTGTCCATCGACTAGTACAAGAGGTAATCCGTGCTAGTCTAAGCAAATCAGCCAAAGTAAAACTAGTGAGCCAGATGCTGGAGGCAACGAATATGTTGTTTCCAGAAAAAGTCGAGTTTTCTGATTGGCCGCTATGCGATCGCCTATTACCTCATGCCTTAGTTTTAGTCCAATGGCAAAAACAATTTTCCATTGAAACAGAATCGACTGGATGCCTACTGAATCAACTCGCTTTTTATCTGAATGGACGGGGTCGCTATGGAGAGGCTGAACCTCTCTATCAAGATGCCTTAGCGATGAGAAAATGGCTGTTAGGTGATGAGCATCCCGATGTGGCCAGCAGCCTCAGTAATCTAGCCTTGCTCTACAAGAATCAAGGGCGCTACAGAGAAGCTGAATCTCTGTATCAAAATGCCTTGGCGATGAGGAAACGGTTATTAAGCGATGAGCATTCTGATATTGCCAGTAGCCTCAACGATCTAGGGGCACTCTACTACAATCAAGGACGCTATGGGGAGGCTGAACCCCTCTTTCAAGACGCTTTAGTGATGTACAAGCAGCTGTTAGGCAATGAGCATCCCGATGTTGCTAGTAGCTTTAACAATCTGGCCTTGCTCTACAAGAATCAAGGGCGTTATGAGGAAGCTGAACCCCTCTATCAGGAGGCCTTGGCGATGAGGAAACGGCTATTAGGCGATGAGCATCCGGATATTGCCAGTAGCCTCAACAATTTGGGGGCACTCCATTACAGTCAAGGGCGTTACGGGAAGGCTGAACTTCTCTACCAAGATGCCCTGAAGATGAGGAAGCGGCTATTAGGCAGTGAGCATCCGAGTATTGCCAGTAGTCTCAATAATTTGGCAGGGCTTTACGATAATTTAGGGCGTTATGAGGAAGCTGAACCCCTCTATCAAGAGGCCCTGGCGATGAGGAAACGGCTATTAGGCGATGAGCATCCTGATATTGCCAGCAGCCTTAATAATCTGGCCTTACTCTACAAGAATCAAGGGCATTATGAAAAAGCTGAACCCCTTTATCAAGAGGCCTTGGAGATGAGGAAACGGCTATTAGGCAATGAGCATCCTGATATTGCCAGTAGCCTCAATAATTCGGGGGCGCTCTTTTACGATCAAGGGCGCTATAAAGAAGCCGAACTCCTCTTTAAAGATGCTCTTTCAATGTACAAGCGGCTTTTGGGCGACGACCATCCCGATGTCGCTAGTAGCTTTAACAATCTGGGCCTCCTTTACTATAAACAAGAGCGCTATGAAGAGGCCAAATTTCTCTTCGAAGATGCTCTATCGATGGCTAAACGGCTATTGGGCGATGAGCATCCATATACTCAATTCTTCCGCCAAAACTTACTACTTTTGAAGCAAAGACAAGATGGTTGCAATGCATTGTGGTGAAAGCTAACGCACCACCTAATTAATCACAAAAAAGCGCAAACCCAAGGCAATCGTATATAAATTAGCTTGACATAACGGCCAGATTTTAGGCGTAAGTTGACATGGTCTAGCTCAAGTTAAGGAGTTGAAAATATTATTCTAAGTCAGTTTCTGGTGCCCTAGCTTCGCCTAGGCACTCTGGTTTTGCGGCTCCGCCGTTCCTTTAGGAAGCAGAGCCTCCGATCGACATTCCAATGCGGAGCAGGGGAACAAGGGATTGTGAATGATGAAATGCGCTTAAACCTGTAGCTTTTTTGACTTGCGATCGCCCAAAGGATGGGGTATTTTTGCTGGATGGCTGTGTGCGTGCAGCTTTGCTTCCCAAAAATTTAGTCAAACGCCACTGGAAGGTGATTGCAACACCAACCAGCGGCTAACCCCTCCGACAGGTACTGCTGTCTCGGAGGCTAGGGCTATTATTGCCCAGGCCACCCCGAACTGCACAAGTCTGGGGCGGCTAAGTTTTTGGGATTCCTTACCCACCCTCAAAAAAGGAATCCCTTAACTATGTTGTGTTTGCCATATTTAGTGTCGTCTGCCCGTCGCGGCGAGGCGACCAATCCGCTGCTGCTAGCGAACCCTGAAGCCCAGCCGGGGCGCGAGCGATTGCTCCATCTGGTGATTGGCTCACCGGAGGGAGTGCGGGCGACCATTAACCTGCTGCATGTGTTGACCTATGCCGAGCAGCGCGAGTGGAGCCGGTTGGTGACCATCCCGCGATCGGGGATTTTGATTACGCCCGAGCAGGGGGAGGTGTTTAGCCTGCTGAGGCGCGATCGGCAAAGAGCGGCCCCTTAGGAACGTGGATTTTTTAAGGTGCAATTCTTGTGGGTCAGGCATCTTGCCTGACCGTGGCCGATTGAAAATTTGCAAAAAACAGCGATGGCGATACCGCCATCGCTGTTGCTGGAGACAGCCCCGAGGTCGTCCCTATCGTCCCTGAATGAGCTGGGTGGCCCGCACTTCGCCCAGCACCCGCTCAATGCCGCTGACCTTGAGGGTGCCTGCATCTTCGAGGTTGGGGGCGGTGAGCCGCATGCCCTGCGCCATGGGCACGGTGTACTGGCGGCGCAGGGGTTTGTCGTTGACGCGCCCTTCGTAGGTAACGGTGGCGTTGAACGGGGCACCGTTGGCGACCACATCCAGGGTGTTGAGGCCGGGCTGGAGGTTGATCTTTAGCTCCTGGTTGGCCTGGGTGGGTACGTTCTCGACGGTGACTTTGACGAAGTCGCGCCCCGCCCCCAGCTTAGACACCGCCGACAGGGTGTAGGTGTTGGCGTTTTGAGCCACCACTTTGAACTCGTTGTCCACGGCCTGGAGGCGAGCGGCAGACAGGGTGACCCGGTCATTGGCGCGAATGGCACCGCCCACCTGCAAGGCCTGCAAAGGACGCTTCAGGTAGTAGTTCAAGCGGCCAGCGTTGACGCCGCGCAGGGTGTGCACCCAGCTGTCGAGGTCGGTGGGCTGTTGCACGCGCTGAAGGGCTTCGAGGGCGGCGCGATCGCGGAATCGAGTCGCTGCACCCAGGTCAACATTCAGGTTGGCGTTAACGCTGGGGTTGACGCTGGCCGCTGGCGTCGTGCCCAGACTGCGGCGCAGGTTGGCATTGAGGCCCAGGTCGCTGACGTTGTTGAGCAGCCCGCTGTCGATGGGCAGCAGGCGCGATCGCTTCGGCTGCATGCCCAGCAGCAGCTCGCCCTTGATCGGGTTGTTGCCCGAGAGGCCGGGGAAGGGCACAAACTTGCCAGACAGGTTCTCAACCTTGCGGGAGGTGTCTTTGAAGGCGTTGAGGTTGTTGCCGTTCTCGTCGGTGAGGCTAACGGTTTCGGCGCTGTCGCCCAAAATCATTACCACGCCCCCCAGCAGCAGCATAATCGCGTCCCACACGGGGGTGCGCTGGCGGTGGTTGAGCACCGAGAAGGGCATGTAGTGCAGGCGGCCACCGCTCCACTCGCCCCCTTCGTAGACCCGGCCATTCTCATAGCGGAAGGTGTTGCGGGCCGGGTCGATGAGAATTTGCCGGATGCTGCTGGCCGAGTTGGGGTCAAACACGTCGATCTGCATTTCGCTGCCGGTATTGCGCCAGGCGATCGGCGTGATGCAGTGGGGCGCGCCGCTAAAGTCGTAGTTTTGCGACAGGCAGATTACCGGGTTTAGCCCCCGGTTGTGGGCATCCCAGGTGTCTTGAAAGACGCTGACCGGGTTGTGGGTTTTGCCGCTGAGAAACTGACCCACAAACCACCAGATCGCATCGGCCCCCACCTGGTAGGTGTGGCGCACGTTAAAGTCGTTTTCGACCTCGGCCCAGTTGCCAAAGCGGCTGAGGGGGCGGCTGAGGCGGCTCATGTCTTTGTAGGCGTAGATGGCCTCGGTGGCCATGCCAAAGCAGTTGCCCCCGGCGGCGACGCCCTTCACCACCAGCTCGTAGAACAGCGCCTTGAGGCCGTCGTCGATCAGGCCAAAGTCAAGCTCCCAGTCGGGGTCGACATCGCCAAAGGCGGCGGCGTACTCGCGAAAGTCGACGGTGGGGGTGCCTCGGTTGATGGCCGAGAAAAAGTCGAGGGGCGTGTTGGCTCCCAGCTGGGGCTTGATCGACCAGTCCATAAAGTTCATCCAGGGGCCAAAGTTACTGGCTCTGAAAATGCCGTTGGCGTTGTCGCGCAGGCCCCAGGCATTGCGAATGTTGAGGTCTTTGGTGAAGCGGCCCAGCAGGTCGTCGTCGCCGCCGAACAGGTTGCCCGAGTCACACTCCCAAATTTCGACCTGAAACTGCACGCTGAGGTTGGGGTCATTGGGCAGCAGGGCGTAGGGCACGTTGAAGTTGACGTCTTTGATGTTGGCGCTGCTGAAGTGCTTGTCGCCCTCGGGCAGTTTTTTGTCGTAGACGCGGTGGCCATTGACGGTGATGGCAATGCGGCAGTAGAGATCGTTCTGGCCATCGAGGTCGAGAAAGTCGCGGTCTTCTTCTTTGGTGTCGACCCGGCCTACAAAAAACCGGAAGGGGTAGCAGACGTGGAGCTGGCCGTTAAACCAGAGAATGCTGCCCTGCTGAAAGGTGTTGTAGCGGGCGGGGCCAGCCACGCCGGGAATGTCTGTTTCTGAGGAGGTAGGGAAGCCCAGCGCCCCCTGGGGACCGCCCGCCTCTAAATATTTGCGGCGAATGTCGCCGTAGATAATGTGGGCACCAGTGGCCCCGCTCCAGTAGATCGTGCAGCTCTCGAAGTGGCTGACTTTGCCGAGCACCTGGCTGTCGCGGCGCACGTCGCTCTCGTGGCTGACGGGGAAGCCCCAGCGGGTGACGCCCCCCGTGGCATCGTACCTGGCCAAAATGGAGCCGTGCACCTCAAAGGCGTTGGAGGCCCCACTGCGGTAATACATGCGGCCCCCCTGAAACGGCTGCATAAAGCCGCCGGGGACAGCGGTTTGGGCGGCGGTAGGCAGGCCGATCGCACTGCCACCCTCGCCCAGCATTTCGTAGTCGAGGTAGAGGCGACCGAGCACGGGCACCGCGCCGGTCTGGGGCGACCAGTAAATGCAGCCCTGGGCAAAGACGCTCTTGCGCGACCCAGCCCGGCGACCGTTGATTTCGTCGCTGGCCAGCGCCCCGAGGCTGCGGCGCAGGTTTGAGTCGCTCTGGTAAAGCGCGTGGATGCTGCCGTGCATTTCAAAGGCGACGCCGTGGGTTTCGGTATAGGCAATCAGGCCGCCCACGAAGGGCTGCACGTAGCTGCCGATGGCGCTGTCAAAGTAAAAATCTGAGGTTTTATTACCCAAGTTGAGCGTAGGCCGAATCGCGTTGTACTTGTGGGTGAGAAACCACTCGGGGGTAGAGCGCTTGGCGTCGAGGGCGGTTTCGAGGTCTGCTGGAATGTCGCTGTAAACCTGCACGGCAGCAATGTCGCCTTTAAAGGGCCAGCGCAGACCGTCAACCCAGGAGCCAATCCACAGTTTGTCGCCGCTGCCCGCCTGGAGGCCGCCATGGGGGAAGGCGGTGACGGCGTGAACGGTGCCGTCGACCATGAGGGCGAGGGTGTCGAGGTCGTAGACGAGGCTGACCACGTACCAGGTGTTGAGGGTGAGGGCGACGCGGTTGGTGGTGTGGGCGATCGCCCAATCGACCCGGCTGTTGGCCACGGCGACCACCAGATTGAAGCGATCGCTGGCGCTACCGGGCTCTAAAAAGATGGCAAAGGGCAGTGCGGTGCATTCGACCAGGTTTTGCCGCGTGGTGACGGGGCCATTGGCCGAAAAGGCGACGCGAATGCAGAAGCGGTTAGGGGTAACGGCCCCCGGCGACAGGGTGGTTTGAATCGAGGCCCCGGTGTCGAAGTGGAGGGCTTTGTCGAGGCTGCCCAGGGCGGTGGCACCTGGGCCATTGGCCTCGGTGCAGTTGGTGAGAATGGCGGGCAGGGTGCCATCGGGGTTGGTCAGGGCGGTGGCGCTAGCGAGGGAGTAGTTGACGACGAGGTCGGCCATGGAAAAATCTCCTTGGGTAGGCGAAGTGCCCCGAGGGCTTTCGCTGAGGGGAGATGGGGCGAAAGCTTGTGGGGCGGTTTAGGGGGGTAGATGCAGAAACACCGGGCTGGGGTCGCCCTCAGGCAGGGAATGATGCACTTCGCTGTAGGCATTTCATGACAAAATCCTAGGCGCTGCTGAGGAGCGTTGCTAATTACCCGCGCGGGTAATTTTGGGCGGCCTCTCCCTAAATTCCTTTCCCAGGGAAGCTACTAAGTGCACACAACGTTCTAAATAACCGCAATGCTCGCTTCGATCCCCCTAAATCCCCCTTAAAAAGGAGGACGTTGACTCCAGGCTCCCCTTTTTAAGGGGGGTAGGGGGGATCAGATTCAGGCAACCCCTCTTGATATGGACTTGTGTGTATCAAGTAGCAGCCTCGGGGGAAGGTAAGCAGACCGGTCTGGGCACCTTTGGCGGCGTCTATACCCCCTCAATTTTGACGATTTTGGGGGTGATCATGTGCAACGGCTGCAAGCGCGGGTTGCGGCGCTACCGACAACGGTGTTTGTGCTGGCCGCCCCCCGGTTTAAATTTACTCAGGTGCTGGCAGAAGAGTAGCGATCGGCAAGTAAATTTGGCTCTCTAGTAGGACACATTTCGACTGCGCTCAATGCTCGATACGCTGCTGGGCAGAGGGGGAAACCTGCCAGCGGTCCATCACATCGTTGACCAGCACTTCTTGCAGCCAAATCTGCACCACAATCAGCAGGGGAACGGCCAAAAATAGCCCCAGTAACCCAAATAAGGCTGCAAATATAACCACCGAAAGCAACGTAAACAGAGGCATAAGAGATACCGTCTGTTTCATCAGGAAGGGCATGAGGGCCAGGCTTTCCACCTGCTGAATGAAAAAATATAGAACTAGCACGGCAAACCCTTTCCAGGGTGCGTCTAGCAGGCCTAGCAGAATCGGTGGCACAGCGCTAATGACAGGGCCGACGTTAGGAATAATCTCGAGCAGCCCGGCGAGAATGGCATTGACCAAAGGCAGCGGCACCCCCAAAATGAGCAGCCCAATGTAGCTCAGGGCGCCGATCGTTACCATGCCCACCAAAGTGCCTTGAAACCAGCCCACCAGGGAATGTTCGCACTGGTCTAAGATTTCGCTGACGCGATCGCGGTAAAAGGCAGGAAAAGCGGCGATGAAGGTGCGTCGGTAGGAGCCTGGGTTGACCAGCAGCATGACGGTAGCGGCCAGCACAAGAAATAGGTTGACTACTATGTTGATCGACGAGTTGAGAATGCTGAAAACATTGCCAACCGTGCTAGAAACCAGCGCCTGGGCTTGGTCTAGCAGGCGGTTTACCCCCTGGTTTTCGTCCAGGGCCATGCCGGGAATGCGGCTCTGAAACCAGTCATAAATGGTACCGAGGCGCTCGATCGCCGCTGGTAGCAGCCCGCTTAAGTTTTCCAGCTGGTTGATGAACTGGGGCAGGATGATGGCGAAGAGGCCAAAGACGATCAGCAGCAGCAGGGCAATGGTGATCGCGATCGCAAATCCCCGCTTAATTCCTCCCCGCCGCAAAACTCGCACCAGCCGGTTGAGCACGGTCGCTATGACCACCGCCGCAAACAGCAGCAGCAGCACCTGGCGAATTTCCCAGAGCAAGTAGATCGAGACCCCTAGGGCCAGCAGGCCGACCCATTTTCCTAGCTGCATAGGGCTGTCTGTCTCCAGTGGTCTATAGATCAGGCTTGGAAGCTAGCTCGGTTGGCAAGTCACTACTACCGCAGACTTAGCTCACCTGGCCCGATAGTACGTGGTTCGAGCTAGCCCCGCCTCTATTTAAGGGAACAGTTCTGTTGTCTAAGTCTCTCAGCTGGCACTGGGCTAAGGCGGTACTATAAAGGGGTTTCGTCGGTACCGGGTGGCATGGATCAGGCGCTTCTAGAGCGATATCAGCAGGCCTACAAAGATTTGGACCTGTTTCCGCTGGTGGAACCGGAGGATATTGAGCGGTTTCGGGTGGACTATGGTCTGCCGGTGATGGTGCGGCTGAAGCGCGAAATTGAAGCGTCACAAAAAGACGGCAAGTTTATTTTTGCGGGCCATCGCGGCTGCGGCAAGTCTACGCTGCTAAAGCGCTTGGCGATTGAGGTGCAGCCCAACCACTCTGTGGTGTTTTTCTCGATCGCAGACTTGATTGAGATGAGCGGCATTACCCACGTCAATATTCTCTATGCGATCGCGCTTAAACTGCTGAGCCAGGCCACTAAGCAGCGCATTCCTGTAGCGGAAGACATTAAACAAGATTTGCTGGGTTGGAATACTACGGAGCGCACCCAAACTTCAAGCCAGGCCACCACAGGAGAGTTAGGGCTGGGGTTAGATAACATTCTCAATCTGTTCACGGCCAAGCTTCAGCAAGAAAAAAGCTTTCGCGATGAACTAGAGAAGACGTTTGAAAAGCGGATTTCTGACCTGGTGGGCAAGTGCGATCGCCTGGCGGCAGCAATCCAAACCGCGACTAAAAAGCCCGTTTTGGTAATTATCGACGACTTAGATAAGCTAGATCTGCCCCTGGTGGAGGACATTTACCGCAACAACATTAAGTCGCTGTTTTCGCCCAGGTTCCGGGTGGTGTTTACGATTCCAGTTTCGGCGGTGCAGGAGCCGCAGGTAATGGGGGCGCTCAATTCTGAAGGGGTGGTGCGACCCCACCTGTTTCCGGTGGCAAAGTTTTTTCCTAAGGCAGACTGCCACAACCCTGAGGCAGAGCCAGTGGCCAAAACCTTTGATGTGTTTTTGAAGGTGCTCTCTAAGCGACTGCCCGACGAGCTAGTACTCTGAGGCAGAAATAAGTCAATCATTCACGAGACTAAGGGTTTACCGGTGTAATTCCACTTGAAGGGCTT
>PYGV01000492.1 GCA_003022385.1 filamentous cyanobacterium CCP3 | reverse complement strand
TCGCCGGGGCCTTCGACCACCACGCTGGTGCCGCCCCGCTCCTCCAGCCTGAGGGCTTTGCGGTTCTTGAGTTCGCCGCCGCTGCTGTCGACGTAGGTGACCAGGTTGCCGGTATTGAAGTGCTGGCCGATCGCCTGAATCAGGTGCAGAAAATTGCGATCGCTGCCGCCCCGCTTTGCCACCGGCTGCCCGTCCTCCATCACCACCACGCTGGTCACCGTATCGCCCACGCCCACCAGCGTCGGCATCAGGGCCGGGTCGAAGGTTTGGATCACTAAGTCCAGCAGTTCGCTGTGGCTGTGGGGGGCCTGGCGCACGCTAAAGCCTTCGCCCAGGGGATAGTGCCCCGTTCTAGCGGCGTAGTAGCGGTTCAGCAGCGCCAGCACCCCCGCCTCTTTAATCGCCCCGCGCAGCATGAACTGAAAGTCGGTGGTACCCGACTCAGCGCCCTGGCTAAACCAGAGAATTTCTTGACCATCGGGGCCGCGCCCGTGGTTGGGGGCGTAGTGCACAAAGAAGGATCCGTCTAGCCCCTGGTGGGCCGCATCGCACAGCAGGTCTGCCATCAGCCCCTGCATGGCCTGCTGCAGGGCGAGATACACGTCAGGCCGATCCAACAGCCGCCCGTGGAACGTGTTGAGGTTGGCGGTCGGCGAGGCCATATTGTCGAGCACCGAGGCCTGAATGGCCTGCTCCAGGGCGGGACCTGCCAGCAGGTCAGGGTAGGGCGCAAAGAACTGGCGCAGGCGATCGCCCATTGTTTTGGGCACCGCCGCCAAAAAGGCCAGCTCGGCCTCGCTCACCCCCGGATGGGAGATTTGGCCCGCGCGGGTCTGCCACTGCACGCCCCCCGCTGCCAGCCCCGGCAGGTAGTAGCGCCCCAGCTGGGCCAGCTCGGCCCCACCCAGCGATCGCTCCACAATGCCGTTCATGCCCCGCTTGCCCGTGTGCTCGCCATTGGTCAGCACGTAGAAGTGGCCGTCAAAGCGCTGAGTCGCCTCCAGGTAGCCAATCTCAACCACGCGATCGAGGGGGTCGTTGACCAGCCCCATGCACACCCCGTCTAGATCTTGAATGATGAGCAGGTTTTCGGTGATGGCAAGCCGCTCAACCCAGGCGGCATGATCGAGGGAAAACAGCTGCTGGTGAAGCAAAGGCGGAGCGACATAGGACATGAAAAGGGCCAAGGTACCGGCTGAGCAAACAGGCAAAACTTACCAATCTGCTCGCCCAATGATACCTATCGGAGGGGGGAAATAGGCTTGGTGCCGCTACGGGAGTGCGAAGTTCAAAATGAAAAGTTCAAAATGAAAGAATGTCGGTGCGTCGGTATTTCAAGATGCCTGAGCACCAGGCTCGTTCAGGTAGCAAGTCCTGCGCAGAGTATTTCAGTGCAGCGGGTTGAAGGAGCGCCGAGGACTGAACCTGCGTTCTACAGCCAGCCCTTGAGCCAGTAGACACCGATCCCGAGATACTCCTTCAAAGCACGAGTGAGGTAGTGCAGGTTCTCAGTCTGCGGCATCAGGCTCAGCACTCGGCCTGGCCAGGTCTTTTGGGCTGGATCGTGAGGGTCACGAGCCACGTGAAAATCGGTCGGGGCCGGAATGGTCTCAAATCCCTGCTTTCTGAAAATGGCCAGCGCCCTGGGCATGTGCATCGCTGAAGTCACCAGCAATATGCGCTCGATGCCCAGGTCGCCCAGCAAAACCTGCGTATAAGCCGCATTCTCAAACGTGTTGAGCGAATCCGGCTCGATCAGCATAGCGCTGGCGGGCACGCCCAACGCCTCGGCCAGCTCAGCCATATCTTCTGCTTCAGAACGGCTCTGGCCCTGGCCCCAGGTAATGCGTCCACCGCTAAACACCAGCAGTGGCGCCTTGCCCAACCGGTACAGCCGCGCCCCGTGCAGCACGCGATCGCCCTCCTCCGCCAGATCAATCCACGGTCGCGGCGGCAGCTGCGGCTTAATCGACCCACCTAGCACCACGATCGCCTCCGCCTCCGGCAGATCGGTAGTGTTTTGGTAGCGCCACTCCAGCGATTGCATCACCCCGGTAGCTACCCAGCTATTGCTGCTCACCAGCAGCAGGAGTAGAGCGAAGGCGATCGCCCCCGCCGCCCAGCGAGGTCGCCGCCCAATCAACACCAGCGCCACCACCAGCAGCACACAGGTCAGCCCCAGCGGGTAAAGCAGCAGCGGCAGCAGCTTAGACAAAAACAAAAACATCGATTCCGAACTTCCCTACCTTTTAGGTAGACGCTCCATGGTTACATTTCCGCTGGGTGCAAAGTTCAAAAGGCAAAAGGCAAAGCGCAAATTTTTGAATTTTCAATTTTGAATTTTGAACTCATCTACTTTCACCCCTTCGACTCCGCTCAGGGACCGTCACCCATCTAC
>PYGV01000162.1 GCA_003022385.1 filamentous cyanobacterium CCP3 | reverse complement strand
GGGTCGGCTTCCGCCCCGCTCAAACTCTGGGCCGGGGGCAAAGGTGAGGGCAATGCCGGTGTAGCCCTCGTCAAACTCGGCGGCGGTGGTGCGGCGCGGGCCAGTGGCCGGGTCGTTGAGGTAAACCCAGCGGGCGTCGCGGCCCTCTACCACCAAAAAATGGTTGAAGTGCCAGAACACAATGAAGGGCGGTTCCAGCTCTAGCACTCGCTCCAGGCTTTTTTTAAAGCCCTTGGCCACCATGCCGTAGCTGCGAGCTGCCTTGAGCAGACTGGCGGCGGTCACCCCATCGCGCGAGACGCCACAGGCCTGGCGCAGTTCGGCCAGGGGCACAATTTTGCCGTGGTAGCCCAGCACCTTACCCAGGGCCGCCGCGCCGCACTCCACCGCCTCCATTTGCAGCACGGTGGGGGTCTTGACCCGCCTGAGACGAGGTTGGGTTGCAGGAATCAGAAAAACCATCACCGATCTAAAAACGGCAGCACAAACACAATCGGCGGCTTTTGGGCCAGGGTGACGCGGCCCTCGATCGCTACCCCCGGCACGATGGTGTTGGGCGGCATCGCCTGCACCATGGGGGCCAGGTGGGCCAATACCTCCAGCCCGCCCGCGTAGGGGTCTTCGCCCTGGCGCGCCTGGGTGAGAGTGAGGGGGCTCGGTTCGACCACCTCGGCGACTTCGGCCAGCACCCCCGGCTCGCCGTAGGGTACTAGCGTTTCGGGCATCAGCACCACCTCCATGCCGGCTCGCAGCTGACCCCGGTAGCGGTTGTCAAAAATCAGCAGCGCCACCAGCTGAGGCGAATCGTCCGCCTGCACCAGCAGCCCCCGGCCATGGGTCGTGACGGGGATGCGCCCCAAAATACTCCACCCCAGGCCCAGGCCCAGCAGCACCGCGAGGGTGCCCAGGGGCAGCCAGGTCTTGAGGGTGACCAGCTTCATCAGCTCGTCGAGCCGCTCGGGAGACGACAGACGCTCTAGCGATTCTTGACGAAATAGGGTTTCGCGCTCAGCCACGACCGTTTACCCCCAGCTGCGCCAGCATCCAGCTAAATTTTTTGGCCCCCTCAGAGACCTGGTTCAGGTCGTCCATATCGAGTTCGTCATTGAAGTCGTCGTTTAGCCTGGCCCCTGCGCCGGTCTCAACCAGCCGCAGGCCCACGGTCTGCAGCTGCTCCATAATCTGAATGGCGACGACTCGATAAAAGCGGGAGGCAAAGCTGTCGTCTACCTGGAGCTTGGTGGCCAGGGTGGGGCGGGGTACGGCAAACACTAGGGCTTCACCCAGCGATCGCACTGTCACGGGCAGGGGGCGAAAGTCTAAGAACGAGATGATTCCCGGCATGCTGCCCTGGGAGAGGGTGGCCAGGGCCGGCTGGTCGCGCGTGCTGTGCTCCAGCCCCAAAAAGCACAGGGCCAGGGGGTTAAAGGTCTCCTGGGGGGCAGACATCTCCAGCTGCCCGTCTAGCAAAATGGTCAGCGATTCGACCGGACGCCCCGCCTGCAGCAGCACTCGACCGGGTGGCAGGGTTTCGATCTGGCCGAAGGAGGTAAGCCAGTCAATATCGCTGTCGCGCAGTTCGCCAAACACCGTCAGCACGTCATTGCCCGAGCGTTCGTTGCCAAACCGCACCCGGTCGGGATGCTCAAAAATGCGGCGCAGTCGGTCGGCCAGCTGTAGCGCGATCGCGTGGTAAAAATGGGCCGCAAAGGCCACATCTTCCGCCAGCTTGAGCTGCACCTGGGCGATAGTTAGCGACAGCGTTAGCGTCGTTTTCAGCGCCTTAACCGCCGTCAGGTTGGGGGCATTGAGCAGCGGGCTAAAGCCGACCATTTCCCCCTGGCCCAGTTCATCGAGCAGTACCGCCTCGTCTACTGCGCCCTGGGTAGCGGCACTTTCGCCCAGGCTGCCGTCAATAATGAGAGAAATGCGATCGGGCACCCGATGGGGATGCAGCACGCTCTGGCCCGCTGCCAGCGGCTGGTGTTCGCCGTGGGCAATCATCCAGTCCAGGTCGGCATTACTGAGCACTCGCAGCAGGGTGTCTGTCATTGACCATAGGGATGCAACAAACCCATCCTAAAGCCCGTTTAGCCAGAGAACGTTAATTTACAAAAGTAAAAGATTTTATCCGGCATTGCTAACGGTAAAGTCCGTTTTTTGCCGTTAGCATGCACTTCGCCTAAACCTCATCTTCCCAAAGAGAAGCTATTGCCTGTTGAGATTAATTGTTGCTGAGAACGAAAGAAAAGTCTACATAATTTTTCTGAATTGAAAAGCACAAAAATAAAAATACTGACCATCATTCATGTGACTTTAATTTGTCTCTCATGGGTTTCTCAGAAAGCGTTAAATCACTTCTTTGCCTAAGCACCGATTTTTTCAGGCAGACAGATTGAGTTGGCGAGTTTTAGGATGGGCATGCAAGCCAAACAGGAGGATTTCCAAATGCTTGAAGATACCAAAGTTGTTGCCGAAGATGAGTCACTGTCTGATGATCAACTCAAGGAGGTCGCAGGTGGTGTAGACTTTGATCAGCTGCGTCAGGAGAATCTAGAGAAAGATGCCTCTCGTCTCGATGAAATTCGTCGCGACAATCTAGAGAAAGACTAGATTTTGGTGCTGTAGTGCCTGCCTCTAGTAGACTCTACCGCAGGGTAACCTATTGTTGAATGTTTTTATTGAAAAGCCTTTGCTGCATCAAGCAAGGGCTTTTTATTATTAGCTGCTTAGGACTGTAGCGAGTTTCACTCGGGTGGATTGCGTCGCGATGTTTTCCCTGGCCTCCTGTCAAGGGAGACGGCGTGAAATTTAAATAGTCAGACGCCGGGGGAAATCTAGACCCCAGCAATTGTGTGGTTCGCTCAATTGAGGACTGCTATAACCGTTGGAGATTATTTATGGACAATCGATATTCGTTTGTGGGCGGTGATAGTGGAGCTTGGCGAGTAACAGAAATCAAGGCCATTATTGGTGACGGACTGGCGACCGTCGATCGCGTCAATGTCGTCAATCAGGCTGTGGCAGAGGCGCCGCCCAACAGCCGCTGGGTGCTGCAAAGTTTTACCAGCAATGTTCGCTACGCCAAGCGAGCTGAAATTACTCAGCTTCGAGCTGTGCAGCCCAGCTTGAATCGCGCCGAGGCGGCGATCGCGGTGCTGATTCCCATCAAGAAAAATGCCCAGTGGTGGGCCATGGCGCAGGATGAGCGCCGCGCTATTTTTGAAGAACAGTCGCACCACACGGCGATGGGGCTCGAGTATCTGCCGCAGGTGGCCCGACAGCTGCACCACTGCCGCGATTTAGCCGAACCCTTCGACTTTCTCACCTGGTTTGAGTTTGCGCCCGAGCATACCCAGGCCTTTGATGACCTGCTGCGCCGCCTGCGCGACAGCCCAGAATGGGACTACGTAGAGCGCGAGGTCGAGGTGCGCCTGGAGCGGGAACCGAGTTTGGTCTAGCCGCTGCTGCCCGAGCCGCTGGCGGGCCGCTGGCGAGTCTGCTTTGCGCTAGAACATCCAGGGGCCGTGCTAAAGTTGCCGGTATTCAACCGGATACCGTCCCCTATCTGACTATGGTCAACCGACGTAAATGGCTTGATGTTGGCCGCTATCTGACGGTGCGGCGGCTGGGGTTGGCGGTCATCGCCGCTCTGCTCAGCCTGGTTATTTTGGCCCCAGGCAGCCGCCCGCTGCTGACCTGGGCCGATACTGGCGAGGCCGACCCCTCAGAACCCGCCGCCGCGCCCGTCTGGGTAGAGGCCGATGCGGGCACCTCTTGGAAAATTTTTGGCCTGGAAATCGTCGGCAAAATCATGAGTGCTCAGACCGACGGGGCCTATTCTGTGGTGATTAGCACCACGCCGCCGGAGGGCGGCCCGCCCCTGCACGTGCATGAGCACGAGGACGAACTGTTCTACATTATTCAGGGCACCTACGAGTTTCGCTTTGGGGACGAGACTATCCTGGCCAGCGCAGGTGATCTAGTGCACCTGCCCGCCCACATACCCCACAAGTTTCGCAATGTGGGCTCAGAACCGGGGATGGCGATGAACACCATGACTCCCGGCGGTTTTGAGCGGTTTTTTGTGGAGATCGATCAGCTACCCAAAGGGCAACCCCTCGATCGCAGCCAGGTAGCGGCAATCGCCAGCCGCTACGGCCTCCAGTTTTTACCCGAGTCGCCTAGCCCTGAGCGCTAGCTCGCCCTTACGGTGTGAATTTTAAGGAAGTTGGTGCCCCTGGGGGTGTTGGCGGGCACGCCGCCCATCACCAGCAACCTGTCGCCAGGCTCGACCAGGTGGCGCGATCGCAGGCTGTTCTCAGCTGTTGCCACCATCTCCTCAAAGGTGCTAGGAAAATCGCCGAGCAGGATGGGCTTCACCCCCCAGATCAGGTTCATCCAGTGGTAGACCGTGGTTTTGGGGGTGCAGGCCACCACTGGCGCGTTGGGGCGCTCGCCAGAGGCAATGGTCGCGGTATAGCCCGTCTCGGTAAAGCAGACGATGTACTTGAGGTCGAGGGTCGAGTCAATGGCGTTGAGGGCTTCGCTGAGGGCGTGGGTTTCATCGCTGAGGGCGGCGGGCTGGTTGACAAACGCCAGGTCTTGCTCCACGTCGGCGGCAATGCGGGCCAGCATCTCGACCGCCCGCACCGGAAACGCCCCCACCGCCGACTCTCCCGACAGCATCACCGCGTCGGTGCCGTCGAGAATGGCGTTGGCGACATCGCTGGCCTCGGCGCGGGTGGGGCGCGGGTTTTGAATCATGCTCTCCAGCATTTGGGTGGCGGTAATCACCGGAATGCAGCGGCGGTTGCACTCGCGAATGATGTGCTTTTGCAGCATCGGCACCTTTTCGGCCCGCATCTCCACCCCCAGGTCGCCCCGCGCCACCATCACCGCATCGACCACCGCCAAAATCTCGTCCAGGTTGCGAATCGCCTGGGGCTTCTCGATTTTGGCCAGCACCGGGGTGTGGCTGGCCCCCAGACTGGCCAGCAGGTCTTTGAGGGTGAGAATATCCTGGGCCTGGCGCACAAAGCTCAGCGACACAATATCCACCCCCTGGGACACGCCAAACTCGACGTCCTGGATGTCTTTTTCGGTCAGAGACGGCAGGCGCAGGATGAGGTCGGGCAGGTTGACCCCCTTGCGGCTTTTGAGCGGCCCGCCCTGAATCACGCGGCAGGTCACCTTGGCTTCGGCGATCGCCTCTACCCGCAGCTCCAGCAGCCCGTCATCGAGCAGAATTTGCATACCGGGCTGGGCTTCTTCGGCCAGGTAGGGGTAGTCGATGCCGATGCCGCCTGCCACCCCATCGACCTGCTCAAGGGGCACCAGCGTGACGGTGGTCCCTTCCTCTAAATCGACGGGGCCGTTGGGCAACAGGCCCACGCGAATTTTGGGCCCCTGCAGGTCTTGCAGCAGAGTAATGGGCGTGTCGTGCTCGCCCGCGACCTCGCGCAGCAGGGCGATGGTGCGGGCGTGGTCGTCGTAGCTGCCGTGGGAAAAATTGAGCCGGGCCACGTTCATGCCCGCGTTGAGCATGCGGTCGAGAATGGCTTTGGAGCTGCTGGCGGGGCCAATGGTAGCCACAATCTTGGTGCGCCGGGTCAAGGAATCCATAGCAATAGCCGAGGGGCGGTCGCTCTTAGTATAGACAGAGGGGTTTTGGATCCTATGTAGCCCTGGCTTCATTCTGACCAGGCCAGTCGATCAAGAGCTGCTCGGCCTCGGCGGCGGGGAGGGGTTTAGCAAAGCAGTAGCCCTGGGCGTAGGGGCAGCCCAGCTGGCGCAGCTGTTCGAGCTGGCTCTCGGTTTCGACGCCCTCGGCGATCGCGGCCATGCCCAAACTGTGGGCCAAAGCCAAAATCGCCTGCACCATCGCCACCCCGCGCGGGTCGGCCTCCATTGCCTGAATAAAGGAGCGATCGATCTTGAGAATCTGCATCGGAAACTGGTGCACCATGCTGAGCGACGAGTAGCCGGTGCCAAAGTCGTCGATACCCAGCTGAATGCCGCGATCGCGCAGGGCTTTGAGCATGACCTCAGCGGTCTGGGGATTTTCGATCAGGGCGCTTTCGGTAATTTCGAAGCGCAGGTAGCGGCTGCTCAGGCCGGTGGCGGCCAGAGCCTCGTCAAGGGTGTCGATCAGGTGGGGGTGGGCAAACTGCTTCACCGACAGGTTGACGCTAACCACCAAATCTTGAGCCTCGGGTCGGCGCTGCCGCCAGTGCTGAAGCTGCTGACAGGCCTGCCGCTGGGTCCATTCGCCAATCGCCAAAATCAACCCGGTCTCTTCGGCTAGCGGAATAAAGATACTGGGCGAAATCAGCCCCCAGCGGGGATGGTGCCAGCGCGCCAAGGCCTCAAAGCCAATCAGCCGGTGGTGAACTAAATCGACAATCGGCTGGTAGTGCAGGGCCAGCTCGTGGCGATCGATGGCCCGCTGGAGGTCGTTTTCGAGGGTGAGGCGGGTGGCCACCTGCTCATGCATGGCGGGGTCAAACAGGGCTGAGCGTCCGCGACCGTTCTCTTTGGCCCGGTACATGGCGGTGTCGGCGTCGCGCAAAAAGTCGACCGCCTCCACGGCCCCGGTCAGGCTGGAGGCAATGCCCACGCTGGCGCTGATAAAAATCTCGCGCCCCTCCAGCACCAGCGGCGTTTGCAGGACCCGGTGAATGCGATCGGCCACGCCCTGGGCGTCGTCAATCACGGCGATGGGGTTGAGCAAAATGGCAAATTCGTCGCCCCCCAGCCGCGCCACCAGATCCCCGTCTCGCACCACCGAGCCCAGGCGGTGGGCGCACTCAATCAGCAGCTGATCGCCCACCAGGTGGCCGAGACTGTCGTTGATGACCTTGAAGCGATCGAGGTCGATAAACAGCACCGCAAAGATCACCTCCGGAGACGCTTTGGCCGCCGCCACCGCCACGTTGAGCTGCTCCATAAAGAAGGCGCGGTTGGGCGACCCCGTCAGGGGGTCATGCAGGGCCTCGTAGGCGAGCCGATCTTCAATCAGCTTGCGATCGGTGATATCGGTGAGGGTGCCGACCAGGCTGGTGACTGCCCCTAAAGCGTTGTACTGGGACTGCCCCAGCAGCTGCACAACCCGGCGACTGCCGTCGGCGCGCACGATCGCCCCCTCCAGGTTGAGCGCCTGGCCGGTGCGGCTCGCCTCGGCCAGCTGCTGCTGCCACCGGGGGCGATCGCCGGGGTCCAAAGCCGCCAGCTGCTCGTCGATTGAAGGCGGTACCGACCGGGGGCTGAGACCAAAAATGCGAAACATTTCCTCTGACCAGGTAAGCCGCTGGCTGGGCAGGTACAGCTCCCAGCTGCCGGTGTGGGCAATGCGCTGGGCCTCTTTGAGGCGGCTCTCGGCCCGCTGGCGCTGGCGCAGCTCGCGCTGGGCCTGGGCCAGGGTTTGGGCCTGCTGCACGGCGATCGCCAGCTGGTCGGCCACGGTTTGCACCAGCTCAATCTCAGCAGTTTTCCAAGGTTCTAGTTCGGGGGACTGACGGTGAATGCCCAACCGCCCCCAGGGTCGGGGATGATTTAGGTACAGAGGCACTAGCAGCCAGCCGCCGGGCAGGGTATCGAGCACATCGTGGGGGGTGACGGTCGTATCGAGCCGTACCAGGTCGGTCTGGGGTGAGTCTGCGGCAGGATCAGCCATCGTGCGGTAGAGCAGGCTGGGCAGCGCCAGGTTGGCCCGATGCTCCGCTATCACCCGCCACTGTCGGTCGGCGGGGAGATACATTTGAATACCCACATGATCAGCCTGGAGCAGGTGAGCAATTTCGCGGGCGGCGGTGTCAAAGATACTGTCTAGATCGAGGGACTGGCGAATCGCCTGCACCACTCGGTTGAGCGCCTGCTCGCGGCGGATCTGATGCTCAATCTGCTCGTAGGCCCGCTTGCGGCTGGTGATGTCTTGAAAGTACACCGCCAGCCCCTCCTGGGCAGGGTATACGTGAAATTCGCACCAGCTGTCGGAGTGGGCCATGTATTCCTCAACGGTGAGGCTGACCCGCTCGACCATGGCCCAGCGCAGCTGTCTAGACAGCTGAGTGCCTAGCACTTCTGGAAACTCGTACCAAAGGTTTTGGCCCAATACCTGGTGGCGCGATCGCCGCAAAAACTGCTCGGCCCGCTGGTTGAGGTAGATAAACTGCCAGTTCTGGTCGAGGGCAAAAAAGGCGTCGGTAATACTCTCCAGAATGCTGTTAATGCGCTGGTGGGAGATTTGTAGGGCCTGCTCGGCGGCCTGGCGATCGGCCTCCTGCCGCTTGCGTTCGGCTTCGCCGCGTTTGCGCTCGCTAATATCTTGCGATACCCCGATGCTAAACAGCGGTTGGCCGTCGCTATCGCTCACCAGGCACACCGTCAGCGCCACCCAGATGAAGTGGCCGTCCTTGCGGCGGTAGCGCTTTTCCAAGGCGTACGACGGGATTTCACCGGCTAGCAGCCGACGGTAGTGCTGCAAGTCAAACGCCAAATCATCGGGATGGGTGAAGTCGGCAAAATTTTTCTCCAGTAGCTCCCCACGACTAAAGCCCAGCATGCGGCAGATGCCAGGGTTCACATCGAAGAGCTGACCGCTCAGCGCGGCCTGGCAAATACCCATGTCGATTTGCTCAAAGATGGCCCGAAACCGGGCTTCAGCTGCCCTCAGGGTTGCCAGTATGGCCTTGCGCTCGGTGATATCTTTGCCGACCGAGAGCAAGCAGGTCTGATCGTTGAGCTGGGTGCGCTCCGATGACACCAGCAGCGTACGGGGCTGGCCATTGGCCAGGTGCGAGTCGATCTCAACGTTTTTAATGCAGCCGCGATCGCGAAGCTGGCGGCGCAGGTGGGCAAACTGCCGCCGGTTGTGCACCAGCCCCAAATCCACAGGTCGACGGCCAACAATCTCGGTGACTGGTCGGCCTAGCCAGCGGGCATAGCTCGCGTTTACCAGCAAATGGCGACCCTCGGGGAAGGTGGTCACCGCCATCGGGTCAGGACTGTGGTGAAACAGGCTGGCAAAGGCGTTCTGGGTCTGGCGCAGGCACGACTGCATGGTGTACTGCTCACAGGCCAGCGACAGGCTGATGGAGGCCGTGCGCAGCAGCTTGACAATGGCCGTAGGCCAGGCTAAAGAAGGGACAGCACCAAGACCATCAACGTCACAGCTGGCGCGGCTAAACACCAAAAATCCAAAATATTGGCCGTGGCACCGCAGCGGCAGGATCAGCACCACGTCGCCGCCCAGGCTGCTCAAAAGCGGCTGCTCCGCCGTCGGGAAACTGCTCACTGCCCCGGTCAGCATGCCCCCCCGAGCCAGCACCTCGTGCCATCGCTGCAGCTGGCTCGGGGGCAGGTTTTGCAGGCTGCCCTGGTCAAGGGTGGCAGCCCCCTCGGGATGCCAGGCGGCGCGCAGGCTGGTTAGGGTTCTGGCGCTGCTATCCAGGTGGGTTTCAAACAGCGAGGCCCCCAGAGCCTGGCTGACCGTACCCAGCAGCTTGAGACAGCGGCTGAAGACCCGCAGCCGATTTTGCCCCTCCATACCCAGGAGCTGGTAGTGAATGTTGGTCAAGAGCGTCAGGCTGCGATCGGGGGTCAGAGATGGGGCGTCATCGCTCTGGTAGCCCAGGGCTGACTCTTCCAGCCAGTGAGCCGGAATGGCAGTTTTCTCCGCCTGACTATCGCTCGCCCCATTGGCCTCACCTGCCGTTTTTTGAGCAGTAGCACAGCGCTCTACCATGGCCCGGTAAAGGCGCTGCTGCGGTACCAAACCGCAGATCTGTCCCTGGTCATCGACCACCAGCAGGTAGCGACGATGGGCCGACTGCAGGGCCTGAAACGCTGCCAAGATGCTGTCTTCCGGGCGCAAAATAGTGACCTGGGGCACGATGGCTGGGCCGATGGTCGCCACAGTCGTGTCTACTCCGGCAGCAACGCAATCGAGCACTTCCTGCTCGGTGAATAGGCCCAAAACAGTTCCCCCTGTTGCGACTACAACACAGCTCAAGGTCTGCTCATGCATGAGCTGTGCCGCCACTCGAATTGAAGTCTGAGGGGGGAGCACCAGTGGCAGCGCGTCGACTAAATCGCCGACGCAAACCGCCCCCGAGGGATTGTCAGCCTGGGATGGGGAAGACTCAAGAGCAGGGGCTAAAGAACCTGTGGGTTCGCTGGCAACCGAGAAATCTGAATTTGAGAGAGCGGCCATAGCCGATACACCCCAGGTGGGTAAGGTATAGCGTTGGCCAGATAGCTCCACAAAGGGCAGGGGGCAAAGACCGGGGCTATCTCCAGAGCAGGTATTTCCCTGAGGCTATTAAATAGTCCATAGGGAGCAAGGCAGTGCCCTGGCGGCAACAACAAACAGTGAACCCAATGTACCCATTTCGCCGCGTTTGGCAACTTCTTAGCCCTTGAGGGTCGAGGTCTCTACCAGGTCGGCCTGCACCTCCTGGCGCAGACGAGCCAGGGTTTTAGAGGCATCGGTATCTTGAAGAATGGCGACCAGGGTAGCGCTGACCCCCTCGGGGCCCCAGGTGCAGCCCTGCTCTAGATAGGTTTTGGCGGCCTTGCCCACGGTGTAAGACCCGTAGCCTGCGGCGCTGGCCTGGGCGGTCATGGCCCCAGCCAGTGCCGCAACCCCCGTGGCGCTATCGATCAGAGTAACCAGGGCCGCAGTGGTCTTGCCCGCCCCCAGCAGCCCGCTGCCCACCTCGCTCAGCAGCAGCGTGCCCGAGCTTTTGAGAATCGCCCGCCACAGCCGCTCCGCCTCGTGGCCAGTAATCGGAAAGCCGTAGAGTCGCGCCAGGGTGCGAATCATGACCAGGTCGATGACGACTCCGCCCAGCAGGTCAAGGCCCGCAATGGGGTTGAGGGCAACGGCGGCGGCTTTGTATTTGGCAAACTGCCAGATGGTTTCGTCGGCGCGATCGCCGTGCAGACGGCTCACGTGACCCACCATCTCGCCCTCAATGGCGCGGGCATTGCGCAGGGCATTGAGGGCCACCAGGGCGGCACCATCCTCAGCCACAATCGCCAGCAGGGCCTGGCGCAGCGGCTCGATCTGGGGAGGCTGAGGCTCCCACTCTTCGCTGGTGCGACCGTCGGGCCACTCAATGCGCACCTTGAGTGGCGCAGGGCTGGCGGCTACGGTCACCACATCGTCGACCGCTAGCGAGGTGCTGGGGCTGCCTTGGCCCAGGTCGGTTCGCAGCTTTTGCAGAGTTTGGTACGCTGCCTGGCGATCGAGGTCGGGGTAGAGATCGCTTTTGTTGAAGACCAGCAGCAGCGGCTTCTGCCCCCGCTGTAGCTCTAGCAGAGCCTCGTATTCAAAGGGGGTAATGTCTCCCGACACGATAAACAAAATTAAATCAGCCTGGGTGGCGACCGTCTGGGCCATTTCGGCGCGCACGTCGCCCCCCACCTCATCCAGGCCGGGGGTATCGATCAGCTCGATTTGCCACGGCAGGTCGTTGTCAACCCCGGTCTTTACCTCGGGCTGCCAGTACACCAATCGCGGCCAGCGGGTAACGCCGTGCAGCGGGCCGGTTTCGAGCATGTTTTCGCCCACCAGGGCATTGATCACCGCCGACTTGCCCCGGCTGACCAGGCCAAATACCGCCACCCGCAGGCAGCGCGACTCGAGTTTGGCGGTCAGGCTCTGGAGCTGGCCCAGCCC
>PYGV01000491.1 GCA_003022385.1 filamentous cyanobacterium CCP3 | reverse complement strand
TGCCCCGCTTCATCTATCCCGTCTCACTTGAGACTCTTTGCACGGCAAGCCTTTCAGAACTTTTCTGCACCACTAAGGGTTCCGACCATTAGAGCCCCAGGGGTAAATGTTAAACTGTGGCCAATTAAGCGTGTTTCTTGGCGATCGCATGACCCCAGCTCGGCCCGCCTCAGCAATTTCTCTATACGAAGCCGACTACCTCAGCTGGCTAGAAGCGACTGCCGCCGCCCTCAAGCGCCAGGATTATGGCGCGATCGATTGGGAAAATGTGATCGAAGAAATTGAAGACATGGGACGACGGGAGTGCCAAAGTCTAAAAAGCAACCTGGTGATTTTGCTCCTACATTTGCTGAAATGGCAGTTTCAGCCTGACAAACAAAGCAACAGCTGGAGGGCGAGTATCGTTGAGCATCGCCAGCGCCTAGAGGATAGCTTGGAGGCATCGCCTAGCCTAAAGCCTTACCTGGAAACCATTTCACCAGAGCCTACGAAAATGCTGTAGA
The DNA here is from genome assembly GCA_003022385.1 of filamentous cyanobacterium CCP3. Classification (GTDB taxonomy): domain Bacteria; phylum Cyanobacteriota; class Cyanobacteriia; order Phormidesmidales; family Phormidesmidaceae; genus Nodosilinea. Next base: position 1,905 of record PYGV01000491.1, on the reverse strand, counting down.
ACGGGCGGCGGCGGAAACTGGCTTGTCTGAAGCTGCCTTCCCCAAAGATTGCCCTTACACCGTTAACCAGATTATGTCCAAAGGCTTCTTGCCCTAATCTGTGCTTTGGGTAAAAGACGTCTACCGAGAGCCGATTAAAGGTTTCGCCTCAATCACCTGCTCGCTCGATTACCTTCAGACATTAAACCCTGGTTGTCTGCCCCAGGTTTGGTTGAGGGCAAACGGCCATTTGCCCCTACGGGATATCTGTTTTGCTCCGGGGTTTTGGCACTTGGACCTGGTTTCACCCACCTACTCACCCGCTCCGCAATTACCACTGCCTGCGATAGTGATGCTCGACGTAACGCTTAATCTGCCGGGCCATGCGGCGAATGCCTTCTTTTTCGTCGCGGCGAATGAAGGGCAAAAACATGCGGGAGAGAACCCCGGAAATGCGCTCCTGATGAATGTATTTGGTGCGGTTGGGGCCGACATCTTCAAGTTCAAAGACGTGCTCGCTTTTGAAGCCAGGTCCAGTGGAAATCCACCGCAGGTAGTGGTTGGGCTGCACCGCCAGCACTCGGGGCTGAAACTCGGTTTCGTCTTCGCCCTCTAGGCGCCGCAGGGCCAGAAAGATTTCGCCGCCGGGACGAATGGGCAGGTTGGGGTCGCAATCGTAGAGAAACGTGTTCCAGCGGTGCCATTCTTCTTTGCGGACGAGGGCATCCCAAACGGCAAAGCGGGGTGCGTTAATGGTGACTTCGCTGTAGAGACTGGGCATGGCAGTGAGGGGGTAGCCAGGAACCGGGATCAGAAACCGTGCATAGGTAACAGACGCTACTGCTATCTTCACACACACTGAGGGTACAGGGAGGAGGGAGGCTCGGTTGATGAGGCGACTCAGTCGCTTAAGTCGCTTAGACTGAGTGATTAGTCTTAGAGTGTTGTAGCTAAAGACTACTTAGAGTTTTACAGCAATGGGCCCGAAGGGCCGAGTTTGCGACCTCAACGGGAATTTTTATTTAAGTGGAGTACGCTTAATATTCCCTCAAGACGGCATTTCTATTTCGCTGGCGCGATCGCCCAAAGGTTTTGGCATGGCAATTCTTACCCCCAACCCCAGTTACAGTCTCAGTCTACGGCTCAAGCTGCCCAACAGAACCGGCATGCTGGCGCGGGTTACCCAGGCGATCGCCGAGGCCGGGGGCAACCTGGGTGATTTTGAGCTGATTAGCCGCAGCCGATACGATATGGTGCGCGTTCTCCACGTCGATGCCTCTAGCGAAGACCACGTCGAAGACATTATCGCGGCGGTCAAAACCGTGGCCGATGTAGAAATTTTAGAGATCTGCGATCGCACTTTCGCCATCCACGAGGGCGGCAAGATCCGCGTCGAGAGCAAGCTGGAGCTGCACAACCAGGACGACCTGGCCATGGCTTACACCCCTGGCGTCGGACGGGTGTGCGTAGAGATTGCCGAGCATCCCGATCGCGTGTTTGACCTCACCATCAAGGGCAACACGGTGGCGATTGTCACCGACGGCAGCGCCGTACTGGGCCTGGGCAACCTGGGGCCCGCCGCCGCCCTGCCGGTGATGGAAGGCAAGGCGCTGCTGTTTAAGAAGTTTGCGGGGCTAGACGCCTTCCCCATCTGCCTCGACACCCAGGATACCGACGCCATTGTGACAGCGGTGAAGCAGCTGGCCCCGGTGTTTGGCGGCGTCAACCTTGAAGATATCAGCGCCCCCCGCTGCTTTGAGATCGAGGCGCGGCTGCGCAAAGAGCTGGATATTCCAGTGTTTCACGACGACCAGCACGGCACCGCCATTGTCACCCTGGCGGCGCTGGTCAACGCGCTCAAGCTGGTGAACAAATCGCTTACCCAGGTCAAGGTGGTGATCAACGGGGCCGGGGCGGCGGGGGTAG
>PYGV01000161.1 GCA_003022385.1 filamentous cyanobacterium CCP3 | reverse complement strand
GGGGGCAAGGGCTCCGGTGCGAGAACTGGGGCTAGGGCAGCGTCGTCGGGCGGGGCCGGTGCGGGTGTCGAGGGGGGCTGAACGGCCTGGGCTGAAACGGGGCGGAGGCTGGCTATCCCCAGCAGAGCAGCGACCCTAAGGTATGAAACCGAACTAGAAAAAGAGGTCATTAATTTACAGCGAGGACAGGTGGTTTTGTCGCTAGGGTTAAGCCCCTAATTGGCTGACAATCGTTTGCCCTTCAGGTTGGGCTGAGGTCGCGCTAGCGCTGCCTTACCACAGGCAATCGGCCCGCGCTGCAATGGTTGGGTTGGGTTGTGCGATCGCCAACCCAACCTCCAGCAGCAGCAAGGCGTCGAGGGTTGTGTCAGCCAGGGAGGTGAATCCCTGGGGTAGCCATGGGTGCTGAGCGAGTAAAACTGGCCCAGCCCTGGTGGGAAACAGCCGGGGTAGGTAATCTGAGAAGTGGGTAACCTGGGCAGAGAACTGTTGTCATTCTGCCTAAATAACGGCGCTCTAGGGTAAGTCACCTACCCCTAGAGGAAATAATCCCCTTGTTTATCGTTTTTTTACAGGTTTTTGCCCATGGGCGGCACCGCAGCACTGTTGACAGACCCGCTACCGCTACGGCGCAATCGGCGCATCCGACTGCGCGATCGCACGCTTTTGTTTCGCTACCTGGTGGTCGTCAACCTGATTTTGGGGGGCTGGTACCTGCACTGGCGCCTGACCCAGTCGATTGGCCAGGCACCGCTGGGGCTGGCCCTGCCGCTGCTGGCGGCGGAAATCTACATGTATTTTGGCGGCGTGCTGTTTTTGGTGGGGCTGTGGCGACCGATTCAGCGGCAGGTGCGATCGCTCAATCAGCTGACGCCGCCCCTAGCGCCAGAGCAATACCCCACCGTTGACGTGTTTATCACCTGCTACAACGAGCCCGCCGCCATCGTCGAGCAGACCACCCTGGCCGCCCTGGCGATGGACTACCCGGTCAACCAGCTGCGGGTGTACATCTTAGACGACGGCAACGCCGCCGAAATTCGAGCCCTGTCGGAGCGGCTGTGTGTGCTCGACCTGCAATCGCCCCCCTTGCAGGCCGCCGCCGCCGCCCTCGATGCCCAGCGCAACCAGCTCACGGCCCGCCTGCGCCAGGTCGAGGCGTTACAGCAGGACGTGGCCGCAGTGGAGCAGGTGCTGAGCCAGCACCGCTTGACTGTGCCGTCTCAGCCTGAGGTGTTGCCCCAGATTTTGGCCTGGTTTGATCGGCTGCGCCCCGCCAACCTGCCCGATCAGGTGTGGCTGGCCTGCCAAACCGCCCTGGGGGAGGGGTTTGACAATGCCCTGCACCACGCCCACCACGACCTGCCCCCAGAGACGCCGATTGATCTAGAAGCGGCCATTCTCAACCATGGGGTGCTGCTGCGCATCTGGGATTTGGGCCAGCCCTTTGATCTAGAGGGCTACATGCAGGCCCACGGGGAGCCGCTCGATGACTGGGCCGAGCGGGGTCGCGGTCTGGCGATTATGCGGCAGGTGGTCGATGACCTGTCTTACTTTCGAGCCGATGATGGCCGCAACTGCCTGCTGCTGATCAAACGCTATGAACCGCAAGGTGAAGGAGCGACTCCCGATCAAAGCGATCGCCTCAGCCTGATCCAGAGCCTGCATCAGCTGCTGCGGCTGAGCCAGCCTGAGCAGCCCGGCGTCACGGCGATCTTAGCGGCCCAGCGGCAGTCGCTCCAGGCCCAGATCGACCACAAGACCGACCAGCTGGCCAACCTGGCCCGCTGCCGCTACATTGCCCGCGACAAGCCCCAGGGCCGCCCCCACCACGCCAAGGCGGGCAATATCAACCACGCGCTGTTTTCGGGCGAAACCCAGGGCGACTTTGTGCTCACCCTCGATGCCGACCACATTCCCAAACCCCAGTTTATGCAGCGGGTGTTGCCCTACTTCTTTGATTTCAACCTCGACCGGGGCCAGTACGAGGGCAACCAAATTGCCTTTGTGCAAACCCCCCAGGCCTTTTACAACCTGCCCCAGGGCGACCCCTTTGGCCATGACGCCCACCTGTTCTATGGGCCGATTCAGCAGGGCAAAGACGGCATGAATTCGGCCTTTTACACCGGCACCAATGCGGTGCTGCGGCGGGAGGCCCTGGTCAGCATGGGGCTGCAACACTTTGCCCTTGACTTTGCCAAAGATGAGCAGCGGCTGGCGGAGTTTGATCTGATTGGCGGGCTCTCTAGCATCAGCATCACCGAAGATATGAATACGGCGATGCGGCTGCACTCGGTGGGCTGGAAGTCGGTCTACCACAGCGAGATTTTGGCCGAGGGGCTGGCCCCCGATGACCTCAGCTCAACGCTGAAGCAAAAGCTGCGCTGGGCCCAGGGCACCATTCAGGTGATGCTGCGCGACAATCCGCTGCTCAAGCCGGGGCTGTCGTTTTGGCAGCGGCTGCAATACTTTCAAACCATGTACAGCTACTTTGTGGGCTTTTTTATTGCCATTTTTCTGGCCGGCCCAATTATTTTCTTTTTCACCGGGCTGATTCCGGTGGATAGCTTTGGGCCTGAGTTTGCGCTGCACTTTGTGCCCGCCTACGTGATCAATCGACTGACCTTTGTGGCGGCCAGCTGGGGCATTCCCCTGCGGGAGCTGTGGCGCAATGAGCAGTATGCGATCGCTCTCTTTCCCCTCTACATTCAGGCGGTGTGGAGCGTATTCACCAACCAGCCGATCAAGTTTCAGGTGACGCCCAAACAGCGCCAGTCGGGGGTCTATCTCGGCCTGGTGCGGGTGCAGCTGATCTTCTTTGGGCTGACTCTAGCCGGGATAATGTGGGGCCTAGGGCAGCTGATTTTGGGCAACTGGCCCGACCCCTGGGTCTACGTCATCAATAGCGCCTGGGCCTGTTATCACCTAGCCCTGCTGTGGGTGATCATTCGCGCGGCCTGGTGGCAGCCCAAGCAGCCCAAAATCCCGGCCTAAGCGCCCTCTACCCGTAGTTTTCACTGTTTATTACCATTCATTAGGAAGACCTATGACGATCGAAGTTAAAACCCTAGAGCCAGCAGGCATCATGGACGGCGCTGCGGCCCATGACCTCAAAAACCAGGTTCTAGATGCCCTACACCAGGGGGCCGACGGGGTGCTGCTCAACCTGACCGGCATCACGTTTATGAATAGCTCCGGTATTGGGGCGCTGGTGTCTACGCTCAAAGCCGTGCGCGAGAAGGGCAAGCAGCTCTACATTTGCGGCCTGAGCGATCAGGTGAGAATGATCTTTGAACTCACCAAGATGGATCGGGTGTTTACGCTCTACCAAGATGTCGCCGACTTCGAGGCCAAGGTGCTGGCCGCCTAGGCCCCATCCGCCGCTCAGCCCTGGGGGTGAGCCAGCGGGCGGTTGCCCTGGGCTTTGTACAGCAGGCTTTCTAGCACGATGGCGTTGGTGTTGACGTTGAGGGCACGGTTGGGGCCAAGGTCAGAATTTTCGTAGCGGCCTGAGAAGTAGCCGAGACGGGTATCGGCCAGGGTTTGCACCGACTGGCGCAGCCGCTGGGCGTAGGCGTTTTCTGGAAACAGGGCCGCCCAGGCAAAGGCCGCTTTGGTGCTGAGAAAGCGCAGGCGGTCATAATTTTGGCCCCGCGTATTTACAGCGGCCCAGGGACGACCATCGGCGTAGACGCTGTAGTACAGAAAGTAGGGCCGCCGATCGAGGGCATCTTCATTCACCGCTGTGAGGGTGCCTGTTTTGTTGTAGCGGCTGGCCTGCACCTGTAGCAAACTATTAACCTGTTTGAGTTCGTCATGGGGCCAGCCTAGCTCTAGCCCCCAGAGCAAATAGGGGTCGTTGGTGAGGTAGTTGCTAGCCCCGGTAGTGGCGCGATCGCGCCGATCAACCCGCAGCGTCACCCCCGCCACCGTCACCTCCTCCACTGGCGGGTTATACAGCGCGGTTTCGGCTTCTATACCCCACAGCCGCAGGCTCTGGGCGGCGTACTGCTCATAGCCAAGGCGGCCTTCCTGCCAGTATTGCAAACCATTGGTTCCGGCCCCGCTGCCCCAGAGCCAGCCGTGGCGCACCAGCTTTTGGAGGTCATAGCGGGCCACAACTCTGTCAATGCGATCGCCATAAGCTGGGTAGTGCGCCTTGAGAATATACAAGCTCAGCAGGTAGCGGGCCATGTCTAGCGCCGACCAGCCGCTGCGGCCCTGGCGGTCAGGCCGATTGTTGAGGGTTCGCATTTGGCCATTGGCCGTGCCGTAGGCCTTGTTGGGCAGGGCTGGCGCGGGCAGGGGCAGCGTCTCTAGGGTGCGCAGCAGGCGGCGGAGCCAGTCGCCAAAGGAATCATCGCTTACCAAACCCAGCTGATAACCCGCATGGATCCCTACCAAGGCGCTGCCCTGATCCCACAGCGTGCTCCAGCTCATTCTGGCAATGCCGTTCACCAGGCCGGTGGGTTGCCTGTTGCGCTCAAAATAAGCCCAGGCCCAGCGCGCAGCAGCTTGATCCTCGGCAGATAGGGCCTCAATGGGGGTAGGCATCGGCGGGCAGCAAGGTAAAGCGGGCCTGGCAGCTAAGGGCGGGCGCTCCAGTAATCGCCTGCTTTGTTTGGGGTCAGATCAATTTGAGGAGCAACAGTGGCGGGCAGGCCCTGCCCCTGGGCGTCGCCCCTGCGAATGGTCCGCCACCAGGGGGAGGTGTGGTTGGGGTTGGGCTGCACCAGAGGAGCAGAGCCGGTGCTGCGGTGCAAAATGGCCTGCAAGATCAAGCTGTTGGTGCCGCTGGTAAAGCCCAGGGCGGGGCTGCCGTCGGCCTCATAAATACCTTCGTAGTAGCCCTGGTCGGGGTCAAAGTGCTCACGGGTGGCCTGGGCCACCCGCTGGGCGTAGGTATGGTCAGGAAACAAGGCCTCGTAGGCCTGGGCCACAGCGGTGCTGGCAACCCGCCCCTGGGAGGTGGGCCTACCCCCATCGGTCACCGCTGGCCAGAGTTCACCAGCAGCGACCAGGGGGCTGTGCAGAACGTAGGGGGGCTGATCAATCAGGGCGGTGCCCGAGGCGCTGAGCCGGTTGGTGCGCTGGTAGCGAGCCGCCTCGGCCTCAACCATGGGCTGCACGAGCGATCGCATCGCTGGCTCCAGACCAAACTCCAGCCCATAGAGCACAAAGGGGGTACTGGTGACGGTTGGCCCGGCGGGGGCCGGATCGCTGGCCCGGTGGGTAGGGATGGCCTGACCTTCTAGCTCGGTGGTCACGTATCGGCTGGCCGGGGCCGACTCGCTGGCATCAAAGCCCCACAGCTGAAAGGCGCGGGCGGCATACTCCTCGTAGCCGAGCTGGTTGGCGGGGGTAATGGCAAGGCGATCGCGGCCACCCTGCCCCTCAGTAAACTCTGCCATAGCCACCCGACCATTGCGAATCACCCGCAAGAAAGACCAGTCTAAGACCGTCTGATCGACGGCCTCGGCATATTCGGGGTGGCAGGTTTTGAGCTGGTGCAGGGCCGCCAGCAGCCGCCCCGTATCGAGCCCCGACCAGCCACTGCCGCCAGCGTTGTCATTGCCGCCGTAGGTAATCGGCTCTAGGGTGAGGGTACTGTAGGCGCGGTGGGGCAGCTCGCCGGCAAACAGGGGCATCTGCTGCAGGGCCCCCAGCAGGTGGCGCACCCGGCGATCAAACTGTCCGCTGTCTAAAATGCCCAACCCCTGGGCCGAGTGCAGCGCCGCCAGATAGCTGCCCGTGCCCCAGAGGGTGGCCCCCGGCATGTCGCTGCGATCGGGCACCAGCCCCGTAGAGGTACTGTGGGTTTCAAAATACTGCCAGGCCCGCCGCGCCGTCTGGCTATCTACCGCCCCTAGGGGCAGCTGGGGCTGAGCACAGGCCGACGGCTGGGGCGGGCCAACGGCGGCGATCGGGGCAATCACCCGCCCCGGTGCCGCCGGGGTCGCCGCCCCTGGCACCGCTGGCGCTCCAGGGATACCCGGAGAAGCAAAGGGGGCATCGCTGAGAATTGGCTCAGCCCCCCGCGCCTTGTAGTAGAGAATCTCGAGAATCAGACCGTTGGTGTTGCCTGTCAGGATGTCGTTAATCGGCGGCTCAGGATCCGACAGACCCGATTCAAAAATTCCGGCGTAGTAGCCCTGCCCCGAATTGGTGCGATCTTTCACCGCGTCAAAAATCTGCTGGGCATAGGGGTCGTCGGGGTAGAGGTAGCGCCAGCCAAAGGCCGCCTTGGTGCTCAGGGTGCGCAGATCAGGGTAGGGCTGATTGGCTTCGGTGATCACCGCCCAGGGCACACCATTGGCGTAGACCGTGCTGTAGAGAAAGTGCGGCGGACCGTTGATATTGTCTTCGGAGACCGCGGTTAGCAGCCCGGTAGCTTCGTAGCGGCGCTTCTGGGCCTCAAACACGCGTCGGCTGTAGTCAGCTAGCTCTCCCTGCAAGCCAAACTCAATCGCATCCAAGATGTAAGACTCGCTGACCACGTAGTTGTTGGCGTTGGTGGTCTGGTAGTCGCGCTGATCGACCGGAATTTGCAGGCCGTAGACGTCGACCAACGTAAACGGTTCGTAGGCCAGCGCCTGGGGCACCTCAAAGCCCCAGGCATAGTACCCCCGCGCCGCATATTCTTCGTAGCCAAGGCGACCCTCTTGCACTTTGAGCGTACTGCCATCGGGTAATACCGTCGCCCCGTAGAGCTGCCCGTCCTGAACCGAGGCGGCCACATTCCAGCTAGAGACAATGCCCGCCAGCCAGTCTGAGTATTGGGGATGGCAGGTGCGCACCACATCGAAGGCGGCCAGCATGCGCCCCAGGTCGAGGGCCGACCAGCCAATGCCTCGGGACGTTGGGTTATTGCCATAGTCGGTCGTAGCTCCGGTGGCGCTGTTGTAGGCCTTGTTGGGCAAGGTACCCTCAAACAGAGGCAGCTGACTCAGGCTAGTGAGAAAGGGGTTGAGACGACCGTCAAACTCAGCCTGATCGATGAGCCCCAGCCAGCGGGCGGCATTCAAGGCGGTGAGATAGTTGCCCTGATCCCAAAGGGTGCTGGAGGGATAGTCGTCAGCGGCGTTGGTCAACCCCGTATCGGGTTGAACGTTATTTCTAAAGTAGTTCCAAGCAGACTGGGCGTAGGCCTGCTCTGCGGGAGTTAGCGGTTGAGCCAGGGCGGCACATTGGCCGGGCTCGGTTTGAGCCGGGGTTGGGTTAGCCCTAAGTAGGGTCAGCCCCAGGGGCAAAAACAGGCTTGCTAAAAATAGCCCCCCCCACCGCATCCACAACCGTCGTCCGAACTGCGCCATAGCAGAATTAGAGATAAACATATCTAGACACCACAGACGTCGGCAAAGCACTATTTGAGCCTGCTCAGTCGGCGAGTTGCCCAACCATAGCTGCCCTAAATTGAGTAGAACGCCTCTAGCCCAGCCGCCGCTGGATTTTATCAGCAGCACTCACTAAGGCACCCGTTGAGCCGCTGTGGGGGGCGGGCGTCAGGCGATCGCCCAGCCACCCCAGTCCCAGGACTAGCCCTACCCCAGTGGCAATGCCGCCCACGACGGGCATCACAGCCCAAAAAAAGGTAGGGGCCTCAAATTCATTGTCAGTCATTGCACACTTAGAGAGACTAACTAGCGAACCCAGTGTACCCGGCCCAGTTCCCTATCCAAACCTCACCCTGGCCAGAACAAAGTTTTCCTTAACTAAATGTCAACGCCGATGTTTAAACGATGTCGCTGCCCAAGGGAAAAAAGCTGTGCCAGGCTTGGGGGTTACATTGGAATTGTGCCTTAGCTAGGTACCCAATAGAATTGAGAATAAGTACTTAACCAAGCCAGCCAGCGGCTGTAGCCTTTGGCAGACAAACGAACACCAGTAAATGACAACCACTCCACGCTCGATAACCGATACTCCCCAGGTTTTGGTCGTAGATGATGACCGGGTGATTCGCACCATTTTGGTCAAGCTGTTGCGAAAGGAAGGCTACCAGGTCATTGAAGCGGAGACCGGAGAAGCGGCGCTTGAGCAGTATCAGCGGTTTACCCCTGATCTTGTGCTGCTCGACGCCAAAATGCCCGGGCTTGATGGCTTTGACTGCTGCCAAAAAATTCGGCAAATGCCCACCGGAGAGCATGTTCCCATTCTGATGGTGACGGGGCTAGAGGACGATGACTCGGTGGCGCGGGCTTTTCACTCAGGGGCGACCGACTACGTAACCAAGCCCATTCGGCCCTCGATTGTGGTGGGCCGAGCCCGCTATTTGATTCGGGCTGCCCAAGATCGCCGCGCCCTGGCCCAAAGTGAAGAGCGTTACCGCTCTCTGGTGACCAATTTGCAGGAGGTGATCTTCCAGCTTGACGAAGCTGGTCATTTGACTTTTCTAAATCCGGCGTGGCAAAGACTAACCGGCTATACCCTCGCTGAAAGTCTGGGACAGCCCCTGAGCGAGTTTTTACATCCGGCTGAGCGCAAGCAGTATAGGCAGCAGTTTCGGCGCACTAGGGAGTCGACCTCTCGCTGTTATCAGCATCGCAGCCGCTGCGTAACTCGCTCGGGGGAGTGGCTCTGGGTGGAAATGCAGCTCTGTCCCAGCAGGGATGCCGTGGGGGCGGTGCAGGGCCTGGCTGGCCGACTGACCAATATTAGCGATCGCACTCGCCGCGAGCAACACCGTCGCCTTGAGCACGCCGTGATCCGAGCCATGACTAATCCTGCGGATCCTCATCTCAAAATGCGCCGCATCTTACAAATTATCTGCGGCAATCTAAACCTACAGCTAGGCGAGTTTTGGCAACCCAACAGGTCGGGCCAACTTGATTACGCTGACACTTGGCATCTGAATACTGCTCAGTTGGTCAACTTTGCCAGCGCGACTCAGGCGCTACAGGTAGACCAAGATAACCCTGGGTCAGACATTGCCAGCAAAATTTGGTTTAACGGCAGCCCCATCTGGACTGACAAGTTAGAGCACTACCTCCATGGCGAGCGGCAGGCTGCGGCCCAGCGGGCCGGCTTCCAGGCTGTGCTGGGGGTGCCGATAAATCACGGCACCGAGTGCTTGGGTATCTTGGTATTTTTCTCTCAAGCTGCGCGGCTAGCCAGCGAAGATGCGCTGCGTGGGCTGTCAATTTTAGCTAACCAGATTAGCCAGTACATGCTGCGCCAGCGAGCCGAGAGCGAGCTGCATCGTCAAAATCAGGTGCTGCAACTAGAGTTGCAGCGAGCCGCTGACTACGTTGCCTCTCTCTTGCCCCGGTCAAATTGGATCTGTCCTAGCTCTGGTAACCAAGGCCAGATAGCAGTGGACACCCAATTTCAACCCTCTAGCCAACTGGGTGGCGATGCGTTTGACTACTACCAGCTCGATCGAGATCATCTGGCGTTTTACCTTTTAGATGTGGCTGGCCATGGGGTAAAAGCGGCCCTGCTGTCAGTGTCTGTGCTCAACATTTTGCGTAAGCGGTCTCTCAGCCAGGCCGATTTCTACCAGCCTGAAACGGTGATCACAGCCCTAAATCGAATTTTTCAGATGAATGATCAGGGTGAAGACTATTTCACCCTGTGGTACGGGGTCTATCACAGCCCTAGTCGACAACTCACCTTTGCGTCTGCCGGGCACCCGCCAGGGGTGTTGATTAGCCCAGCTAGCTCCCAAGCCAGGCTGAGCTACCTCGATAGTGATGGCATTGCGGTGGGCATGCTGCCTGAGTTTCCCTTCGAGTCTAAACAATGCACGATTTCCCCTGGGGGCACGCTATTTTTGTTTAGCGATGGTGCCTACGAAGAAGTGGTGGGTGAAAAACAGATTTTGGGGTTTGATCGATGGGCTGACATGCTGAGACAGTACTGGCATTCTGGGCAAAACGATCTGTCTTTGTTACTGGAAGAGGTTCATCGAATCACTGCATGCGAAAGCTTGCAGGACGATTTTTCGGTAATGGAGATTCGCTTTTCATAGCTACAGCCTATGCCCTGATGACAACAGCGGGATTCTCTATGGGGCTGAGCGGTGGGTCCGGGGTCGCTGATACGAAATTCCGCCTGGCTACACCCAATTGGTTAAGGGCAAACAACCGTAAGGCCTCCAGCCAGGCTACGCCAATGCCCTACAAGTTGGCCTGTTGAATATCGGAGGCATGGAATTCGGATTTGATATGACTAGGGCGCAGGGCTGCCCACCGATCGCAAAAATGGGCTAAAGGCTTTGCCCCTGCCCCATTAAATAGCCGATCGCCTGATCTGCTCTAGCCAGCTAGATACGCCTTCAGGTCGTGGCGAGCGTAGCGCAGCTTTTTAATCGCGTCGCGCTCGATTTGGCGGACCCGTTCGCGGCTGACATTGAGCTGCTGACCCACCTTCGAGAGCGATAGCCCCTCGCCGGTACCGAGGCCAAAGCGCAGCACCAGCACCTCCCGCTGCTGCGGGGTGAGGCGATCGAGAATGCGAAAGATATCTTGCTGCAGGCTGTTCTGGGCCGCGTAGTCTTCGGGCGATCGCCCCTGGTCGTCTTCGAGCATGTCGGCTAGCTCGGTATCGCCCTTGTCGCCCACCATGGCGTTAAGCGACATCGGCTGCTGCGACTGCGACAAAAACTGGCGCACCTGGGTGATGGGCATGTCCAGATGGTCGGCCACTTCTTCGAGGGTGGCGGTGCGGCCCAGTTCCTGAGCCAGGTGGCGCTGGGCGCGCTTGATTTTGGTCAGCTTTTCAAAAATGTGAATGGGCAGACGAATGGCGCGGCTTTTCTCAGCGATCGCCCGGGTCACGGCCTGGCGAATCCACCAGTAGGCATAGGTCGAAAAGCGGAAGCCCTTGGTGGGGTCAAACTTTTCGACGCCCCGCTGCAGGCCCAGGGTGCCCTCCTGCACCAGGTCCATCAGGTCGAGGTTGCGTTTGGTGTACTTTTTCGCGATCGAGACCACCAGGCGCAGATTAGCCTCCACCATGCGGCGACGGGCCGCCTCTCCAGCCTCTAGCTCGTGATTCAAGTCGTCTACCGACAGGGCGGCGGCGTTGGCCCAGTCTTCTACAGAGGGTTCCTCGCCCGACGATTTGGTGAGTTTGGCCGCGATCGCATTGAGCTGGTTGAACCGCTGCACCCGCTTGCCCAGTGAAATTTCTTCGTCACGGGTGAGTCGGGGAATGCGACCAATTTCTTTCAGATATGCCTGAACAGAATTACTGGAGGTAGAAATAGCTTGAGCCATGGGAACATCAGTAGCGGCAATCGACTTAGATGCCACTATGACAAGCTATAGGCTGCAATGCCTCTACCCTGGGGGGGGGCTAAAGATTTCCCTAAGGGGTGCAATTTGCGCTATCGTACTGTACCTGCACCGGCAACCAGTGAGCCTGGGGGTTGGGCAGCGCCCCAGACTCAGGCTCAAAGTTGCGCTGTAGCGCCAGTTCCAGAGCCTTTTCATCCAGCACTGTATAGCCCGTGCTGTCGAGCAGCACAGGATCCTTAACCAGTTCTCCGGTCGCTGACACAATCACACCCACCAGACCCTCGGCGGGCGGTGGCACCAGACAGGTGCCGAGCGAGTAGGGAACTTGGAGAGGGGCTAGTTTTTGACCTAAAATCGGCACCTCGCGATCGCTGAGGCCCTGGCCTTCGGTCTCTAGCCAGTGGGGCACAACAGCCAGGTGAAAATTGACCTCATCGCTGCTGAGCGATTTGGCCTGCTGGTTGAACTGGTACTGGGCCGGGTCGCGCAGGCGATCGGCCAGGGTCAGC
>PYGV01000490.1 GCA_003022385.1 filamentous cyanobacterium CCP3 | reverse complement strand
GGACTTGAGCGTAATGATGTAGGGTTGGTCGGGCTGGGTGGGCTTTTCAATGGCTACATGGCCAGTGCCATCGCTGGCGGTGCCGACGACGAGCACGGGGCGATCGAGCGGCAGCACGGTCTCCTTGTAGCGGTAGCCCAGGGTGCGGCGCGAGCCACCGCCGCCCTCGCCGCCCAGCACCAGAGAAAATGGGCCGTAGGAGAGCATTCCCCCGGCGGGTGTGCCGGGCTGAAAGTCGTTGAGCACTTCTACCGATTCAATATTGGCTCCTTCAGGATCCACCCGCACTTGCCCAGCATCGTCTACCAGGTCAAAGGGAATGCGCTGCTGGTGCTGGCTGACGGTTTCTGAGCCGCGCTGGGTGCGGGTAGTGATGTTGCCGTTGCTGTCTTTTTCGCGCACGGTTTCTTCGTATTCGCGCACCACCGTGCTGGTGTAGCTGACACAGGGCACCTGCTTAAACTCTGAGGTCAGCGGGGTCGAGGTTTGGGGAGTGCCCCGCAGCCACACGTAGTCGCGCCAGTCGCCGCCGCCAATCTCTTTGGAGACGGCAGTAGCCATGGCTTCTAAATCGGCGCTCTTGGAAGCACGAGCCAGCTTGAGCTGGTTGCAGCGGCGCTGCTGGCGGTTTTGCACCCACCAGAGCACGGCCCCAGCGATAATGAGAATAATGCCTGCGATCGCCATCTGTACTTTCTCCCGCCCATCTTGACCAATTCTGGCTCTCAGCATGCCCAGGCGGGCTGCGATCGCGGCCCCGACTTAACGAATTTGAACGAAACTGTGAACAAAAGCCCTTGGACCCTGGCGTCATCTACCGAAAGGTTTTGTTGCAAAACTTAAAGCGCCGCCGACAGTCTTAAAAGCCCTGATACACTGACATTTAGCGATTTGGTTAGGCCGTCGCATTTTCTCTATTCTCAGGATGTGAATTAGTCCTGGGGTTTGGGGAGTGCCTCTGCCGAACCACTCCTCCATCGGGAGATAGCCCGACCCACGTTCACCGCGCCATCCAAGGACTCATGGTAGATTCCCTTAAAAAGCCTGAATTTCAAGAAATTCGACCAGGGGTAAAGGCTCCGGCCAAAGACACCATTCTCACCCCTCGGTTTTACACCACCGACTTTGACGAGATGGCCGCTATGGACATCTCGGTCAACGAAGAGGAGCTGCTCGCCATCCTGGACGAGTTTCGGGCCGACTACAACCGCCACCATTTCGTCCGCAGCGATGTCTTTGCCAAATCCTGGGACTCGATCAGCGGCGAAACTCGGCAGCTGTTCGTGGAATTTCTAGAGCGCTCCTGCACCGCTGAGTTCTCTGGCTTTTTGCTCTACAAAGAACTGGGCCGTCGCCTCAAGGGCAAAAACCCGGTGCTGGCCGAGTGCTTTGAGCTGATGTCGCGCGACGAAGCCCGTCACGCGGGCTTTCTCAACAAAGCCATGTCAGACTTCAACCTGCAGCTCGACCTGGGCTTTTTAACCAAGAGCAAAGACTACACCTTCTTTAAGCCCAAGTTCATCTTCTACGCCACCTATCTGTCTGAGAAGATTGGCTACTGGCGCTACATCACCATCTTCCGCCACCTTGAGTCTCACCCCGAGAACGAGATCTACCCGATCTTCCGGTTCTTTGAGAACTGGTGCCAGGACGAAAACCGCCACGGCGATTTCTTCTCGGCCCTGATGAAGGCCCAGCCCGAAATTCTCAACGACTGGAAGGCCAGGCTGTGGTGCCGCTTCTTCCTGCTGTCGGTGTTTGCCACCATGTACCTCAATGACCTCCAGCGCAGCGGCTTCTACGCTTCCCTGGGGCTCAACGCTCGCGACTACGACATCGAAGTGATTGAGAAGACTAACGAAACCGCTGGCCGGGTCTTCCCCATCACGCTCAATGTCGATCACCCCAGCTTCTTTAAACGGCTGGATGTAGCCGCTGCCGCCAACGCCAAGCTGAGCAAGGTGGCCGAGTCGAATCAGCCCAAGGCGCTCAAGACGCTGCAAAAACTGCCCCACATTGCCACCATCGGCTGGCAGCTGGTGCAGCTCTACTTCCTCAAGCCTATCGATACCGTCGCTGTGCGCGGCCAGGTGCGCTAGAGAGTCTGATCCATGATCTGAGCCATTTACCGGAACGCTATCCTCGTTTCCCCCAGCGGCTTTACTGTTTGGTAAAGCCGCTTTTTTTGCTGACTACTGGGGGGCTGCGCCGCCGGGCTAACGCTGTAAGATGCATAGGAATTTGTCGTTGTTTGAACTGGGGGCCGCTGAAGTGGTGTCATTGACAACCCGATGGTTGCAAGTAGGAGGATGCCTGGCGGTTTTGGGACTCGGGCAGCGGGCTCAGGCTCTACCCCAACAGCCCAACTTGGCAGACCATTCTTCAGGGATTGCGGCGATCGCGGCCCCCGCCCATGCA
>PYGV01000489.1 GCA_003022385.1 filamentous cyanobacterium CCP3 | reverse complement strand
ATGTTACCCCGCTACAGCCCCAGCCCCAGCGCTGGTCGAAGACTGGCCCCATGGGGCCAGCAACGGCGGCGGCTCAGGCTGCCCGCACCCTGGTGCCCGCGCCCAACCTCTCCCCTGAGCCAGGCGCTCTACCCGAGGGTACAGCTCCGAGGCGATCGCGGGCGGCCACGGCCCGCCGTCGGCTGGCCAACCCGCCCCTGCCGCTGCTCTACCTGATTCGGCTGATTATTTTGGGTGTCGGGGTGGCCGCGATCGCGGGCACATTGCTGTCGGTGCTCAGCCCCAGCAACGTGGCGTCTCCGGGCAGTGGCGATCCCCCCGCCCCGCGCGAGGCGACCCAAACCGCTGGGGCACTGGTGCAGGGTGGGGCGGCAACCACCGTGGCCAGCCTCAGACTCACCAGCGAAGTGACTCATCTCAAGGGCGAGCTAGAGAATCTGGCCACCCTCACCCCTGGCCTCACCCCCGTTGCCTTTGCCGTCGATCTCGACTCAGGGCAGTATGTTGATCTGGGCGGGGCAGAGCCGGTGGCGGCGGCGAGCACCATTAAAGTGCCGATCTTGATCGCCTTTTTGCAGCAGGTTGATGCGGGCACTGTGGCCCTCAACCAGTCTCTCATGCTGCAAGAAGAGCACATGGCTGGCGGCTCGGGCACCCTGCGCGGCGAGGCGGTGGGCACTGAGTATACCGCCCTGGAGGTGGCGACCCGCATGATTGTGGCCAGCGACAACACCGCTACCAACATGATGATTGCCGCCCTGGGTGGCATTGAGGCCCTCAACCAGACCTTTGCGGGCTGGGGGCTAGAGCACACGGTGCTGCGCAATCCGCTGCCCGACTTAGACGGCACCAATACAACGAGTGCTAAAGACATGGCGCTGATTATGGCCCTGGTCGACCAGGGCGGGCTGCTGACGCCCCGATCGCGCGATCGCCTGTTCAGCATTATGCAGCGCACCGAAAACATTAGCCTGATTCCCTCTGGTATCAGCGACACATCGCTAACGGCCCACAAAACGGGCGATATCGGCGGCCTGCTTGGCGACGTCGCCCTCGTCGATGTCCCCAACGGCAAGCGCTACACCCTGGCGCTGCTGGTGCAGCGACCCACCAACGACGGCCGCGCTAGCGAACTCATTCGCCGCATGACCGAAACCGTTCATGGTGAAATGTCTCAGCCCGTAGCCCCGGTCGGTGGCCCCAGCGTCGCCCCAGTCAGCAGCCCCGCTACCGACCCGATGGGTACCCCAGATGTAGAGAATCCTTACACGATCGAGAACCCCGAGGCCGTAGATCCAGTGGATATGAATCTGCCGGAGAGAGCGCCCGCGCGGGATGAGATTCCGCCTGGATAGACCGATGGGTCTGTAGTGATGAATAAGGTAAGCCTTATTCATCACTACAGGTTTCAATACATAAACCGCTCGTGGCGAATCACCTCTTCACTCTCAAGCTGGCTGTAGCTGCCGCTCGTAATCTGGTAAACGGCTAAATTGTCATCGCTGACGTGGTACTGATAGTTGCCGTTGATGGCGATATAGGTGCCCTGGTCCTGGCGCACGTCGGCAGTGGCAAGGGTTTCGTTATTGGTTTTGTTGATGCCGATGTAGCTCAGACCCTGGGGCGTCTGGCACAGGTGAATGGTAAACGACTCGGTTTCAAAGAAGGCTTCGGGGCGGTTGCTGTCACCGCAGGGGCCAGTGCTAATTTCGGGAGCTGTGCCAGGGGCCGCACTGGCGACCTGCCCGGTGGTATCAACAAAGTCGCCGCGCACCCAGCCCTCTGCCTGTGACTGAGCAAACTTGACGTAGTACCAGCTAAAGCCGCCCTCGCCCTCGGCCAGGCGCAGCAGGGTGATCGGGTCACCGCCCAGCCCGTAGCCTTGAGAGGTAGACTGCGTGGTGGGCTGCGATCGCAGATTGACCTGCGACCCCTCCCCCTGGGTCACCAGCTGAGCGGTGCGGGCCGGGTTAATTGGGGTCGAGCGAAAGCCGCCAGCTTCTAGGGTCTCACCCGCCGCCTCGCCAGAGCCTGCGGTGGCGGTACTCTCGGCCCCGCTCCCCTGACCGGGCAGGCTGGCCTCCGCTGGTGTATCGGTCTCAGCGCCGCGATCGCAACCACCCAGGGCCAGCAGCAATACCCCCAGGCACAGCAGCATGGATGACTTCATAACTCCCCTCCCTACCCCATATCGCCGCCAATAGTAGCGCAGAAGCACAGGGAAGGTGATGAATGGAAAATGCAAAGTTCAAAGTGCAAAATTCAAAATTTTGAATGCTCAACTTTGTTAAATCCTCCAGGCTGGCTTCGTCTACGCGCAGCATCTCTGGAGGAGAAGTTTTATGCCCTCAGTCCTACACTTTTCTGTGGTGAAACACGCCGCAAACGGGAAGTCACTATCTCACCCCCGCCCCCACGC
>PYGV01000160.1 GCA_003022385.1 filamentous cyanobacterium CCP3 | reverse complement strand
AGATGTGTATAAGAGACAGGGGTAATGCCCTCAATATAGGCGCGGGTGCCGTGGCCCTTGGCCTCTTTGCGAATAATTAGCGGAAACAGGGTGCGATCGCCGTAGACGCCCACCAGGCTAACGGCAGTGACCAGCGGGTCGGCGCCCAGGGTTAGGCCAGCCACCGCCGTCGTCTCCGGTGGAACTAAGTCAAGCAGTAGGCGCCCCACCAGCAGCGCCCCCTGGGGGTGGAGAGTAACCAGCTTGCCGTTGATGTAGTAGGTGCTGCGCTGGCCCGAGGTAAGCACAAAGTCGCCTTCCTGGTAGGCGCCCCGGCAGACTAAATCGAGCAGAGGCGATCGCAGGGCGGCGGTTTCTAGACCCAGCAGATCAGAAGCTGAGATATTCAGCAGTAGCTCGTCCATGGGGAGGGAATTCCTTAAAAATGCTCCAGTTTTCTGCGATCGCGTTATAAAGGACATGCACGGGCGATCGGTTCGGCATGGTTTTGTGTAAGCTAGGGAGGTTTTACCCTAGGGCCAGCCTCAGAGCATGGGCAAAGAGGCCAGAGTCGCACCCCCAAAATCGCACCCTATTCCTGCACTACGTTATTGAGTTGAGGAGGCTTGGCCATGGGCATTCAATTAAATCACATTTCTGGTTTGGTGCTGGCGGCGCTGGCGGCGGCGGTCATTGCGCCAGCAGGGCACGCTCAGGATACCGCACCCGCAACGATTCCTGACGCCCTAGAAGACTTGAGTACTACCTACTCCGGCGACCACTTCCAAAATCGGACGATTACCGGCCAGGCCAAGCGCCTGTTTGGGTTCCCCTTTCCCGAGCGCGGTCTAGAGTGGGATGCAAACGCCATCACCGCCGCCGTAGATGACATTATGCTGCTGCAAAACACCAGCGACCCCACCATTCGGGTGCCCGATTTGGCCACCCCCTACAGCAGCAGCCTGCTGACCATGCCCAGCAGCACCAATCCCTACGTCGGCTCAGAGTTCATCTTTGAAAATTTCTAGCCAACGTCTAGCTCCTGCCCCTCGGGTAGGTTCTGTTCCAGCCCCTTGGCCCTAAGCCCCCACCTGAGCTGCCAGAATTGGGCACACAGGCGATAAAAATCCAGGGTGCAGGAGTTGAACCTGCCTGAGGCGAATTATGAGTTCGCTGCCTAATCCGCTCGGCCAACCCTGGGATGCTACCTCAACGGTAAAGCAATTCCCATTGTACGTGCAGGTCTGGGGGCTGTCACCCATTAGCCTCCGATCGCCAAGTAACCAATCCTTACATCTCCTGGCCCGTTGACTGGGTCGGGCATCGCCAGGCTTGTAGTAGATGGCTTTTGGCTAGAATGACGATACACCCCGGGGCCTAATCTTAAATTTTGTTTGAGGCTTAAACTTTATAATTGGGGTAATGTTTAGGCCTAGGCTGTCTAGAGCCATTCCAGTAGACCAGGCCAGTAAACCAGGCCAATAAATTAGGTTATCCATTTTTGCCCCTGCCATGAACCCTGCCGTAGCGTTTACGTTAATTTTGCTCTCGCTGATGATTGGGTCGGGGGTTGTTAGTGCGTCGTGGGGGTTTACCCTAGGTCGACAGGCGCTGACCGGCGTACGTCAGCCCGAAACTCGTCCCACCAGCGGCTCTCCCTTGGCTCGCGAGGCCGGTGCAGCCGGTCAGGGCGACGTGGTCTTGGTCAATGAAGCTGAAGTTTTGCAGCAGGTAAAAGCTCGCACTAGCGGCGGCCAGTAGCTTTTAGGCACTGGGTCATGGGCGTTTTCCCCTATGTATTAGCTGTCGTTATTCCCGAGCAGCTGCCAGCAGTCGCGATCGCCTCGCGACTGCTGGCCGTGCTGATGTTGATTGGCATCAACGCCTTTTTTGTGGCGGCAGAGTTTTCCATGGTGTCGGTGCGGCGATCGCGCATCAGCCAGCTGGTCTCCGAGGGCGATGTGCAGGCTAAAACGGTGCAGCAGCTCCAGCGCAGCCTCGATCGCCTGCTGTCTACGACCCAGTTGGGCATCACCCTCTCCAGCCTGGCGCTGGGGTGGGTAGGCGAAGGCACGATGGCCATCACCCTGGCCTTTTGGATCAGCCAAACGCCCCTCAACCCGGCCCAAAGCGAAGCCCTGGCCCATGCCCTGGCCATTCCGATCGCGTTTTTTGGGGTGGCCTACCTGCAAATTGTGCTGGGGGAGCTGTGTCCTAAATCGGTGGCGATGCTCTACCCCGAGCAGGTGGCCCGATTTTTAGGCCCCCCCAGCCTGACCATTGCCCGCCTGTTCAACCCCTTCATCTGGATTTTGAATCAGTCGACCCGGCTGCTGCTGCGGCTGGTCAACATTCGCTACAGCGATCAGGTCAGCTACAGCCGCCTCACCCCCGAAGAGCTACAGCTGATCATTCGCACCACCGCCGAAACCCCAGGCCTGGAGGCCGAAGAGCGCGAGCTGCTCAACAACGTGTTTGAGTTTCGCGACGTCACCGCCGAAGAGATCATGGTGCCCCGCACTCAGATCCACGCCATCCCTATGTCCGCCACCTTTGGCGAGCTGATCGAGGTCGTGGCGACCACCGAGCACTCCCGCTACCCGGTGATGGGAGATTCCCTTGATGACATCCAGGGCATGGTCGAGCTCAAGCAGTTTTTGCAGCCGCTGGCCCGCCAGCAGATCAATGCCGAAACGCCCCTGCGGGCCTGGGTTAAACCAGCGCGATTTGTGCCCGAGCACACCCCCCTGCACGAGCTGCTGGCGACTATGCAGCGCACCGGCCAGGAACTTGTCATCGTCGTCGATGAGTTTGGCGGCACGGCCGGTCTGCTCACCCTCCACGACTTGACCACCGAAATTATTGGTGATATTCACGAGCCCGATGAGCAGGAGCCGCTAGTGCAGCTGCTAGCCGATCAGTCGTACCGAATCAAAGCTCATACCGATATCGAAGAGGTCAACGAACTGCTCAATCTGGCCCTGCCCTACGCCGATGACTACCAGACCCTGGGCGGGTTTTTGATCTATCAAATGCAAAAAATTCCGCGCTCCGGCGATCGCCTAATCTTTGCCGATCACGAGTGGGTGGTGCTCTCGACCGATGGCCCCCGGCTCAAAGATATTTTGGTGCGATCGCTCGACTCCCCGCTGCCCGCCTCTGAGCCAAGTGAGGGGACAGGATCGACGACGCCCCCCAGCGACTCCGATCAGACCCTGATACCCTGAGGCGTCAGCTACCAGGCTGGGGGCCGTCAAGATCAGACGCCTGCGATCTCGCAGGGATCCAGCCACTTAACTGCCACAGGCCGCTCGACAGCTCTGTCAGGCATAAGTAGCATAAAAAAGCAGAGAAACATTTGAAAAACGAGTGCAGATCTGTGTCAGATCGCGAATCTGGTCGTAAATTCATGCTTCTCTGCCAGAGAATGTCGCTATTCTTTACAGTGTGAAGCATTGTGATACTATCTGAGTAATTTTACCTGGCCGTCCCAGTTCTCCATTGCTCTGACGTTCGCAACCTGCCAGCTGTCGGTGTATCTTTGTCTCCCTAGGAAGGACAGGCGTGCAAAACCCAATGTTGTCATCTGCATTAGACATGCACCTATCTCGAAACCTACCAGATCCTATTCGTGTCGGCGTTATTGGCGTGGGCAACATGGGTCAGCACCACACCCGCGTCCTCAGCCGGTTCAAAGATGTAGAGCTGGTCGGGGTGTCAGATGTCAACGTAGAGCGGGGGCTAGACACCGCTGGCAAATACAGAATTCGATTTTTTGAAGACTACCAGGAGCTGCTCAAGCACGTCGATGCCGTGTGCGTAGCGGTGCCCACCCGGCTCCATCACGCGGTGGGCATGGCCTGTCTGCAGGCGGGCATCCACATTTTGATCGAAAAGCCCATTGCCGCTAGCATTGCCGAAGCAGAGTCGCTGGTCAACGCAGCGGCGGCAGCCAACTGCATTTTGCAGGTGGGGCACATCGAGCGGTTTAACCCCGCCTTCCAGGAGCTTCACAAGGTGCTCAAGACCGAAGAACTGCTGGCCCTCGAAGCCCGCCGCATGAGTCCCTATTCTCAGCGGGCCAACGACGTGTCGGTGGTGCTCGACCTGATGATCCACGATATCGATCTGCTGCTTGAGCTGGCGGGGTCGACGGTCGCCACTCTGACCGCTAGCGGCAGCCGAGCTTCTAACTCAGGCTATCTAGACTACGTCACCGCCACTCTGGGCTTTAGCAATGGCATTGTGGCGACCCTGACCTCGAGCAAGGTCACCCATCGCAAAATTCGCAGCATTACGGCCCACTGCAAAAACTCCCTCACCGATGCCGATTTTCTCAACAACGAGATTTTGATTCACCGCCAAACCACCGCCGACTGCTCCTCTGACTACGGTCAGGTGCTCTACCGCCAGGACGGCCTGATCGAAAAAGTCTACACCAGCAACATCGAACCGCTCCACGCCGAGCTAGAGCACTTCATCAACTGCGTGCGCGGCGGCGAAAAACCCTCCGTCGGCGGCGAGCAGGCACTCAAAGCCCTCAGACTAGCCAGCCTGATTGAGCAGATGGCGCTAGATGGCAAGCCCTGGCACCACTTTGACCTGACCGCCGTAGGCAGCGAGCTGCCCGTAGCCGTACAGGTTTAATGCCCTAACCCCGTTGCAACCGACCCATCAGCGTCTACCTACGGCATCACCTTGATGGGGGTACCTATTTTGATGTGGCTGTAAAGCGTTTGAATGTCTTCGTCGAGCATTCGTACGCAGCCGTGGGAGACCGCCTCGCCGATGAGCGTCTCCTGGTTGGTGCCGTGAATGCCAATGTGATACTGGCCCTGCAGCGCAAAGCCAATCCAGCGGGAGCCGAGGGGGTTGCTGGGGCCGGGGCCAACCGCCTCTTTAGTAATAGGATGCTGCCAGAACGGATCGGTGCGCATATCGCGGACGGTAAATTCGCCCGTGGGAGTTTCCCAGTCATCCTGACCGATGGCAACGGTAAACTCGTCCCGCAGATCATCGTTTTGATAGAGGGCTAGCCGACGCCGACTGAGGCTAATGACAACGCGGGTGTTGGCGGTGATCAGCGTCTCGGGGGCCTGGGTGATGATAGGCACCAGACGAACTAAGCGGGTGCGCTCAAAGGGAGCCTCAAACCGCCAGCGCGAGTTGACCTGGTCTTGCCAGGTGGCAGCCGCCAGCAGCCCGGCAGCGCCATAGCACAGCACCATCAAACAGCGATTCAGGGGAGCTGGCGCATCCATAGGCCGTTGTCATCGATCCCACCTGACTCCAGCATACTGCTATCCCCAGGTTCTGGGCCGTTTGCCGGGCCGGGCTCCAGGGCAAGTACTGCGGGGGTTGATATGATTGAGTCACAGATACAGTGTCGGGATTAAAAGCGGTGGCAGTAAAACCAGAGTGGTTACGGGTAAAGGCCCCTCAGTGGGAACGGGTAGGCGAAGTCAAGTCGATTCTACAGGACCTGGGCCTCAATACCGTTTGCGAAGAGGCCTCGTGCCCCAATATTGGCGAGTGCTTTAAGGCGGGTACAGCCACATTTTTGATCATGGGGCCAGCCTGTACCCGCGCCTGCCCCTACTGCGACATTGACTTTGAGAAAAAGCCTCAGGCGCTCGACCCGACCGAACCACTGCGCCTGGCTGAGTCGGTGCGGCGCATGGGGCTTAATCACGTGGTGATTACGTCGGTCAACCGCGACGACCTGCCCGACGGTGGGGCCAGTCAGTTTGTGGCCTGCATAGAGGCGGTCAAACAAACGACCCCCGACACCACCATTGAGGTACTCATTCCGGACCTGTGCGGCAACTGGCAGGCGCTGGAAACTATTCTGGCGTCGCGGCCCCACGTGCTCAACCACAATACCGAGACGGTGCCCCGCCTTTACCGGCGGGTGCGCCCCCAGGGCGACTATGGCCGTTCCCTCGAACTGCTGCGGCGCAGCCGGGAGCTGGCTCCCTGGGTTTATACCAAGTCGGGCCTGATGATGGGGCTGGGCGAAACCGATGCCGAAGTGCAGCAGGTGATGGATGATCTGCGGGCTGTAGACTGCGACATTTTGACCCTGGGCCAGTACCTTTCGCCGGGGCCAAAGCATTTACCCGTGGCGGAGTTTATTACCCCAGCTCAGTTTGACGCCTGGCGGGTGGCCGGTGAGGCGAAGGGGTTTTTGCAGGTGGTGTCGTCGCCGCTGACGCGCAGTTCATACCACGCTGAGGCCGTGCGCCAGCTCATGGCGCTACATCCCCGCTAGACCCCGCTAGACATTGAGCTTAGCTAGGAAGGTGGATTTTTTAAGGTGCAATTCTTGTGGGTCAGGCATCTTGCCTGACCGTGGACAGCCGGGACGGCTATCCCATATTATTTGATTCGCGATCCTTAGGAAGACGGGTGAGCAATGGCTGGTGGGTCGATGGAACCGTCCTCTTTGAGCTGCGTCAAAGGGGACGGCAGGGGCGTCTACAGCCACACCCTCATCTTTAGGAGACAGCTATGCTGCAATGGAAACACATGCTCCGCCCCCAATTCACCAGCGCCGTTCTGCTAGCAGCGGTGCTGGCTGGGGTGCTGTCGGGGTTAGAGATGCCCGCAGCGATCGCCCAGCGCCCTGCTGTAACCACAGCCCAGGCCAGTACCGCGATCGCCCAGGATCTGCTGCGATTGGTCAATGCCGAACGCCAGCGCGTGAATGCCCCACCCCTGGTTCTAAACGAAAAACTCACCACTGCCGCCCAGCGCCACTCTCAGGATATGGCCACCAGCCGCCGCATGAGCCACACGGGGTCGGACGGCTCGACGATGCGATCGCGCATTGACGCCACCCAGTACCGCTGGTCCACCATCGGCGAAAACGTTGCTATGGGCCAGCCCACGGCCGCCGCCGTCATGAGCGCCTGGATGAGCAGCCCCGGCCACCGCCAGAATATTCTCAACCCCGCCTTTACCGAGCTGGGTATCGGGCAGGCCAACGGGGGTGGGCGGCTCTACTGGACCCAGGTGTTTGCCCGTCCCCTTTAGAGAACTGGCGTCAGCTGGCATCAATTAACAACCGATGACCCAAGAGTCAGCAGTTACAGTCCTTGGTCTGCCCTGCTGTTTTTTAGGCTGGGCATGGCAATACTGACGAGATATGAAGACTTCAGCGTGCCTGGATGACGCCTCCCCAAGGCACGCCGAAAACGGTGTAGCAGGCTACAATATTGCGCTTGGTAAACAAAGGTAAGGATACGCATCAACTGCTTTGATCGCCAAATTTAGAGTCGCACTATGTATATGGATAGTAAGTAAATGTCCCCATTGCTATCCAGTACAGGAGGGCCACTGCTATGACCAAGACAACTACGCGATCGCTGCTGGGCCGACACTACACCATCGATGTCATTCGCGACGAGGCCAAGCAGTTAGTCGACTGCGGCACCCTAGATCGCTGTCAGCCAATTTGCGCCCTTTGCGGCTATATTGCCGCCCGAGAGTGGCCCTTTATTGAAGCCGAGCTGGAGGAAAATGACTACGGTCTGCGCGATCGTATTGGCGACTTGATCCCCCACGAGACCTGGAGCAATGACTAGCTACGGCTGCGAGGGCCATAGAGCGTAGTCGGTCGTTTCCCAGGGGCATCGCTGCGCGAGTCGCTGGGGCTCTGTGTCAGCCAGTGCTGCCCCACCTGGTTGAGGGCAGCCATAATGGGCTGCACCTCGCGACCCTTCGCCGTGAGCGAATACTCAACCCGTGGGGGCACCTCCGGAAAAACGGTGCGCTTCACCAGGCCATAGCTTTCGAGCTCCCGCAGACGGGCGGTCAGTGTCTTAGTACTAATACCAGGCAGCGCCGACAAAAACTCGTTCGTGCGGCGACTGCCCTGAAACAGCTCTTGCAGAATGAGGATGGCCCATTTGCTGCCAATGTACGACAGCACCAGATGAACCGGACAATCGAGCTTCGTACCGTTGGATGGGTGAGGCATTGGCATCACTCCGGTATGGGCATGTTATTTTCCATTGTGAAGGATTATTTTGGGCCTGTGGTCAATGTGTCACCAGATGCTGAAGATTTAAGCTTTTTTTCAACCTGTGCCTAAGGGCCCACCTCCCTACGCTACGCCCCCATACCTGGGCTGCTGCTAACGGGCGGGGCAGGTCGTAAAGGAAGGCTGTAAAAACAGAGTGCTAGGGTAGGGGGATTAAGGCGTGCTAGCCTAGGTTTTCTGCTTAATTTTGGTTCCCAACCCCGTATCAGGTGTGGCCATGTCAACCCCAAAGCCTTCTCGCAATTCTAACCGTCCCTCTGGTCGCCCTTCGGGGGCAAAACCCCGCCAGCAGTCTGAAGGCTATCGGGGGGGCAAGCCCCGCCAGGGGGAAGGCAAACCTCGCTATGGGGACGACCGACCCCGCCCTAGCAGCGACAGCAGACCCCGCTACGCTGGTGATAAACCCCGCTATGGCGACGAGAAGCCGCGCTACGCTGGTGATAAACCCCGCTACGGCGACGAGAAGCCGCGCTTTAAAGACGACAAACCCCGTCACCAGGGCGACAAGCCTCGCTACGACAGCCATTCGCGCCGGGACGACAAGCTCCGTTATAAAGACGATAAGCCGCGCCATCAGGGCGATAAACCTCGCTACGACGACGGTAAGCCTCGCTACCAGGGTGACAAACCTCGCTCCCAGGGCGGCGATTCTTTTCGGCGCTCTACTTCTGCTCCGCCCCGCCAGATAGCCAGTAGTCAAGAGCTCAGTGACGGCGACGACAGGCAAGACGAAACCGATCTCATCTACGGTCGTCACGCCGTGGAGGCCGCTCTGCAAGCGCAGCGCCCCCTCAACCGGGTATGGGTTAACGATCGCATTCGCTACGATCCCCGGTTTTTGCCGCTTATTGATGAAGCCAAGGCAAGCGGCGCTGTCATTGACGAAGTCGACACCAAGCGGCTCAACCAAATTACCGGCGGAGCCAACCACCAGGGGATCGCGGCCCAGGCGGCGGCTCACACTTACCACGACCTCGACGAGATGATTGAAGCCGCCCTAGAAGCCGCTAAGGTGCCAGTCATTATTGCAGCCGATGGCATTACCGATCCTCACAATTTGGGGGCCATCATTCGCACCGCTGAGGCCCTGGGGGCCCAGGGTATGGTGATCCCCCAGCGGCGGGCGGTCGGGGTAACGGCAACGGTGGCCAAAGTTGCCGCTGGAGCTCTAGAGCACCTGCCTGTGGCGCGAGTGGTCAACCTCAAGCGCGCCCTCGACACCCTCAAAGAAAAGGGCTTTTGGATTTACGGGCTGTCCTCAGAGGCTAGCCAGCCCGTCCACCGCACCACCTTCGATCGCCCGACAGTGATTGTGGTAGGCGCCGAGGGCAGTGGTCTCAGCCTCACCGTGCAGCAGAGCTGCGACACACTGGTGTCGATTCCGCTACGCGGCACAGTTCCTAGCCTAAATGCATCGGTGGCTACAGGCATGGCGCTCTATGAGATCTATCGTCATCAATGGGCGGCGCAACTGCAAATTTCCTCTTTGCAAAATCAAAAACAAGGCAGTATAACGAAACATGGGATAGCGTTACCCCAGGACGGTTAAGAACCGTGATTACCCCATAAAAAGTCTTTAGAACTCGGCAGATAGGCAGGATCTATGAAACATCTTTTAGGTCGTTTTTTAGCGAGCATTTTAGGCCAAAGCAAAGCCTGGTGGGTTGAGATCAAGACCAATCAACCCGCCTGCACCTACTACTTTGGCCCCTTTGACAGCGAATCTGAAGCCCACGCTGCTAAGGGGGGCTACATCGAAGACCTGGAGCAGGAAGGGGCACAAAACATTCAAACGGCGGTGCAGCTGTGCAGCCGTCCTGACCAGCTCACCATCACCGACGAGTGGGATACCCCCGTAGGCGGCTTCTCAACCCCAGCCTTTAGCGGACAGCCCTAGCCAGATTCTGCCGATGGCCTAGGGTGTGTGGCCAGAATTAATGGTGCGCTCTAGACCAAGGGCCTGCCTTTGCTGCGCTAGCCAGTGGTGAATGTCGTGCAGCATCTGCTCTGAAATTTCCCAGGGCAGCAGGTGGGCGGTGTCTGGGTAGCAGTGGCTCTCGGCGACGGGCAGGTGAGCGGCGGTCTCAAGGCTGGCCTGGGCAGTAATATGTCTGTCTTCGGCCCCGCAGAGCACCAGACAGGGAACCGCGATCGCCTTCAGGTCGGGCAGTCGGTTGTAGCGACGACTCAGGGCGCGGTTCAGGGCTCGATTGGCCTGGGGTGAGGTACCTAGGTAGGCCGCAAAGCCTTCTTTGGCCAGGCGGTGATAGGCCCGGGGGGTGTGCTGCCGCAGCAGGTATCGGTAGAGCGATCGCTTGCCCAGGCCATTGATTACCCAGGGATGAGCGGGGATCACAACGTTAAGCAATGAGGCCAGCCCTGTGTTGACCAGTTCTGGCCAGGCGACAGGCGGATGAGCCCCCACAGGCCGAGCCGCTGTCGCAATTAAAACGAGTCCGGCAACGCGATCGGGGTAGCGCAGGGCCAGCTCGATCGCTAGAATGCCGCCCAGCGACCAGCCGAGCACCAGGCAGCGCTCTATACCCTGAGCATCGAGCAGTTCGACCAGGTCGGTCAGGCTATCTTCTAGCTCAAAGGGCAACGATGTCCGGCTGCGGCCGTAGCCGCGCAGATCGGGAGCCAGGGTTTGGTAGCGATCGCTCAAGCTTTCGGTAAACACCGACATCGTTTTGGCCGATCCAGGATGGCCGTGCAAGCACAAAATGGGAAAGCCAGCCCCCCGAATTTCGCAGTGAAGTCGCATAGTTTGGCAGATTTTTTAACCCTGTGTAATCGCCCAAATATAGCTTTGACTGAGCTTGTGCTCCCGGCTTTATTCTACGGATTTGGCGATGGGGCTGCCGGTTACCCGCTAAACCATCGGCAGATTTTCCCTTAAGTACCTCAGCAAAAGCCGTTACGTCAGCCATGTCCAGAAGGCTACACGCGCAGCAATGCACCGCGCCAAGGACAATGCATGAGTAATCATGATCCCGAGTTCAATGGTGGCCAGACCACTAGCCCCTCCTTGCCGAGGACCGCGGTGTGTTTCGCGAGGGTTAAGCTCAAAGCTGATCCTAACCTCGGGCTGGCTCAGTTCAAGGGCGGGGCAGGACGTGATTCAGCAGCAGCGGGCTCAGCTGTAGCGTCATTCTCCTCTAGGCAAGCAGCGGCAGGCTCAGCTTTGTTCAACCTCTCCCCGAGCGCCAGGGCAGCATCAGCTGAGCCAGCGCGAACCAGCGTAGATAGCTGATCGAGGTGCTGCTCACTCCCCTGGGGTTCAGCCCCTGCCTGAACCCCGGGGTTGAGGGATAGCCCGCTTGCCTGGAGCCCGCCTGTATGAAGACAATAGGCAGCGGGTAGGTCTTTGGGGGTGGCGGCAGGCTGAGGACTGAGGCTCACAGACCCCGGCTGACTCTGGCCCTGATGGACCAAAAATGCCGAACCAGGTGTTTGGGCCTCTAAAACTTGAGCCTCTAAAACTTGGACTTCAGAAGCCCCGGCTTCTGAAGTTTGGGTCGCTGACGGCTGCGCCTCTGACGCCTCAGGTACCCCCGCTGCAGGCACGGTCAAGGCGGCAGGTGGGGTTGCAGCGGCTGAGCGCACAGGACTGAGGCGCGGCGTGCCCTGGTTGAGGGGTAGGCTTTCGGGGGGTGCGGTGGTCGCAGACCAGC
>PYGV01000488.1 GCA_003022385.1 filamentous cyanobacterium CCP3 | reverse complement strand
GTAGGCCATCAGGGCGGTGGGCAGCGGGTTCTGGCTATAGACGGTGAAGATGATGGCGGCGTCGAAGCGGCGCTGGCGCAGCTCCTCCAGTACCCGAAATTCGGGCTGACTATTCTGGCGGGGGGCGGTGGCTTTGAGCCAGGGAGCATCGTAAATCCAGGTGTCATCGACCATGGGCAGCTGGGGGGCGATCGCGGCCCCCGCCGCCGAGGTCATCAGGGTGAGGTGGCAGCCGGGGCGGCTGGCCTTGATCGCGGCCATCGCCGGGGTGGTCATCAGCACGTCCCCCAGGCTGTCGAGGCGCACGCAGAGAATACGCTGGGCGGTGCTCCAGTCCATTACGAGCCTCCGGCAGTACGAATTTGCTCAATCAGGCCGGTGGTGGAGCGATCGCCCACGTAGGGCACAATCACCACCTCGCCGCCCAGTTCCTCGATCAGCGGCGTCTCGGGCAGGGATTGGCGGGTGTAGTCGCCCCCCTTGGCGTAGACATCGGGGCAAATCAGGCGAATTAGCTCGCGGGGAGCCAGGTCGGCGAAGGGCACCACGTAGTCGACGCAGCCCAGGGCAGCCAGCACCGTGAGGCGATCAGCCAGGGCATTCACCGGGCGGGTTGGCCCTTTGAGCTGGCGAATGCTGTCGTCGGTATTGACCCCGACAATCAGCACGTCGCCCAGGGCTTTGGCCCGCTCCAGGCAGGTGACGTGGCCTGAGTGCAGAATGTCGAAGCAGCCGTTGGTAAACACAATCCGCTGGCCCCGATGCCGCTGCTGCGCCACGATCGACACCAGCTCGGTCTGATCCGTTATCCGCTTGTTGCCCTCCATCAGGGCTCGCCGCAGGGCCAGGGGGTGGCAGCGGGTGGTGCCGGGTTCGGTCACAACAACCCCAGTAGCCGTCGCCGCCAGCGAGGCCGCGCCGTAGGGGTCGGCCTCGGCGGCCAGGGCCAGGGCCAGGGTGGCGACGTAGGTATCGCCCGCCCCGGTGGCGTGGGTATTGGGGGCCGGGGTGGCCAGGGTGCGGGTCGGTTCACCCACCGTGCCCTCACCGTCTTCTAAAAAGATTAGAACACCATCGCGATCGAGGGTGATGGTGGCCATCCAGGCCCCGGTTTCGCTGAGCACCCGCTGGCCGTGGCGGGTCATTTGCTCGACCCTGGCCGCCCCCGACAGGCGCGGCAGACCCAGCAGGGCAATGGCCTCGTCGTAGTTGGGCTTCACCGCCGTCACATCCAGCCGCTTATAGACCTCCAGGCGCTTAGAGTCGGCCACCAAAATGCGGGGGTGCAGCGACTGTAACCGCTGGAGCGTCAGCGTTATGCGGGAGGTCAGAATGCCGTAGGCATAGTCTGAAATAATCACCGCATCGCAGAGGGGAAAGTAGCACTCTAGCCGCGCAATCAGCTGGTCTTCGTCGGCGGTTGAGAGACCGGCGGTGCTGCCCTGATCGAAGCGCAGCAGCAGCTGGTTTTCGGCCAGCAGGCGCTGTTTGACCAGGGTAGTGCGATCGCGCGATCGCACCACCCCCGCCAGATTCACCCCGCTCTCCGCCAGCGCAGCCTCCAGCTGCTGCCCAGCCCCATCGTCGCCGATCACCGTCAGCAGGTAGGCCTCGGCCCCCAGGGTAGCCACATTGGCGGCGGTGTTCGCCGCTCCGCCCGGCACGTGGCTGGTTTCTCCCACATCCACAATGGGTACAGGCGCTTCTCGGCACAGGCGCGTACTCGACCCCTGCAGGTAGCTGTCGAGCATGGCGTCACCAATCACCAGCACCCGCAGGTGAGGAAAGCTGGCGGTGACTTCCAATAACCGTTTGGTTTGAGCGTCTAGGGTGTGCATGGTAGGGCTGAAGAGCAGTGCTGAAGAATAACGTCGGCGGCCTGGTCAAAGGTAGTCACGGCCTGGTGCGGCACCCGGTTTGGGGTCAGTATCCACTCGGTCTCGTTGCCGTTGTCGAGTAAAACGGTGCGACACCCGCCCCGCCGCCCTGCCTCAATGTCGTTGAGAATGTCGCCCACCATCCAGGAGCGCTCCAGGTCCAGGTTTAGCTCTGCCGCCGCCCGCCGCAGCATCCCCGGCTCGGGCTTGCGGCAGCGACAGCGAAAGGCGTAGCGCGCCACCGCACCCTGGGGGTGGTGAGGACAGTAGTAAAACCCTGCCAGGGGTACCTCCAGCAGCTGGCGCAAATGGCGCTCCATTGGGGCGATCGCGCTTTCGGCAAAATACCCCCGCGCCACCCCCGACTGATTCGTCACCACCACCAGGGCAAACCCCGCCTCGTACAGCCGCCGCACCCCGGTAGCGACCCCTGCGCCCAGGCGGATCAGAGCCGGGTCCACGTTGTAGGGGACGTCGTCGATCAGGGTGCCGTCTTTGTCGAGGAAGATTGCGGGGAGCATTAGGGAGTGGATGGGTGGGAGGGTGGATGAG
>PYGV01000159.1 GCA_003022385.1 filamentous cyanobacterium CCP3 | reverse complement strand
GCAAATTTACCATGGGGGCTGGCTGGGGATAACGTCCAGGGTTATCCTACCAAAGCGGGCTGGCGAACAGGAGTGACGACTGGGTTGCCCTCGTCGTCGAGGTCCAGCTGAGCGCGATCGCCCTCCTCCAGCGTGCCGACCAAAATGGCCTCGGCCAGGGTGTCTTCGACCAGGCGGGCAATGGCGCGGCGCATGGGGCGAGCCCCGTAGCGCTGATCGTAACCCTCGCTGGCCAGGCGGGCTCGGAAGGCATCGGATAGGGTCACCAGCATCTGGCGATCGGCCAGGCGGCGGTTGACCTGCTCCAGCATCAGGTCGGCAATCTGATTTACCTCATCGCGGGTAAGCTGACGGAAGACGATGATCTCGTCGATGCGGTTCAGCAGCTCGGGGCGGAAGTACTGCTTCATCTCCTCATTGACCAGGTTGCGGATGTTGATGTACTGGCTGGTGGCCGCGTCGGTGGTGGCCAGGTCAAAGCCCAGGCCGGCGCCACCCTTCTCAATCACCTGAGAGCCGATATTAGAGGTCATGATGATCAGGGTGTTTTTGAAGCTCACCGATCGCCCCTTCGAGTCGGTCAGCACGCCGTCGTCCAGCACCTGCAGAAGCAGATTGAAGACCTCCGGATGCGCCTTCTCGATTTCATCCATCAAGATGACGCTGTAGGGCTGACGGCGCACCGCTTCCGTAAGCTGGCCACCCTCGTCGTAGCCGACGAACCCGGGAGGCGAACCAATCAGCTTGGATACCGTGTGGCTCTCCATGAATTCCGACATGTCGAGGCGAATCATGGCCTCTTCAGAGCCAAACAGCGCCACGGCTAGCGCTTTGGACAGCTCGGTTTTACCCACCCCGGTGGGGCCAGAGAAGACCAGGCTGGCGATCGGGCGATCGGCGCTGGCCAGACCCGATCGCGCTCGCCGAATGGCCTTGGCCGCCGCCACTACAGCCTCGTTCTGTCCAATCACCCGCTCGTGCAGCACATCTTCGAGGTGCAGCAGTCGCACGGCTTCGGTCTCGGTCATGCGGTTGACTGGAATACCCGTCCAGGCGGCCACGATATCGGCAATATTTTCTTCGTCCACGACGGGCTGGGGCGGCAGACTGCCCGCTTCGGCTTCGCCGTACTCAGGAATGTCGGCCTGTAGCTGCAGCAGCAGATCTTGCCGCTGTTCCCGCAGGGTCTTGGCCTTCGCAAAATCTTGCAGCTCAATGGCTTCGTCAAGGTCTTTATTGACCTGGCGCAGCTGTAGCTTCAGCTCTTTAGAGGGGTACTTGGGCATAAACCGCAGCTTCACCTGAGAACCCGCCTCGTCGATCAGGTCGATGGCTTTGTCGGGCAGGTGGCGATCGCTGATGTAGCGATCCGACAGCTTGGCAGCCGCCTCTAGGGCGGCATCAGTCAGGTTCACCTGGTGAAACTGCTCGTAGCGGCTGCGAATGCCGTGCAGAATCTCGATGGTCTCATCCACCGAAGGCGGGTTGACCATCACTGGCTGGAAGCGGCGCTCCAGAGCCGCATCGCGCTCGATATATTTGCGAAACTCGTCGAGGGTGGTGGCCCCAATGCACTGCATTTCACCCCGCGCCAGGGCGGGCTTGAGCATGTTGGCCGCGTCCAGGCCGCCCTCTAGGGAACCGGCCCCAATCAGGGTGTGGATTTCGTCAATGACCAGCACCACATCGGGATCTTCGCGCACTTCCTGCACTAGCTGGGTCAGGCGCTCCTCAAAGTCGCCCCGGAAGCGAGTGCCCGAAACCAGAGAACCCATATCCAGGCTGATCACGCGCTTGGTGAGCAGCGCTTCGGGCACATCCTGATTGGCAATACGCTGGGCCAACCCTTCGGCGATCGCGGTTTTACCGACCCCTGGCTCACCCACCAGGATAGGGTTATTTTTGGTGCGACGGCCCAAAATTTGCACGACTCGCTCAATTTCTTTAGCGCGACCAACGACGGGGTCGATTTTGCCCGCGGCGGCTACCGCCGTCAGATCGGTGCCAAACTCAGACAAGATTTTGCCGGATTTGCGAGCGCTGTCGCGATCGCTGCCGCGACGGCCAATCGGCAGGGCGGCAGCCTCACCTAGCTCTTGAATGATGCGGGTGCGCACCTTGGCCGGGTCAACCCCAAGGTTGGTCAGCACCCGATAGGCCACGCTCTCGGTATTTTGGCACAGGCTCAACAGCAGGTGAGCCGGTTCAATATAGGGAGAATCGACTTTGCGGGCCTCCTGAAAGGCCTGCTCAAACACCTGCTTAACCTTTGGTGTAAAGGGAATTTCAGGCGGTACGCTACCACTGCCCCGACCAATAATGGCTTCCACCTCTGCCCGGGCATCGTTCAGGTTGACCCCAAACTCCCCTAGCACCTTGGCCGACAGGGTGGCTTCCTCCTTGATCAGGCCCAACAGCAGCTGTTCGGTGCCCACGAAGTTGTGGCGCAGCCGACGAGCCTCTTCCTGGGCTTTCATAATGACGGCAATAGCGGTGTTGGTGAAGTGTTCAAACATGGTGGTTAGTCGGTACCAGTTTTGTGAGGAGCAATGGAAAGACCAGAACTAACTAAAGTAAGCTCTAGCTTTTAAACGGCTGTGGCTGTAGATAAGGCCTCAACCAGGGTCAAACCCAGGATGTAGAGATACGACAGGGGTTTGTACTTAGTAATACTTTACGTAGATGCACACGCACTCCGCAGTGGGGAGAACCGTAGGCACTAGGTGAGGTTTTAGCTGGAGCAAGCCTCCCAATCTGTAAATCTAGCCCCCGAAAAATAAGGTCAATAGTCTTTCCTTAAAGAGTATTTACAATACTTAACCTATTCTATAGCCTCAATGACGGCATCGGCAAATGAATGGCACAGAAATCGGCCAAATTAGCGAAGCCGCTTAAAAGAATCGCTCTATCATTTCAGAACAACTGAGCGGCAATAGGTTTACTTAAACTCAATGCCATCGATAGAGTCGATATCAGATAAAATCAGTACATACAAACTACACTACCTTTCTAGCCGATCGTGACTGTTGCCATAGAGTTTGCCAGTTCAGAGGATCTACGAACCGCGCTTGAGCGCTGGCTCGAAGACTATGGCTACAGCGTCCATAGGCAGGTGCCCTGCCCCGACGGCGGCGTAGTAGATTTGCTCACCTCGGTCTATGCCATTTTTTGCCCCCCGACCCTGGCTCCCTCTGACCTATGGGCGGCGGTCGATGCCATTCAGGCGCGCCAGTCCAACTTTCCTGACCAGCGCCCAGTGATTGCTGGCCTCACCCCAGAAGCCGATCCAGCGGCAACCTACGAGATTGTGGAGCAGATCAAGGAGAAGAATATAGAGGTCTGGCTGCTCGATCAGATGCCTCCCTTTGTGGAGTACTATGCGGGGCTTAATGCCGAACCAGCGCTGCCGCTACCGGAAGGGTTTAACCGACGCAATCCTCTGGCTGGTTGCTTGATTTCACTGGGCATGGCGGCTATTCTCAGCGCCAGTTTTTGGCTGGCCTATCGCATTCTCGATCGCCACCAGATGCAGGTGGCGACCAACAGCCAGGAAAACCGCCTGTGGGAGCAG
Source organism: filamentous cyanobacterium CCP3 (assembly GCA_003022385.1). Taxonomy (GTDB): domain Bacteria; phylum Cyanobacteriota; class Cyanobacteriia; order Phormidesmidales; family Phormidesmidaceae; genus Nodosilinea. The sequence continues at coordinate 8,191 of PYGV01000159.1, read as the reverse complement.
CTTTACACCGCTGTCGATGTCTGGGATATGGATACGGCGCTGGCGAGCCTGGAGCGTATGGGCAATAGCCGCAACCCCTGTGTATCTAAATTTGCCGATCGCTTTGAGACCAGTCTTAGACAGCGTGGATCTGAGGGTTTCAGGGATATTAACCCGATCAAGCGGGCGCTCAACCTGGAAGAGGGCTGCCGTTTGGAGATTCGCGAGTACGACTTTTCTCAGTAGCCAAGACTGCTAGCGATGTCGTGGGCTGCGATCGTCCCTGGGGTGCTGGCCTGGGGGCGATCGCAGTCGTTCGGGCTTGTTGCGACCACACATCAATAGAATGCCTCTACCTTATTGCTCAAAGGCCCCCTTGAACGCTCCTGGGGTGGGGAAAACGGTGCCAAACTTGAGCCAAGAATGAAGCTCGTGGTTCACAGCGGCCTGGCTTGCCTCAACAAAACTTAATTTTTCAACTATTGAGAATGATTCCGATCTGTGGTCAAATCTTCTTATTGAGTTTTTTTCTCAATAAGCGCTGTATTGAGACGACCTCAGTAGTGTTGGGTTAACTTCTCCTCTCTTGGGGGGCATATAGGGCTCCAACATCCTGCCCCCCTTTTCTCTTCAATTCAATTTGGAAGTACAGCTGTAATGACTAAAATTGGCCTATTTTTTGGTACTCAAACCGGCAATACCGAAGCGATCGCTGAAGCAATTCAGGCCGAGTTTGGAGGCGGCACCGTTACGCTCCACGATATTGCCAGCGCCACTCCCGATGACTTTGCTGAATATAGCCACCTGATTATCGGCTGTCCTACCTGGAACATTGGTGAACTACAGGCCGATTGGGAAGGCTTTTACGATGAGCTAGACAATATTGACTTCAGCGGTAAGCAAGTGGCCTACTTTGGGGCAGGCGACCAGGTGGGCTATGCCGACAACTTTCAAGACGCTATGGGCATTTTGGCCGAAAAAATAACGGCCCTGGGGGCCACCACCGTAGGTCAATGGCCGACCGAGGGCTACGACTTCAACGACTCCAAAGCCGTACAAAACGGCAAGTTCGTAGGTTTGGCCATTGATGAAGACAATCAGCCTGAGCTAACTGAGAGCCGCATCAAAGCCTGGGTGGCCCGGCTGAAATCAGCTTTTGGAGTTTAACCCACCTCACAAGGCGCAGAATTTTTGCCCCTCCTATTCGGACGTTTCTAGACGTTTTGAGGATGGGACTGCCCACTGCGGCTTAAGCAGGCCAGGTTCTAGCTGCAGGCCTCTTTGTAACAGCCCACTATTCTCAACCCTATGACTTCATCAACCTCTCCCGATGCAGTGTGGCTTAACGTTAGCCCTAGCTTTGAGCGATTTGACCATAAGCTGCTGGGCAGTTTGGCCCGCCATGTGGCGGTAGCCCACTGGGCCTACCGCCAAACTCCGGATGAACCCAGTTCGCTCAACACTGCCGCCACCCTGCTGCACGACTACCTGAAAGGTCAAGATCAACCGATCCATTTGCTGGGCCACGGTACCGCCGGGCTGGTGGGGCTGCTCTACGCCCGCCAAAACCCCCACCGCGTCAAGTCGCTAACGCTGCTGGCGGTGGGCGTAAACCCTATGGTTGATTGGCAGGCCCACTACTATACCCAACTCGAACGGCTGCCCTGCAGTCGGCGGCAGGTGCTAACCCAAATGGTCTACAGCCTGTTTGGCCATCAGGCCCGGCCCCTGGTGCGGGGCTGGGTCAATCTGCTAGAGCAAGATTTGATCCACTCGGTGTCGCCTCACTCGCTGCTAAAGCGGGTCAGCCTCTGCCCCGGTAGCGTGGCGGTGCCCCTGCTGGTGTGCGGTGGCGAAAGCGATTTTGTCGTTGACCCGACCCAGCTTCAGGGTTGGCAGCCGTGGCTGAAGGCGGGCGATCGCATCGCCCTCTGCCCCGGTCGCCACTTCTTCCATGCCGTCTATCCCCATCAGGTGGCCAGCCAAATTTTGAGTTTTTGGGGCACTACCGCATCGGTGCTGGTGGCCCCCCAGGGGCTGACAATTTCCTGATCTCGCCTGCCGCCGTTTTTTCCCATGAGGTTTTATTCACGAGGTTCTATGCCTGCTGCCAACCGGCTGCTTGCTATCCTGATGCCCCTCGGCGTTTGGGCCATGGTGCTGACCTTTGTGCTGGCGGTATTGCTGGCTGTCAATGACGGTCTCCAGCGACTGCGGCGACTACACCAGGTGCCCTGTTTTCGCTGTCGCTACTACACGGGTAGCCCCTATCTCAAGGGCCCAGTGCGCCCCGTAGATGCTGCTTCCGAGGTGGCCCTCTGCTGCACCGACTACGAAATTGCTGACCTGGGGCCACTTTATTTACCCCGCCAATCCCGCCTCAAGAAGCGTCTCTCACTGCTTTCTTCAACCTCATACCGCTAACTCTCATCTCCCCACGTCCCTATCTCCTCACTCCCATGCTTTGCCCCCAGCTATCTATTCTCCGAACCTTTGCCCCCAGAGCCTCTTTGCCCCCGCTGGGCGATCGCGTCTGGCTCATTGAGCAAGGCATTGTGCGCTCCCTGACCTGGACAGAGGAAGGGCAGGTGACGACAGTTGGCCTTTGGGGCCAAGGCGATATTGTCGGGTCGCCGCTAACCCGCCTTACCCCATACCAGATGGAATGTTTGACCCCAGTAACGGTCACTGAGGGCGCCTTCGACTCGCAAAGCCGCTACTGGCAACAGCTCTTGCTCAACCACCTCTGGTATAGCCAGGAGCTATTTCGCGTCGTGCAAACTCCCTGTCTAGCCGAACGACTGCTGCAATTGCTCCACTGGCTGGCCGATCGCTTTGGTCACCAAACTCCAGAGGGCACCGTGCTGCCGCCGCTGCTGACCCACAAACAGCTGTCTGAGGTGCTGGGCAGCAGTCGGGTTAGCGTGACGCGCTTGCTGAACAGCTTAGAACAGCAGGGACAACTGGTGCGTTTCAGAAAGCGCCGGGGCGAAAACCTCTCTAGCTGCGCTAGGCCTGGTTCGAGCCGAGCGATTTTGCTGCCCAAGCCCAAGCGGTTGTCTCATTTAGATTGTGTACATAACGGCCTAATCGTTCAACCGACGGCCCACTAAACCACGGCAGCTGTAGGGCTTTCGGTTCTAACCAACCGCCCGTCTTCCATGTGAATAATGCGGTGAGCGATGTCGAGAATGCGGTTGTCGTGGGTGACCAGCAGAATGGTGCAGTTCTGCTCCTGGGCCAGGCGCTGCATGAGCTGCACCACTTCGCGGCCCGACTGGCTGTCGAGGGCGGCGGTGGGTTCGTCAGCCAGAATCAGCTTGGGCTGGGTAACTAGGGCGCGGGCGATCGCCACCCGCTGCTTCTGCCCTCCCGAAAGATTGTCAGGCCTGTAGTTGACCCGGTGCCCTAGCCCCACAGCGTCCAGCATAGCGGTGGCCGCCGTGGTGCGATCGTCGTAGCTGAGGCCCGGCTGCAGGCGCAAGGCCATACGCACGTTTTCCTGCGCAGTCAGACAGTCCAGCAGGTTGTGAGCCTGAAAGATATAGCCAATCCGGCTGCGTAACTCTACTAACTGCTTTTTACCGGCTCCCGTCAGCTCCTGGCCAAGGATGCGCAGGCTTCCCTGCTGGGCCGATCTGAGGCCACCCATCAGGCTCAGCAGCGTCGTCTTGCCGCTGCCCGAGGGACCCGTCAAAATCACGATTTCGCCCGGCTGAATGGCGAGGTTGATATCGATCAGCACCGGCTTGGCCAAAGAACCTTTGCCAAAAGCGTGGTGCAATCCCTCGATATTGACGACAGGTTCCATAGCGGCCTCTCCCAATCTAAAATTCAAACTCTAAAATCCAAAATGTCTAAAACACGTCGGCGGGGTCAGCCGATCGCAGCTTGCGCACCGCGATTGCCGCCGATAGCACCCCCATCACCAGCGTCATCGAAAATACCTGTAGCCCCACCCCCAGGCGCATCAGCACCGCCACCCCGGTGAGGTTGCTGAGCACACTGTAGAGCCCCAGCGAGCACAAAATGCCGGGCATAAACCCGAGCACCGCCAGAATGGTAGCCTCCTGAAACACTACCAGCAGGAGCTGCCCGTCAGAATAGCCAATCGCTTTGAGGGTGGCGTACTCCGACAGGTGATCGTTGACGTCGGAATACAGCACCTGGTAAACGATCACCACGCCCACCACAAAACCCATGATGGTGCCAAAGTCAAAGATAATCCCGGCTGGTTCTTTGGCCCAATAGTTTTGCTCCAGCTCGATCAGCTCAGTATGGCTAAGCGCGCTAATTTCTTCAGGCAGGGTGCGCTCTAGCTCAGCCATGACCGTTTGGATGTTGGCCCCGGGTTCGAGCTTGAGCACTCCGGCATGGAGCTGATTGGCCTGGGTCGCCCCAAACAGGCGTAGGTAGTTGACGTCGCTAATCACGATATGACCGCGCTTAAAGATGTTGCTGCCCAAAGCAAATGTGCCATTTACCCGCATTTTGCGGCCCTGCACCTCAATCGGGGTGTCCTGGCCAGCGGTAAAGGCTTGGGTAATTGCCCCCAAAGACGGCAGCGATTTGACGTCAAACAACATGCGATCGGTCTGCTCTACCAGGGCTAATTGGTCATTGATGGCCGGCACAGCCATCACTGGCTGAGCCGGGTTTATCGCGATAACGGTAATGTTGGTCGTCTTGCGATTGTCGGGGTTTACCCAGCTGGCGGGGCTGTAGTAAAACGGTCGAGCGGTGGCCACCCCCGGCACGGCAGCGGCCCGGTAGAGCTGAGACTTATCAAAGGTTTCATTGCCGAGAAACTGGCTGGTTTTATTAATTAAAAACACGTCGCCATCCAGGCTGGCGGGCACGTTGGTGGTGCCGCTAAACATGGCCGAGCGAAACCCCAGCTGCATAAAGATCAAGATGTTGGCGAAGGAAATACCCGACAGCGCCACCAACAGCCGCATCCGCTGATGGGAGAGCTGAGACCAGGCCAGGGGCTTTTCCCGGCGGGGTAGGGGTAACTTACCAAAGACCATACATCGCCCATCGTAAAGAATGTGACTTAAATTTCTAAAACCTCTTTCGCCAAGAGAAGAGTGGCCGTACCGACCCGCTAATCTACCTGAATTTTGACCCGCACCTGCATGTATGTGAGTCCGGCTACCTGCTGGCTGGCTGTAGAATTTAGCTTGATTTTGACTTCTACTACGCGGGCGTTACTGTCGGCGGCTGGGTCAGAGTCAAGCACATCGGTCTTGCGAATTTGCAGCCCAATTGATTCTACTTCGCCTCGCAGCGTGTTGGTAAAGCCACCGTTTTCGCTGGTGATCTCGGCTCGCTGACCGATCGCCAGCTTAGGTACATCGGTCTCGTAAACTTCGGCGATGACCACCATCTGCTCAGTCTGACCCAGGTCCACAATGCCTTGGTCAGGGTTAACCCGCTCCCCAACGCGGGTGTTGACGCGCAAAATTTGCCCTGCCACCGGCACTCGCACATAAAAATCTTCCAGGTCAGCCCTGGCTCGATCGGCCTGGCTTTGAGCATAGATCACCTCGGCCTGGGCAACAGTGACATCAACCGGGCGAACTTCAGTCAGCTGATTCAGGCTGGCGGTGGCCGACTGAATTTGAGCATTCAGGGTTTGGCGATCGCCCGCGAGCTGAGCTTCAGCATCACGCAAACTGGCGCGGGCGGTATCCAGGGTTTTCTGGCGGCTGTCTAACTCGGTAGCGCTGATGGCCCCACGGCTGTAGAGCTGGCGGTAGCGATCGTAGCTGGCCTGGGCTTCGCGCAGAGTGGCCGCAGCCCCATCGATCGCGGCCTGATTCTGCTGCTCGGTAGCCCGCAGCTCGGCTTCAAGCTGGCGAATAGTAGCCTGCTGAGCCGTTCGTCCACTGGGCGTGGCGGCAGCGGTTTGCGCCTGGGCAACCTTGGCTTGCTGGAGCGCTACGTTTTGCTCGGCCTCGGCTACTTCAGCCTGGAGCTTTTCAATACCTTGCAACGTCGCAATGACTTGATTGACCTCAACGCGATCGCCCTCTTGCACCAGCAGCTGGTTCACCCGGCTGTCCTGAGCATTGGCCACCGACAGCTTAATCACCGATGAGGTGGGCTCAATGCGCCCCAGGGCGGCAACGGTGGGTATGGAGGCAGGGGTTGTTGCAACCGGAGCCGAAGCCGGGCGGGTGAGGTGCGATCGCACAGCATAAACTCCCCATCCGCATGCCAGCAGCAGCGCGGCGGCAGCCAAACTGTATGTATTGGTTTTGGTGGCAATGGCTTTAAAGGTCATGCTTCCCGGAATATCTAGGTAGGGCGATGAACAAACTAAACAGTCGTAATCAATAGCTATCTCTAAGATTCCCTGAAGAAAGTAATGACTACCAGGCTAAACACAGTGATCTTTAGAGGTATCTGGGTACGCTTATTGGGCATATCTGAGAGCAAAAGACAATGGCAAAACGCGCCTATCAACCGCTGAACGATCCTCAGGCTGGCGACAAGCTCAAGCAGTTTCGCCAAGACCTTAACGAAGAGCTAGAGCATGCTATTGAAGGTCACGAATTTAAAATGGTCTACATTGGCATCGGCACTCTAATCGCCTTTGCTTCTGTCATCTATCTAGCCTGGAAATACTAGGAAGTATTACCATTTAGACCACTAGCCGACTGCTAAGTATAATCCCAAATAATCAAAAGGGCTGCGAGACAGAATTGTCTCGCAGCCCTTTAATATAAGAACAGATAAGACTCAGAATCTGTAGATGAGGCTAGTGTAGGTACACCTGTATACCAATTACAATGGCGACTAAGAGCACAACTGGAATTGCGATCGCCGCCATGCCGTTGTGGCTTTTAACCACCCGTGACTCGTGGCTAATCACCGCCGATTTAATGGTTTCATGCATCTCTTCGCGCAGTTTGGTGAGTTCACCATCCAGGCTGTCAGCGCTGTAGAGCTGGCGCAGGCGGTCAAACACATCGCGAGCCAAAATCAAGCTCTTCTCAGGATTCTCAAATACCATGTCCATGATTTCATCGTGGGAGAAAACCACGATTTTCGCTTCTTCTTTAGCCTGTGCCGTTGACGATCGAGGGCGGCGATCGATCAGTTCTACTTCGCCAAAAACTCGCCCCGGACCTAAGGATTTTGCCACTACCTGGCCAGTCTCTGGATAGGTATCTACCAGGTCAATGCGGCCCGATTTGACTAAATAAACCTGCTGGCTTTCGTCCCCTTCCCGGTAGATCACATCGCCTGGGGCATAGGTAAGTTTTTCCATAAGTGAATTTCGCACGGCGCGTTAGTTTCGCTGCTATTGTTCCCATACTAAGTTCAGTTCTATCGGGCCCAGGTTGGGCAATCTAGAGCAGAGCTTTGTTATTTTATCTGGCAGAGGTGAGAGTCCCATGACACAGGTGATTTCGATTCACTCCTTTCGCGGCGGCACCGGCAAATCGAATTTAACAGCCAACATTGCCACAGCCGTGGCCAGCCAGGGCAAGCGAGTCGCCATTGTCGATACCGATATTCAGTCCCCCGGTATTCACGTGCTGTTTGGGCTTGATGAAGAAGACTTTACCCACTCCCTCAATGACTACCTGTGGGACAAATGCAGCGCTAAAGATGCCGCCTACGATGTCACTAGCCACGTAGTTACCGCCAGCGGCACCCCCGCCGACCTGAGCGGCACGGTGTACCTGGTGCCCTCTAGCCTCAAGGCTGGCGAGATCGCCAAAATTTTGCGAGAAGGCTACGACGTAGGTCTGCTCAACGATGGCTTTCACGACCTGATCGACCAGCTCCACCTCGATTACCTGTTTATCGATACTCACCCCGGCCTGAACGAGGAAACTCTGCTGTCGATCGCAATTTCCGATCGCATGGTGATCATTCTGCGGCCCGATCGCCAGGACTTTCTGGGTACTGCTGTCACCCTGGAAGTTGCTCAAAAGCTCGATGTGCCCGATATCACCCTGCTGGTCAACAAAGCTCCCGACATTTACCCGCGCGAAACTCTAATTGACAAGGTGCAGGCCCAGTACGGCGTGCCCGTCGGCGGCCTATTTTACGAAAACGACGAAATGCTACAGTTGGCCAGCGGCGGTATTTTTTGGCTGCACCATCCCGATCACGCCTTTAGCCAGGAGGTGCACACTGTCGCTTGCCAGCTGATTGCTGCGGAGTAGCCCCATGACTCACCCCGCTCATGGGG
>PYGV01000487.1 GCA_003022385.1 filamentous cyanobacterium CCP3 | reverse complement strand
CCCGCCTCAGACAAATTGCCCGCCCGCCGCAGGCTGCTGCGCAATCGCTCGTAGACTTCGAGGTCGGGGCTGTGCGGTTGGTAGAGGATGGGCCAGCCCTGGACTGAGGTAGCCTCTAAACCGGGCACTAGCCCCAGTACCGGCACATCCTGGTCGGTCAGAATGCCCTGGATATCTCCGGCGGTGCGGGCGGTGCTATCGAGCAGATCGAGCAAGAAGACGACGGCCCCGGCGGCGACGACCCCCAGCAGCCCGCCCACCACTAAAACCAGGATGGGGTTGGTGGGGGGGTCAACCTGGGCGACTACGGTGGGCGGCTCCGCCACGGTCAGACTGCTGACGGTTTCGGCCTCAGCGGCCTGGGCGTCGATGCGTTTGGCCTGAATTTGGTCGTAGAGGGCCTGGTTGAGGGCGACCTGCTGAGCCAGGCGATCGCGCTCCAGCTGTTTGTTGGGCAGGCTGGCGTACTGCTGCCGCAGCTGGCCATCGGCCACCCTCAGCACCTGCTGCTGGCTAGCCAGGGCGGCCCGTTCGGCGTTGAGGGTGACTAGCTGGTTGGCCAAAGCGGCGCGGGCGGGGTCAAGGGTGCTGTTCTGGCGCACCTCGCTGACGCTGGGCAGCGCCGCCAGGTCCTGGCCACCCACCACCTCCTGGGCCCGCTCCGTCAGCAGGGCGTTGTAGGCGGCCAGGTTTTGGCGCAGCTCCTGCATGGTGGGGTGCGACTCGCGCAGGGTGGGCGACAGTAGCTCCAGCTGGGTTTCGGTTTCGAGAATCTGCGATCGCAGCTGGGCAATCATCGGGTCGGCGCTCAGGGCCGAGGCCGTAAACGCCTGCCCCGGCGATAGCCCCAGCCGCTGCTGCAGGCTTTGAATCTGGGCATCGAGCCCGGCCAGGGCAATCTGGTTCTGGCGCTGCTGCTGCTGCCCGCCCGAGATTGACCCCAGCAGGCTGCCGTCGAGGGCAGCCTGAATCGCCGGGCCTTCGGTGCGATCGTAGGCTTCTAGGGCCTGTTCGGCAGCGCGCAGGTCAGACTCCACCGCTGGCAGGCGCTCGTCGAGGGCGGTGACGATGGCCCCCAGCCGGGCTCGGTTGGTTACCCGGCTCAGCTCGACCATCGCCTCAAACATCAGGCTGAGGGTGAGCTGGGTCTGCTCTTCGCTGGGGCCGCGAAACACCACCGTTACCCGCTGCACCTGGGCGTCTTCGCCCTCAATGCTCTCCAAGGTAATTGTGGTGCGATCGCGAATGGCCTCTGGCTCCATCGGCACCCCCCGCCGCTCTAGCTCCTGAGACACCTGCTCCAGCAGCACATCGGCCAGCAAAAACTGCTCTGAAATAATTCCCTGGCCCCGCTGCTGCACCTCGGTGCCGGTGGCCGTCAGCGCCACCACCGGGGCGTTCTGCACCAGCACCCCCTCGGCCCGGTACTGGGGCGGCGGCGGTGGCTGCATCGCCACTACCGCCGAAATGCCCAGTACCCCCAGCAGCGTGGCCAGGCTAGGCCACTTGTAGCGATCGAGGGCCAGCAGATAGCGCTTAACAACAGGAGAAACCATCGCCGTTTTCCCTAGGGCCTAAATAACGAATCGGCTGAGTCAGTCAGCGAGTCAAAAAAGAGCAAAAAGCCCAGCACATCGCGGAAGGGCTGCGTAAACGTGTTCAGGGCGTAGCTCACCCGCGCCAGCAGGTTGCGATCGACCACCAAAATGTCATTTTCCTGCAGTGGAATGTTCTGGCTCAGATCGCCGTTTACAGCCGCCGTTGCGTTCACCATAATGGTGTCGGCGGTGCCGGTCTCGGGGTTAAAGCGCAGCACCGCAATCCGGTTGTAGGCGGCCACATCGGGGTTTACCCCCGCCACCGCCAGAGCGTCTAAAAAGCGACTGCCGTTGCGCAGGTTAATCGCCCCAAAGCGGGCCTCTAGCCCCCGCGCCCCCGAGGCTCGATTGAGCACCCGCACCGTGATCTCGGGCCGGGCCAGGGTAGAGGTGGCGACCAGATCGCGATCGTAGCTCTCCACGTCCTCCGGGGCCAGGCGGGGCACGGTAATCACATCGCCGTCCTGGAGCTGCACCTGGGGAATGGGTTCGCCCTGCACCAGTGGGGTAAACAGGTCTACGGTGCGCGTTAGCAGCGCCCCGTCCCGCAGGGTGCGCTCAACCTGAACGGTGCGCAGGTCGGCCAGAGTAGTGGAGCCCCCCGCCGTCAGCAGCGCCACCGCCAGCTGCGGAGCCTGCAGCGGGTAAAGCCCTGGACGCGGCACCTCGCCCACGACTGTCACCTCCACGGGTCGCTGAGCGGTCAAAATCAGCGAGACATCGGGGTTGACCACGTACTGGTCGTAGCGGTTATAGAGTTCGTCTCGGGCCTGGTCTAGGGTGAGCCCCGCCAGGTTGACGGTGCCCGCCAGGGGCACCACCACATTGCCCTGAATATCTAGAGT
>PYGV01000158.1 GCA_003022385.1 filamentous cyanobacterium CCP3 | reverse complement strand
CAAGCTCTGAGGGGCTTTAGGGTGCATCCAGAGTCACTCCTAGCCTTATTTTCGGCTATACCCTACATACAAGGGTGCATTCGCGAAGCAATGCACCATCTTCGTTTGCCGAGGTCAGCGTTGCACACCCAACATCCCTAGCTCATTTGCTCAAAGTAGTTATCGAGAAACCCCAGGGCGTGGTTACGCAGGTCGTAATATTCTTTCGACTCGCGCAGGGCGGCGCGATCGCGCGGGTGGTCAAAGGGCACCGTCAAAATTTCGCCAATGTGGGCATTGGGGCCGTTGGTCATCATCACAATGCGATCGGCCATATAGATGGCTTCATCCACATCGTGGGTAATCATCATTACCGCCTGGGGGTGGCGCTCCCAAATGTCGAGCACCTGGCGCTGCAGGTGCCCGCGAGTGAGGGCATCGAGGGCACCAAAGGGTTCATCCATCAGCAGCATTTTGGGCCGAATGGCCAGGGCGCGGGCAATGCCCACCCGCTGCTTCATGCCGCCTGAGAGCTCGTCGGGGTATTTGGCGGCGGCGGCGGTGAGATTTACCATCGCCAGGTGTTCTTCTACCAGGTCGGCGCGATCGCGGGGCGAGAGATGGTCGCACACCTCATTCACCGCCAGCCGCACGTTGTCGCGCACCGTCAGCCAGGGCAGCAGTGAATACTGCTGAAACACCATCATGCGATCGGCCCCCGGTTTTTTGATCGGGTTCCCTTCTAAAAATACGCCGCCTGAGGTGGCCTGCTCCAGGCCGCTGACAATTTTGAGCAGCGTCGATTTGCCGCAGCCCGAGTGGCCGATAATGGCGATAAACTCATTGGCTCCAATGGTGAGGTTGATGTTGTCTAGCACGACCGTGGGGTCACCGCTGGCGTTGGGGTAAGCCTTTACCAGGTCTTGAACCACCAAAAAGTTGCTTTCATGTTCAGCCTGTTGTTGGTCAGAGGACTGAAAATATTGGCTTGACTTAACCATGATTTTTTCCTGAATTACGGCATCTAGATGAAGACAAAACGTTTGAAAGCTTGAACGTCGTCAGAGGGACAAAACGTTTCAACCTGCTAACGCACCAACGCACCAACCCTCACCCCATAAAGATTCGCTGGGGACGCTTAGCGCGGATTTCAAATCCGTTTAAGTAGCCCACTGGGTCGCTGGGGTCGTAGGCAATACCGTCGATAAACAGCTCCCCAGCCTCCACTTTGTAATCGTCGGCGGGGCAATCAATGCCCAGTTCAGCCGCGATGTCTCGATAGAGATCGGTGCGCCAGGCCTGACGGGCCTTGGCTTCGGCATCGGCTGGAAACTCAGGAATCTGTCCCCAGCGAGCGGCCTGGGTCATCAGCCAGATCGACTGAGACTGCCACATGAAGGTGGAGTGGTCACCGCTAGGGTGGGGCAAGTCTGCGGGCAGGTCAAAGAAAATGGTGCTGTCGGGCATTTGAACCTTACGACTTTTGCCGTCAAAACCGCCGTAGTTGTAGTTGCCCACCAGACCGGGTTCCGTGAATTTGGGTGGCGCTCCGGTGAACGATCGATCTGAGATAATCTCTGACACTTCGGTGCGGTTGGCCGGGTCGTCGCAGTATCGGCAGGCCTCGATCATCGCTTTGACCAGAGAGCGGTAGGTGTTGGGGTTTTCGTTGATAAAGTCTTCCATGACCGCCAGCACTCGGTCGGGGTGGCCCCGCCACACCTCTTTGCCGTGGGCAAAGGTAAAGCCCACTCCCTCGTTGCCGGAAATGGCGCGGGTGTTCCACGGCTCGGCCACCATATAGGCCTGCATGGCCCCAATTCGCACGTTGGACACCATCTGCGGCGGTGGATTGATGATGATGCGAAATGACTCCAGCGGGTCAACCCCCGCCGCCGCCGACAGGTAGCGAATGAAGTATTCATAGATGGCCGAACTGAGGACCGTGGCCCACACCCTTTGGGTTGGGGGCAGCCCGTCGAAGTAGCCCCGAAAGTCGCGGCCAAAGGCCTCCAGGTCGCCCTCGTATTCTCGCCAGGGGCGTAGGCCAAAGTCCCACATGGCGCGGTTCATGGTCATGGCGTTGCCGTGGCGGTGAATGGTCATAGCCGCACACATGGGAGCCTGGGGCGCACCCTCAGCCCCCACCCGAGCATTGGTCACGGCTCCAGACACCACCGGGGCGGCGTCGACCCGGCCAAAGATGACGCCATCGCGGGAAGTACCCCAGCTGGCCTCGCGGTTGAGGGTGACGCTCAGCCCGTATTTGTGAAAAAAGCCCTTGGCCTGGGCGATCGCAAAGGGAGCGCAGTCGTTGACGGGCACGTAGCCTACCTTGATGTGCGATCGCTCCAAGCTGGCCGGATTGACCACCTGCTCGACATTGGCGGCCTGAGCCGCGCCGCCGCTGACGGGTGGACTGCTGGAACGCAGGGCCTGACTACAGGCCGAAGCCGCTATACCCGCCGTAAACCCAACCGCCCCCTGAAGGAGCGATCGCCTGTTGATCATCGTCATGGCTTTAGTCCTTTTGTCTGTGAAGTGTCTAGGATGTGATTGAGCTGACCAGCGGGGTTTAGAGGCCTGATCAAACTCTGCGTTCTGCAAAGAGTCGCTCAGCCGTAAAGTGCCGCTCGCCAGTCAGCCGAAAGGCTATGCCGCTTTAGCGGGGCGATGGGTCACCCACCGCTCGATTAGGGTAATGGCGTAGTCGAGCACTAGGCCGGTGAGGCCAATGACAACCACCGCCAAAAACACCGAGCTAAGGCTGAGCCGATTCCATTCATCCCAGATAAAAAAGCCAATGCCAATGCCGCCCGTGAGCATTTCAACGGCAACAATTACTAGCCAGGCAATTCCCAAACTCAGTCGCAAACCTGTAAAAATGTAGGGCAGGCTGGCCGGCCAAATAATCTTGGTCATTTGCCGCCAGCGAGGCATTTCTAGCACCTGCGCAACGTCTAAATAATCTTTAGGAACGCTGGCTACGCCAAGGGCGGTGTTGATTACGGTTGGCCACAGCGAAGTAATAAAAATTACGAAAATGGCGGATGGATTAGCCAGGTTGAAAATTGATAGGGCAATGGGCAGCCAGGCCACCGGAGATACCGGACGAAACAGCTGCACCAGAGGGTTGATAGCCATCATGGCGCGGGGCGAAAGCCCAATCCAAAAGCCAACGGGAATAGCGACCAGTGTGCCCAGCAAAAATCCTAAAAGAACCCGCCGCAGACTGGCCAAAAGCAGCCAGCCAATGCCTAAATTGCCCGGCCCGCGCCGAAAAAAGGGGTTAAAAATGTAGTCGAGGTTGGCAACAAACGCTTCCGCAGGCGTGGGCATTAGCGTAGTAAAGAAGCTGGCAATGACCCACCACACCAGCAGCACGACAAGAAACGCGATCGCTGGCAGGACAATCCTTTCCGCTGGCAGGCGAAATGGTGGTTTGACAGATTTAGACTGCCCCAAACGGGCAGCCGCACGGATGCGCAACTTAGGCTGCATGAAACCCTCCTGGAGGTTGATCACGGACAGCGAACAAGCCGTGTTAACACGACTTAGGACACTGAAACAGCCAGGCATCACTAAAAATGCTGACGATTCAATCTCCCCTCAATGCCGACGAGGTTAGCTGACGGGCTAGGACTGAGAGATGTCCTCTTCCGATTACCCTCAGTTGGGTATTAAGAACTCGGAAATACGCCCCTTTACTGGTTCCCCCGCTCTGGTAGCACAAATACTCAAAGGCATGAACCTAAAAGCACAGAGCTAGCAGACTAGGCTGACTTGTTCGATTCATAAAGTTTAAGCGCAAGAAACTGAACTTGTCAATCAAAAAAACGAGCAGCATTCGATATCTCTATCTAAGGGAAAGAGTTGGCTGGTTCAGCAGCTTGTTTTTCTCTATCTAAAAGCGCTGTGAAGTGTATTCTGCGACTTCTTCTATCGACAACCGTGATTCATCGCGCCAGGTGTTTGCCTTTAATCATTGCTTACTGATTAAAGGATTAAAGACTTCAGCAAAAAGCAATCATTATTCGCTTTTGCTTAGTTTTGCGGGTTGAGGCGGTTGGCCAGCAGAGCAACAAAAAACATTGGCAACGATACCCCGATGCAGATCAGCCACTGGCTGAGGCTCAGAGGTGCAGTAGCAAACAGAAAATTCATCACGCCCACCTGGCTAAAGATGATTTGAAAGGCGATCGCCACCAAAATGCCGTAGCCGATCGCCGACACGTTTCCCAGGGGCACCTTGGCCCCCCGCAGCCGCGCCACCACCGAGGCCCAAAACTGGCTAATGCTGAGCAGGTAGATAATGCGCCCCGCCACTAGCGCCTGAATCGCCATCGTGCGGGCCAGGGGAATGTCGCCCGTGGTGCGGCGAATCCATTCAAACACGCCAAAGATCAAGATCCAGTTAAACACCGAGATCAGGGCAATGCGCTTGAGCAGATCCCGCGACAGCAGGGGCTCGTTGGGGTGGCGGGGCGGACGGTTCATCAGGTTGTGGGACTTGGGCTCAAAGGCCAGGGGCACCGTCATAGCGATGGAGTTGACCATGTTGAGCCACAGCACCTGCAGCGAGAGAATGGGCAACACGTCGCCGCGCCCGATCAGCACGCTGAGCAAAATGGTCATCGACTCGCCGCCGTTGACCGGCAGGATGAAGGCGATCGCCTTCATTAAATTGCGAAACACGTTGCGCCCCTCTTCCACCGCCGCCTCAATGGAGGCAAAGTTGTCGTCGGTGAGAATCATATCGGCGGCTTCTTTGGCTACCTCGGTACCAGCATTACCCATGGCGATGCCGATGTCGGCCTGCTTGAGGGCGGGGGCATCGTTAACGCCGTCGCCGGTCATCGCCACAATGTGGCCCTTCGATCGCAGAGCTTCGACCAGGCGCAGCTTTTGCTCGGGGGCAACGCGGGCAAAGACCGAGCCATTCTGCACGGCATTGGTGAGGTCGGACTGCTCAAATTTGGCCAGATCTCGGCCCGTGTAGGCGATCACCTCCTCAGTGGGGCTGAGGCTCATGCGCTCGGCGATCGCCGCCGCCGTCACCCGGTGGTCGCCCGTGATCATCTTCACCTCAATGCCCGCCGTCTTACAGGCCTCCACCGCCTTAATTGCCTCGGCCCGAGGCGGGTCGATCATGCCCTGAAGGCCGAGGAACACTAGCCCCGCTTTGAGGTCGTCGTGGTCAATGTGGTGGCCGTGAAAGGCTCTGGCGGCAAAGCACAGCACCCGCAGCCCCCGCGAGGCCATGCGATCGGCCATCAGCAGAATGTGGTCGCGGCCTGAATCATCAAGGGGCTGGGCCTGAGCGTCGCTGTCGAGAAGGCGATCGCAGCGGGTCACCAGCGCCTCCACCGAACCCTTGGCCAACAGCCACTGCCCGGCGGTATCCTGCTGGTGCAGGGAGGCCATGTACTGAAACTCAGACTCAAAGGGGATGCTGTCGATGCGGGGGTAGCTGTGGTTGAGATCTGAGCGGTCAAAGCCGACCTTGCGGGCCGCCACCAGCAGCGCCCCCTCGGTGGGGTCGCCCACCACGCCCCAGGTGCTGCCCTGGTGCTCCAGCTCCGAGTCATTGCAGAGCATGCCCACGATTAAGCACTGGCGCAGGGGGGCGGGCATGGCGTCGAGGGGCACCGGGTTGTCTTCGCCGTCGCGCAGCTCGCCGTGGGGGGTGTAGCCCTCGCCAGTCAGGTCGTAGTGGCGATCGCCTGCGTAGATGCTCTGCACCGTCATCTGGTTTTCGGTCAGGGTGCCGGTTTTGTCGGAGCAGATCACCGTGGCGCTGCCCAGGGTTTCGACGGCGGGCAGCTTGCGCACAATGGCGTTGCGGCGGGCCATGCGCAACACCCCAATCGCCAGAGTAATGGTGACCACCGCAGGCAGTCCCTCTGGAATAGCGCTCACCGCCAGGGCCACGGCAGCCTCAAACATCTCAATTGGGGAGTTGCCCCAGGCCAGGCCCACCCCAAAGGTAAGAGCCGCCACCGCCAGAATAGCCTTGAGCAGGGTTTTGCTAAAGCGGTCAAACTTGCGGGTCAGGGGCGTCACCAGGGTGGTGCTCTCCTCCATCAGCTTTGAGATTCGCCCGGTTTCGGTGTTGAGGCCCGTGGCCACCACCATGCCTTCGCCCTGGCCAAAGGTGACGAAGCTGCCCGCGTAAGCCATGTTGTGCCGTTCGGCCAGGGGGGTATCCTCCGGCAGGCTCTCCAGGTGGGGCTGCTTCTCAACCGCAACGGATTCTCCGGTCAGCCCCGACTCGTTGATTTGCAGGGTGCGGCCCCGCAGTAGGCGCAGGTCGGCGGGCACCTTGTCGCCGGAGGTCAGCAGCACAATGTCGCCGGGCACCAGGTCCCGCGATGACACCTGCACCTGCTGGCCATCGCGGCGCACCATCGCGTCGGTGGAGACCGAGGAGGCCAGGGCGGCGATCGCGCTTTCGGCCTTTGACTCCTGCACAAAGCCGATGATGGCGTTGATCACCGTCACCCCCCAGATCACCCCGGCATTGACCCAGGAGCCCAGCAGCGCCTTGATCAACCCGGCGATCAAAAGAATGTAGAGCAGCGGCTGGTTGAACTGGAGCAAAAACAACAGAATCGGATGCTTGCCCCTTTTGCCCTTCAGCTCGTTGGGGCCGTAGCGCTCCAGCCGCGCCTGGGCCTCCTGGGTCGACAGCCCGGTTTCGGGATCAACTTCCAGCTGTTGGGTAACCTCCCGACCCTCAACCTGGTGCCAGGGCTGGGTGGGGCGATCGTAGGGCTTGGGTGTCGAAAGCTGTTGAGCCACAGCGGCATCCTCCGGCGTAGGCGGCACGGGCAATAAACCGGGCCTGACCCGTCACCTCTGCCGCCAGTAAAGGGCAGGCCTATAACTGTAGGGCCATCCCTAAAACAATACTTCTGTCAGAGGAAAGAGGCGATCGCAGGCCGATGGCCAGGTCAGGTCCATAGTTCTACGGTAAGGACTACAGTCGCGGCTCTGCCCTGTTCTACACCAGAATTAACCATCGCCGCCCCGCCTGGGCCACCTGGGTCTAACCCAAGGAACGCCACACCCTGGGCTATCCTAACTAGCGTGCCCCCAGAGCCATACACCCCAGGGGAAGCCATGCTTTATGAAGCCACCCAGGCAGAACTGCAGCGTTTGCTGAAAGCGGGACACTTTGACGCGGCCCAGGCCCTGCTGCTACCCATGCAGTCGGCCGACGTGGCCGACGCCATCGACGAGCTGCCCGAAACCCTACAGGCGGTGGCCTTTCGCCTGTTGCCCAAAGACGATGCGATCGAGGTATACGAATATCTTTCGTCCCGCGTGCAGCAGGCGCTGCTCGAAGACTTTAAGAACCCCGAGGTGCTGGAAATTATCGATCGCATGTCTCCCGACGACCGCGCCCGCCTGTTCGACGAGCTGCCCGCCAAGGTGGTGCGGCGGCTGACCCTGCAGCTCAGCCCCGCCGAGCGCGAGGCCACCGCCCTGCTGCTGGGCTACCCCCCCGACAGCGCCGGGCGGATTATGACCTCCGAGTTTGTGGCCCTGCGCGAAACCTTTACCGTCGAGCAGGCTCTCGATCGCATTCGCCACCTGGCCGCAACCTCCGAGACCATCTACACCCTCTACGTGCTCGACAGCTCGCGTCACCTGATCGGTGCCCTTTCCCTGCGGGACCTGGTGGTGGCCCAGCCCGATCGCCCGCTGCAAGACTTGATGCGCCAGGAGATCGTCTACGTTCACACCGAGGCCGACCAGGAAGAGGCCGCCCGCCTGATTCAGCGCTACGACTTTTTGGCCCTGCCCGTCGTCGATAGCGAGCAGCGCCTGGTGGGCATTGTCACCATTGACGACCTGATGGATGTAATCGAAGCGGAGGTGACTGAGGATATTTACACAGGCGGCGGGGTCCAAAGCGGTGGCGAACGCTACTTTGACACCAACCTATTCACCGTGGCCCGCAAGCGGGTGGTGTGGCTGCTGGTGCTGCTGGTGACCAACACCGGCACCAGCGCCGTCATTCAGGGCCAGGAAGAACTGCTGGAGCAGGTGGTAGTTCTGGCCGCCTTCATTCCGCTGCTGATCGACTCCGGCGGCAACGTTGGGGCGCAGTCTTCCACTGTGGTAATCCGGGGCCTGAATACCGATGCCCTGCGATCGTCGCAGATGGCGCGCATCATTGGCCGCGAAACCTTAGCCGGGCTGCTGCTGGGGGTGCTGCTGGGCATCGCCGTTACCCTTTGGGCCTTTGCCCTCCAGCAGAACTGGGGCGTGGCCCTCTCGGTGGGGGTGAGCCTGGTGGCGATCTCGGTGCTGGCCTCCTGCGCAGGGTCAGCCCTGCCCTTTTTGTTTAAGCGGCTCAACTTTGACCCGGCGCTGATGTCAGCCCCCTTTATTACCACGGTGGTGGATGTACTGGGGGTGCTGATCTACCTCAACGTCGCAGGAGCCATACTGGGGATTTAGGGATTGGGTGTCAGGTATCGGCCAGATGCCCAAAATCTAAAATCCAAAATCCAAACCTCTACCCCATGCCTCACCCAACTGCAATTGTGTTACTTTCCGGTGGCCTCGACTCGGCTACCGCTGCCGCCCAGGCGATCGCAGACGGCTATGATCTAGTGGCCCTGTCGTTCAACTACGGTCAGCGGCACCAGCGCGAGCTAGAGGCGGCAAAGACGGTGGCCGAGCATTTTGCGATCGCCTGCCACCACTTTATCGATGTCAACCTGGCCCAGTGGGGCGCGTCGTCGCTGACTGACCTGGCTCAGCCGCTGCCCCAGGACGGCATTGAAGGAGGTATTCCCTCCACCTACGTGCCGGGGCGCAACACGGTCTTTATTGCCCTCGCCCTGGCCCTGGCCGAAGCGAAGGGAGCCGAGGCCGTGTACCTGGGCATCAACGCCGTGGATTATTCTGGCTATCCCGACTGTCGGCCCGAGTATCTGGCTGCTTTTCAGCAGCTGGCCCGGCTGTCATCCAAAGCGGGGTTAGAGGGCCACGCGCCCAAGCTGGTGGCGCCGCTGGTGATGGATTCTAAAGTAGATATTGTGCACCGGGCAGTGGCGCTGGGGGTGCCGATCGCCGCCACCTGGTCGTGCTATCAGGGTGGGGCTGCACCCTGCGGACGCTGCGACTCGTGCCGAATTCGCGATCGCGCCCTAACTGAGGCAGGCTACCCCGAGCTGGCCACCGCAAATTAATAGAGAAAATTTTAGCCAGTACTATCTGCCCGGTCTTGACCAACACCCGTCAATCAGCTCAGTTTCTGCGGTGCTCGCGGGGTAATGTGGCACAGTGATAGTAGATAGCAGGCTTTACTATTGTCCGTAGCTCGGGGGCAGCGCCCCAGCTCAACCTCAGTCAATCCTTTTTTCCCTCGCCTATGCCCTGGTCTCGAATTATTAGCGGACTCGTTGCGATCGCAGTAGCCCTGACCATGATTGGGCTGGGGGGGTGGTATTTTACCCTGGGCTTTGGGGTGATTATCCTGTTGGGCCAGCTTGAAATCTTTGCTCTGGTCAAGGCTAAAGGCATTTTGCCAGCGGCCAAAACCACGCTGGTGGTGAGCCAGCTTTTGCTGATCATGGCGCACGTTTCCCCGCCGCTGGCCGATGCCCTGCTGCCCCTGAGCGGTACGTTTATCTGTTTTTACCTGTTGTTTCAGCCCCAGGTAGCCACCATTGCCGACGTGGCCGCCTCTATTTTGGGTCTGTTCTACGGCTGCTATCTGCCCAGTTTTTGGGTGCGGCTGCGCGACCTGGGTGACACCGCGACCACTTTACCCCTGGGCGGCTTCTGGCCCGAAACCTGGCCCCCAGCTCTGGATACACTCCCCTACGGACTGGTGGTAACGCTACTGGCCTTTGCCTGCATCTGGGCCGCCGACATTGGGGCCTACACCGCCGGAAAAATGATTGGCCGCACCCCGCTCTCCAACATCAGCCCTAAAAAAACCGTGGAAGGGGCAGCCTTTGGCATGTTGGGCAGCACGGTGGTAGCTCTGGTGGGCAGCTACTGGCTACAGTGGCCGCTCTGGCCCTTCACGGGGTCGGCCCTGGGTCTGATGGTCGGGATCTCTAGCCTGCTGGGCGACCTGACCGAATCGCTGATGAAACGCGATGCCGGGGTCAAAGACTCTGGAGCCCTCATCCCCGGCCACGGCGGCATCTTAGACCGCACCGACAGCTATGTGTTTACGGGGGCGCTGGTGTACTTCTTCGTCACCCTGCTGCTGCCCCTGCTGCCCGCGAGCTAGCGACCCCGCATTTCCCAAAAATTTAGCTCCTGACGAATGCGATCGCGCTCCTGAGGCTGCGCAAACCTGAGCTGATGACGCAGCTCACCGATCACCTGACGACGCTCGCTGGCAGACTTATTCTCCATCACCAATTTCCTCGAAAAAACTGTAACTATAACTACAGTTTAGTGAATTAATTTTCCGGCACTCTTTCCCCTTACAATTCTTTGGGATGAGTACTTGCCTGCGTTAGTTTAGCGGCCCCCCGCAACTGGGGTTGCTACACTACAAGCACACCGTCTCGTGATCTGGCTATGCTTGACCCACAGGTTCAATATATCTCCAATGATAAGGGGGAGGTCACAGGCGTTATTATCCCCGTTCAGCTGTGGCAGAGTATTTTGGGTGAACTTGAGACTCAGCACTTGCTCAAAAGTGATGCCATGCGCCAGCGTTTACTAGACGCTAAGCACCGTAGCGAGGGTATTGCCTTCGACACCGCCCTCACTCAGCTGGGGCTAGATGAGGCCAGTTGAGTTTGACCCAAATGCCTTTGAAGACTTAGCCTGGTGGATCCAGGCTGATCGCAAAACGGCCCTTCGGATTGTCAAGCTGATCAGAGAAATTCAGCGATCGCCCTTTACCGGTACAGGCAAGCCCGAACCCCTGAAGCATGAATTGCAGGGATGTTGGTCGAGGCGCATTACTCAAGAGCATCGTTTGGTCTACGAAATCCGTGAAGACCAGGTTCGCATCTTGGCTTGCCGCTACCACTATTGAACTGTCCTAGACAACTCAAACCCCTACCGTGCTTGACGCTTTCGGGTCTGGTAGCTGCGTGGTAATCAACGCCGCCGCCAGCACAAACAGGCTCGACACCCACAGGCACCCCACCAGCCCAAACCACTGGTAAAACAGCCCTGAGGTAATCGTGCCCAGCAGCCGCCCGCCGGAGTTAGCCATATAGTAAAAGCCCACATTCAGGCTGACATCTTTATCCTCGGTGTAGGCCAGCACCAGGTACGAGTGCACCGCCGAGTTAAACGCAAACACCACCCCAAACACAATCAGTCCCCCTGTCACCGCAATGTCGCCGCGCAGCCCCGACATTAGCACCAGCGCAATCAGGGCCGGAATTGCCGTCAACATCGAAGTCCAAAACAGAATTGTTTTTGCCTTGGGCACCACCTTGCCAGTGCTGTCTTTGCGCAACAGCTGCGGCGCCAAAAACTGCACGATGCCGTAGCCGATTACCCAAATCGCCATATAGGTGCCCACCTGCATGAACTGCCAGCCCAGCACCTCGTACAAAAACACTGGCAGCGCCACCACAAACCACACATCCCGCGAGCCAAACAAAAAGAACCGCGCCGCCGACAGCACGTTGATCTCCTTGCTCTTGGAAAACAGCTGCTTAAAGGCCACCTTTTTGCCAATCTTGCCCATCTCAGCGGGCAGCAACATTCCTGACAGCAAAATCACCCCCAGCACCGCCGCCTGAATGAGCAGCGCCGGGCGAAAGCCCACCCACTCCAGCAGCGCCGCCCCGACAAAAAAACCCACCCCCTTCAGCGCATTTTTTGACCCGGTCAGCAC
>PYGV01000486.1 GCA_003022385.1 filamentous cyanobacterium CCP3 | reverse complement strand
TTGAGGGTCTGCTCGCGCTCGTCGTTGCCGCCGCCGAGGCCTGCGCCCCGCTGACGACCCACGGCGTCGATCTCGTCGATAAACACGATACAGGGAGCGTTGGCCTTGGCCTGCTCAAACAGGTCGCGCACGCGGGAGGCACCGACCCCCACAAACATTTCCACAAACTCAGAACCGGAGATGGAGAAGAAGGGCACGCCTGCTTCGCCCGCGACGGCCTTGGCCAGCAGGGTTTTACCGGTACCGGGAGGGCCCACCAGCAGCACGCCCTTGGGAATTTTGGCACCCACAGCGGTGAAGCGATCGGCGTTCTTGAGGAAGTCAACGACCTCGGTTAGCTCCAGCTTGGCCTGCTCAATCCCGGCGACGTCGCCAAAGGTGACCTGGGTCTGGGGCTCCATTTGCACGCGAGCCTTGGACTTGCCAAAGTTCATAGCCTGGTTGCCGGGGCCACTTTGGGCGCGGCGCAGCACAAAGAACAGCACCCCCAGCAGCAGAATCGGAATCAGCAGGGTGCTAAAAGCCCGCACCCAAACGCTGTCGTCGCTTTGGGGCGTGACCACGATATCGACATTGTTCGTTTCCAGGGTGCTGATCAGCTCCTGGTCGTTGGGCAGGTTGACGATTACCTGGCCGTTGCCTTCGGGGTCAGTAAAGCGCGCACGGGTGCGATCGGCGCTAATGCTGACGCGCTCAATTTGGTTGTTTTGTACCGCGTCTAGAAACTGGCTGTAACGCCAGGTCTGGGTTTCGGGACCAGAACCATCAAAAATAGCGGTCGCTAGCGCAATCACTACTACGACCAGCAGGGCGTATAAACCTGCATTTCTCCACCGTTTGTTCACCGGGCTATTGCCTCCACTAACTTCTTGGGATGAACCGTTTCTAAGAAACGGCTCTTTAAGGCTGAATCTTAAACAAGCCGTATTAATTAGAAGGATATTAACTTATGTTAACGTCATCTGTCGGAATGGACCAACTAAACCTAAGTCAAGCCCAGACATGGAGTTTTGCCGGTAGAAGCCGACTGCTCCTGATCTGGACGCTAATTTTCCCAGAATGCAGCCCGCAAAGCCTCTAGAGCTGGGTGCTGTGGGTTAATTTCCAGTCTACTGCGATCGCCTGAAACTGTGTGCCCCAGCACGGTGTGCATCGGCACCACCTGCACCCCTGAGTTGCTATAGGCCAGGGCCTCAAAGCGCTGAATAAGGCCCGGCGGCCAGGGGGCTTGGTTCACTCGCTGCCCCTGCCGCTTGAGATGGTCGAGAATGTGCAGGCGAGCAATGCCGGGCAGCAGTCCTACCCCCAGGCCGGGGGTATGCCACTGGCCGTTGGCCCAGCCCCAGAGGTTGCCAGTGCTGGTTTCGAGCCACTGCCCCCGAGTATCGACCAGGATGGCTTCGCGGGCACCGTGCTGCCGAGCCGCCTGTAGAGCCAGCCAAGCGCCGAGGTAGTTGCCGGTTTTGTAGGCGGGTAGAGGGCGCTGGTAGAGGTCTCCCTGAGCCACCCAGGCGGCGATACCGTGGGTCTGCATCTGGTTTAAGTCGGCGAGTAAGTTGCGCCCAGTTACCAGCGCCCGACGATCGGGAAAGCAGGTGATGCGCAGAATAGCGTAGTCCCTTAGCACCAGCTCTGCGCCCTGGCGCACCTGATGCCAGTCGGGGGTAAGCCAGCTAAAGCTTTGTAGCGCCTCGGTCAAACGGGTTTGGTGGGCGGCCCAGTTGGTGAGGGGGTGGTCTAGCCTCTTGTCGTAGACCCGCAGAGTGGTAAATACTGTAGCCCCATAGAGAAAGGCGGGGTCGTCAACGGTCAGGGCAATCTCAGTTCCTGAATGAAGCTGTCCGTCGAACCAGTAGGCCATCTGCCCCCTACAGCCCCTGCTGAATGTACTGCAAGATACCACGAGCGATCGCCTGGGCCATGGTTTCGCGCCAGGCGGGGTCGGCCAGGCGGGGGGCATCTTGCGCTCCGGTGACAAAGCCGACCTCGACCAGGGCAGAGGGCATGGTGGTGGCCCGCAGCACATAGAAGCGGGCCTGCTTGACGCCGCGATCGCGCATGCCCGTCGCCGCCAGCATACTGGCCTGAAGAGCCGCCGCCAGCCGCCGCCCGCTCTCCGACGCATGATAGGTCTCAATGCCGTTGACATCGGGGCGGCTGAGGCTAATGGCGTTGGCGTGAATGCTGACAAACAGGTTGGCCTGGGCCCGGTTGGCGATATCCGCTCGGGCTTGCAGATCAACGGTGACATTATCGCGTCGGGTCATGACCACCACCACGCCCTGCTCTTCGAGCAGCTGGGCCACCCGCTGAGAGATTGGGAAAATGACCTGTATTTCTTGGAGGCCGTTGATGCCGACCGCGCCGGGGTCGCGGCCGCCGTGGCCAGGGTCGATGGCCACTACCACGCGGCCACTGGGCACCGAGGGCAGGGCAGGTGTTGCCACCGAGCGGGTGGGGGG
>PYGV01000157.1 GCA_003022385.1 filamentous cyanobacterium CCP3 | reverse complement strand
TCTTCCCCCACCCCACTGCACCCCCTCAGCCTGCTCGCCCAGGTGAGTAGTCGGCAGGTGACTGGCTGTCTTCAGGTCATCACCCCCACCAACACCTGGCTGCTTTGCCTGGAGCAGGGGCAAATCAACTATGTTTCCACGGCTGACCGGGCGTTTGAGCGACTGGATAGTCACCTCAGACGGCTGAGTGTACAGGTGCCAACGCTAGTCAGCGCCGTGCGCGTACAGGTGCGGCTGTTGTTTGAACAGCGGGCGGCTACCAACCTGGCCGACTACCAGGCGATTTGCTGGCTGGTCGAGCAGCAGCACCTGCACCCCAACCAGGCCTCGACCCTGGTTGAAACCCTCTCCAAAGAGGTGCTTGAAGCCTTCTTAGAGGTGCGCCAGGGCAGCTATGAGCTGGTTGAGGGCAACAGCCTGGGCGGTGCGCCCCGCTACTGCCAGCTCAACCTACGCACTACGGTGGAAGAATGCTACGCCCGACTCAAGCAGCGGCGCACCAGCCTGAATCAGCGCAACGGCAGCTATCAAACGCTAGGCGCAGCCACCCTGACAGCCGCCCCCGTCGTGGGTGCTGCGGCCACCGTGGCCAGAGGCGCTGGGGAGACCGGCATGGGTTCTGGCCCGGTCAAGCTGGGGACCAAAGCCCACTACACCATCGCCTGTATCGACGATAGCCACACCGTGCTACAGGCCATCAACAGCTTTTTAGACGACAAAATCTTCTCGGTGATTATGATCGATGACCCGGTGAAGGCATTAATGCAGGTCATTCGAAATAAGCCCGATTTGATCTTGCTCGATGTCACCATGCCCAGCCTGGATGGCTACGAGCTTTGCTCGCTGCTGCGTCGCCATCCCGACTTTAAAAACACCCCGATTATTATGGTGACGAGCAACACCGGGTTTATCGATCGCGCCAAGGCCAAACTGGTGCGAGCATCGGGCTACTTGACTAAACCCTTTAATCAATCTGATCTGCTCAAATTCATTTTTAAGTACCTAAATTAAACCCAACTTCGGACCTGGATTTTGCCTGTAGGCAGTCTCCAAATCCTGAGCCAATCTTGGTATAGCTCAACCTGCGGCCAGTTGAGCCCTAAATTTGTTTTGCAGCTGATCTGAGTTTGATCCACCTGATTTTAGTTCCGCCTGGTGTTCTTCAGGCGGTGGTGAAGGTGGGTCTGGAGCACCGAGTTTTCGCCCAATTTCCTCCAGCCCGAGCGGCGATCGCGGGCGCAACAGCCTGACCCTTCATTGCCGCAGGGGCCTAACCCATTCTTTAGGTAAATGTATGATGCAAGCGACTCTAGCAGGCACCGTTTTGGTGGTTGAAGACACCCCCTCCGAAATGGAGCTGATGGTGCACTATCTGCGCGACAGCGGCTGCACAGTGGTCTGTGCCGTGACCGCCCAAGAGGCCCTCGACAAAGCCGCCCAGCACCTGCCCGATGTGATCGTTACCGATGTGGTGATGCCCGGCATGAGCGGGTTTGAGCTCTGCCGCAGCCTCAAAAAGCAGGCGTCTACCGCCCACGTGCCGATTGTGCTATGCACCTCCAAAAACCAAGACATTGACCGGCTGTGGGGTCTGCGCCAGGGAGCCGATGCCTACCTGACCAAGCCCTACACCCGCGAACAACTGGTGCAGGCCGTGATGACCATGCTGAGGGTCAACCGATGAGCAACTTATCTCTCGGCCCGCCGCAAACCGCCAGGGCGGCCCTCGCCACCCAAGCGCTGGCCCCCTTCACCCACAGCTATCTGCGCTTTAGCCTGGGCCAGCAATCCGCGCTACTGCCAACTCGCCAGGTGCAGGAGGCGATCGCGACGCCAGCGGCCAGCATTACCCCAATGCCCAACATGCCCCCCGCCCTGCTGGGGCTGATCAACCGCCGCAGTCGGGTGCTGTGGGTGGTCGATTTAGCCCTGCTGCTGGGGCTGCCCACCGCCTACCCCAACTCTCAGCAATACAACCTGGTGCTGCTCCAGGTGGGCACGGTGACCCTGGGGCTGCGGGTCAGTCAGATCGACGGCATTCTCAGTCTGCCGCCTCAGCAGCTGCAGCCTGCACCCACCCATGTGCCCCCAGGGCTGGTGCCTTTTCTGCGCGGCTGCGTGCTGCAAGAGGGGGAAGTGCTGCTGGGCTTAGATGGCGAAGCCCTGCTGCGCGCCCCAGCCCTGCAGGCTCTCTGAGCCCAGATGGGCTCTAGACCCTGAGCTGACCCTTAGAAACACTTGGCCCTAAACACAGCTTAATTAGCCGTGCCTCCTTACCATCAGCGATGACTTCAGCATCTCTCACGTTCGGGCTGCAGCGTCGTGAATGCGGCGCCCCTTACGCATCTCTCGGTTTTCTCGCCCGCTTCATCTCACCCACTTCGTTAAGGTAGTTGACCCATGACCACAGACTTTCGACCCTATCCCCCCGCCGCTGCCGGAGAGCCAGACCCGACCTTACACAATGGGGTGGTCAATGGTCAAAACGCCATAGCCGGCAACGCCGGAGAAAACAGCGCCGGGGAAAACAACACCAATGGGCTAACCTACCGTGGGGCAGCCTACGACCCAGAGGTAAAATCTACGGTCAGAATTACCAAATCGGCCCGCTGGAGCTGGATTCAGTGGTTTAGCAACCTCAGCGTGCGGCAAAAGCAGCTGGCGGGGCTGTTTACCTCTGAGCTGATCTCGGTCGTGGGCCTGATGGGGGTGGGGTCACTTTTGATCATTGCGGGCGGGCGCAGCCAGTTGCTCAACCAGGCCAAAGCCGAGCTGGCTGTCTCTGACATTGAGTACAACATCAAGATTAACCAGATGGGGTTTGGCTTTCGGGGCCAGTCCGACAACCGCGCCATCGTGGAAGCGGCGGCGGCCTACGCTCGCGGCGAAGCCATCCCCTCGGGGTCGATCGCGGCGGTGGAGCAAATTCTTGAGAACGAAATTGAGGCCCGCAACATTGAGTACGCCACCCTGGTGGGCAATGACCTGAGAATTATTGCCAACGCCAACCGCGATCGCCGGGGCCAGCCGTTTGACCCCAACGGCCTGGTGGGTACCGTGCTGCAAAACCCGCGCCAGGTCAAGGCCAGCGCCATTGTCAGCTGGGAGGAGCTGAGCAATGAGGCACCGCCCCTGCCCGCTGGCTTTGCCAACCAGGATGCGCTGATTCGCTACACCATCACCCCTGTCAGCGACCCGTCCTCAGGCCGAGTGGTGGGGGCACTGGTCTCCGGTGACATCGTCAACGGCAAAGACACCATTCCCAAGGGATCGATCGCGCCCTTTGGCAACGGCTACAGCGCCCTGTACCAGCGCAACAGCGAGGGTCAGTTTGACCTGGCCACTGCCCTCTACGCGGGCGACAATGCCGACCTCGAAGCCGCCCAGGTCAACGTGCCCCTCGACGCACCCACCCTGATCGAGCAGGCTGCCGACAACCCAGGGCAGGAGGTGACCCGCCGCGATCGCATCGACGGCACCACCTACACCCTGGCCGCCCGCACCATTGAAGACTTCAACGGCGTGCCAGTCGCGGTGATGGTGCGGGGTACCTCCGAAACCGGCCTCAACACGCTGATTGGCAACAGCCTGCGGCTACAGCTGCTGATTGCTGTGATGGCCCTGGGGGCTGATGTCATCATTGCTGCCCTGCTGGGGCGATCGATTTTGCGCCCGATGAAAAACCTGCAGCAGGCGGCCTGGCGCTTTGGTATGGGCGATCGCCAGGCCCGCGCCGATGTGTACGCCAGCGATGAGGTGGGTCAGGTGGCGCAGGCCTTTAACCAGCTGGCCGCCAACGTCGCCGAATCGGAAGACCTGCTGCGCCGCCAGAGCCAAAAAGAGCAGCTGGCTGCCGCAAGGGCCAACCTGCTGGCCGATTTGACCAGCTGCATTCGCCAGTCGCTCAACGAACAGACCATTCTCAGCACCTCGGTAGAAGGTCTGCGGGAGATGCTGGAGGTCGACCGGGTGCTGATCTATCGCTTCCACCCCGACTTCAAAGGCGGCGACATCACCGCCGAGGCGATCGGGCGCGGCTGGAAGCGGGCCGTTGGCCAAACCATTGAGGACCCGCTCAGCCCTGAGGCCCTAGAGCGCTACTACGCCGGGCGCGTCACGACGATGGCCAACCGTCAGGAGGCTCAGCTCTCCGACTGCCACTGCGACATTCTCGAAAAGCTAGAGGTGATGGCCAATATGGTGGCCCCACTGCTGGCAGGCGACGAGCTGATTGGCCTGCTGTGCGTGCACCAGTGCGATCGCCCCCGCCACTGGACGCCGGAGGAAACTGACCTGCTCCAGCAGGTCTCGCTCCAGATTGGCTATGCCCTCAGCCAGGCCCGCCTGCTCCAGCAGCAAGAAGTTACCGCCGCCCGCGATCGCCAGATCACAGAAATTGTCTCCCTCATGCGCGAAAGCCTGGACGAAGAGCGCATCTTTCGGGCCGCCGTCACCGAAACCCGTCGGGCGCTGCAAACCGATCGCGTGAGTGTGTACCAGTTTGACGAAACCTGGAAAGGCACAT
Organism: filamentous cyanobacterium CCP3; assembly: GCA_003022385.1. Classification (GTDB taxonomy): domain Bacteria; phylum Cyanobacteriota; class Cyanobacteriia; order Phormidesmidales; family Phormidesmidaceae; genus Nodosilinea. The sequence continues at coordinate 7,488 of PYGV01000157.1, read as the reverse complement.
TTATCGCTGAATCGGTTGGACAGGGCTGGCCCGCTGCCCTCGAAGACAAGGTCTACGACCCTTGCTTTAAAGAGAAATATATCGAGCAGTACCGCCAGGGCCGAGTGCAGGCGGTGCCCAACCTGGCCGAGGCCGGGCTAACCGAATGCCACCTGCGCCAGCTCGAGCAGTACAACGTTAAGGCCAACCTGGTCGCCCCCCTCATCATCAACGAAGAACTGGTCGGTCTGCTAATTGCCCACCAGTGCAGCGGCCCCCGCAACTGGGATCCAATGGAGATCAACTTCTTCCGCCAGGTGGCGACGCAGCTGGGCTTTGCCCTAGAGCAGGCCCGCCTCTATGCCCAGGCCGAAGCCCTTTCCGAGGAGCGTCGGCAAAAGCAGGAGGCCCTGCAAATGCAGCTGGTCGAGCTGCTCAGCGAGGTAGAAGGGGCTTCCCAGGGCGACCTCACCGTGCGCGCCGACGTGACGGCGGGAGAAATTGGCACCGTCGCCGACTTTTTCAACTCGATTGTGGAGAGCCTGCGCCAGATTGTGACCAAGGTGAAAACCTCCGCCGAGCAGGTGAATGCCTCCCTGGGCGAAAACGAAGGGGCAATTCAGGCGCTGGCCACCGAAGCGCTGCGTCAGGCCGACGACGTGACCCAAACTCTGGCCTCGGTCGAGGCCATGACCGCCTCCATTCAGCAGGTGGCCAGCAGCGCCCAGCAGGCCGCCGTAGTCGCCAACAGCGCCTCTATCACTGCCGAAACCAGCGGCCAGGCGATGGATCTGACCGTACAAAACATTCTCACCCTGCGGGAGATCATTGGCGAAACCTCCAAAAAGGTGAAGCGCCTGGGCGAGTCGTCGCAGCAGATCTCGAAGGCGGTCTCGCTGATTAACCAGATCGCCATGCAGACCAACCTGCTGGCTATCAACGCCGGTATTGAGGCCGCCCGCGCTGGCGAAAAGGGCCAGGGCTTTGCGGTGGTGGCCGAAGAGGTGGGCGAACTGGCCGCACGCTCCGCCGAAGCCACCAAAGAGATCGAGCGCATTGTCGAAACCATTCAGCGCGAAACCGCCGAGGTGGTTGACGCGATGGATCAAAGCACCACCGAAGTGGTCGCCGGTACCCGCCTGGTCGAAGACGCCAAGCAAAACCTGGGCCGCATTCTCGATGTATCGCAACAGATTGACACCCTGGTGCGATCGATTTCTGACGCCACAGTCTCCCAGGTCGAAATCTCGGAGTCGGTCACCCAGCTCATGCAGGCGATCGCCGCCGAGTCTGCCCGCACCTCCCAGTCCTCCCAGAACATCTCTACCTCCCTGCGCGAGACGGTAGATGTGGCGCGATCGCTCCAGGCTACCGTTGGCACCTTCAAGACTGGTGAGGAGTAGGTGGGTGGATGGGTGGACGAGTAGGCGGGTAGGTGGGTAGGTGAGACAGACCACACCCACGCACCCACGCACCCACACACCCACCCGTCCACGCACCCACGCACCCACACGCACCTGCGCACCCACGTACCCACCCACTCTCTACCCACCATGTCCGACGCAAAGGAACTTGAAATTCGGCTTCAGTTTCTCGACGAAGCCCAGGAATATCTCGAAACCCTCGGTACCCACCTGATCGGGCTGACTCAAACCTTTGAGGCCGGCACCATCAACGAGGCGCTGCGGGCCGCCCACTCGATCAAAGGGGGGGCGGCGCTGATGGGGTTTCAGCTGCTCAGCGACTTTGCCCACCGCCTCGAAGACAGCCTCAAGGTGCTGAAAGTGCAGCGCGGCAAGGTCGAGGTTGACCCCGGCTTAGAGCAGCTGCTGCTGGCGGCGGTTGACTGCCTGGGCCAGGTCATGGTGGGGCAGCGCCAGTGCCTCGGCCAGGGCGCCCCGCACCAGTCCCCTGTCGATGCGCAATGGGTTGAGCAGCACGCCAGCCCCATTTTTGAGCAGCTCCACGATCGCCTGGGCGACCCGGTCGATGAAGACGCCTACTCCATGCTCTCGCCCGAGGATGGCCAGGATATTATTCCGCTGCTGTTTCAAAGCGAGGTCGAGGGCTGTCTCAGCCGGCTAGAAGAGGTGCTGGCCGAGCCCTCGCCCTGCCTGCGTGAGGAGGCGCAAATTTTGGCCCAGGAGCTGGGCGGCCTGGGTGAAATGCTTCAGATGCAGAGTTTTGTCAGCCTCTGCCAGTCGGTGGCCGATCAGGTGACCACTGCCGCTGACGAAGCCCTGGTGCCCGTCGTGCAGGAGGCGCTGGCGGTCTGGCGACGGGCCCAGGCCCTGGTGCTGACGGGCCACCTGGCCGACCTGCCGACCCAGATGGCGATCGATACCGGAGTGACCGCCGCCTCGATCGCCTCGGTGGCGGTCGAATCGTTTATCGACCTTTCTGGCGACCTCATTCCCGGTCTGAGCGACGGCGAGATTACAGCCCCCCTCTGGCCGCTGGCAAACGATTCAGCCCTACAGGCCGACTACCTGATCGATGACATCCACAATCTGACTGAGGACGAATCGGCCAACCTGTCTAAGCCCGATCAGGTGATCGACGGTGAGCTTGACGGGGCGCTCAATGAGATATCGAACGGGGCGGCACAGTGGTCAGACACCCCGAGCGAGTTTGCCGCCGTTGACTGGGGGGCAGCCCAGGGCGCTAGCTGGTCGAGCAATGGCCAGACCCCTGCCGCCGCCACCGACGAGGTGGACAACGACAGCACCGTGCGGGTGCCGGTCAAGCAGATCAACCAGCTCAGCGACCTGTTTGGCGAACTGACCATTGAGCGCCACCGGCTCGAGCTAGAAGTCAGCCGCCTGCGGGGTCTGGTGAGCACCCTGCAAACCCGCATGCGCACCCTAGATCAGGTCAACAGCGACCTGCGAGCGGCCTACGATACCGTCGCCACCCAGGATGCCCGGCGGCCCCTGCTGCCCGCCGCCCCGGCCCTGCAAAACGTCTCTGAAATTGTGGCTCTGACCGCCGACAGTGCGCTGCGCCAGCAGTTTGACGTGCTGGAACTCGACCACTACCGCGACCTGCACCTGCCGTTTCGCGAAATTATTGAAACCATCATTCAGCTACAGGAGGTGGGGGCCGACATCGAACTCTCCCTCGACGGTACCGAGCAGACCACCCGCACCCTGCGCAAAACCTCTCGCCAGCTGCAAAAGAACCTTACCCAGCTGCGGATGCGGCCTTTGGCCGATATTTTCGATCGCTACCCCCGATCACTGCGGCAGATGTCGCTGCAGTACAACAAGCCGGTCGAGCTCAAGCTCAAGGGCGATCGCACCCTGGTCGACCGCAACGTGCTAGAGGCGCTGCAAGAGCCGCTGATGCACATTATTCGCAACGGCTTTGACCACGGCATTGAAGACGCTACCACCCGCCAGCAGCGGGGCAAGCCGGCCACGGGCACGATCGCGATTTCGGCTCAGCAGCACAACAGCCGCACCATCATTACCATTCGCGACGACGGCGGCGGCATCGCGGTCGACAAAATCCGCGATCGCGCCCGCCGCATGGGCCTAGACGAGGGGCTACTCGCCGCCGCCAGCGACCAGGAGCTGCTGTCGCTGATCTTCGAGCCGGGCTTTAGCACCGCCAGCGAAGTCACTGACCTCTCGGGGCGCGGCATCGGCATGGATGTCGTGCGCAGCAAGCTGAAAGAGATTCGCGGCGACATTCAGGTCGACACCCAGCCAGGGGCAGGCACTACCTTCACGATTTCTATCCCCTTTACCCTCTCGGTGACGCGGGTGCTCATTGTCGAAAGCCGGGGCATGCGGATGGCCTTTCCGGTCGATGCGATCGAAGAAATCTTTGCCCTGCCCTCTGACGCCATTCTCACCACCGCTGGTCGCGACAGTTTTGAGTGGAATGGCGAACTGGTGCAGCTGGTGCGCCTGGCCGACTGGCTCCACTTCAACTGCCCGGTGGTGATCGAGAGTCCCGAGACTTCCCCCGCCATTTCGGAGCCTACAGTGCTGCTGGTGCAGGCTAATCAGCGCTGGGTGGGCCTGCAAATCGAGCGATCGTGGGGCGAACAGGAGGTCGCCCTGCGCCGAGTCGTGGGCAACCTGCCCATGCCCAAAGGCTTTAACAGCTGCACCATCATGGGCGACGGTCAGGTAGTACCCCTGGTCAACACCGCCGAGCTGCTCTACTGGATAGCCAGCTGCGAAGCCTCCGGCGCCAACACCCTCGACGAAGCGCCCATTCCCGCCTTTTTGACCAACGGCCCCCGCTACGAGACCAGCACCGCTATTCGCAAACCCACCGTGCTGCTGGTCGACGACTCGATCAACGTGCGCCGCCTGCTGGCCCTTACCCTCGAAAAAGCGGGCTATCAGGTGGCCCAGGCCAAAGACGGCCAGGATGCCCTCGACAAACTGGTGGCCGGGCTAACGGTCCAGGCGGTTATCTGCGATGTCGAAATGCCCCGCCTGGACGGCTACGGTTTTTTGGCCCGGCTTAAAGCCGAAACCGACCATGAAAACCTGCCCGTCGCCATGCTCACCTCTCGCGGCAGCAAAAAACACCGCCAGCTGGCCATGAGTTTGGGGGCAGCGGCCTACTTTACCAAACCCTACAACGAGCAAACCCTGCTTAAAACCCTCGAAGATCTGATTCAGCCCGCCCTGGTGTCTTAGGAGTCTGCCATGCCCACCGCGATCGCCCGCTACCGTCGTCTACCTGCGCAAGAACCCTCGCTGCGGCTAATTGCTTTTCCGCTGCGCCACAACTGGTTTTGCCTGCCCCTGGCAATGGCGCGGCGGGTCATTCCCCCAGCCAGTCAAGCGCCGGGTCTGGGGGTGGGGTTGACTCAGCTCAACCAGGAGACCGTCCCCATTGTGGATGTAGCCGATCGCATCTACCAATCAGCGCCGCTGCTGCCTGGGCAAGGCCATCCGACCGCAGACATCAGCAAGCAGCCCCCCCGCTCTATTTTGGTGGTTGACTCGCCGCGCTTTGGCCTATTGGGGCTACTCATCGACGACATCCCCAGCCTCAAACGGGCGCGTCAGTCGGCCTTTCGCCCTATCCCCGCCAGCTACTTAATCATGCACCACCTCCAGGGCATAAACACTCTGGTCACCCTCAACGACACCGAACCGCCTTTGTTTTTGCTGGAGGTCGATGCCCTGCTTCCCTGATGTTGCGCTGGCCAATTTGCCTAGGACAGTGCCAGTGATTTTAGCCGAGGCCAAGACAGCGAATCAGACAGCTTTAAAGCCGGAAAATTCTGATCAAAATATCTCGATCTTAATACTCGTAAAGAATTTTCAAAAATACTCAGTTTATTAATTCTATAGATTGATCTACACAGACTTAACTGAGATGATTTACTTGTCGATTTAGGTAATTCAGAAATTAGCTTAGCGCTCAAAAACCAAACATAAACCTGACTTCATCAATGCCATTAAAGTCATCAAGAGACTATTTTTCTTCCTGCCTTTTCAGGAGGAGATAAAGCGTACAAATTCGCCTGTTTGGGGTCGAAGAGCCCCCCCAATACAGCATCTGCCCATTCCGACTCGCTGTAACCAAAACCAAACAGCTAATTTGGCTGAATTCATCACAGGTGAAGGCCATCGCGATGACCCGTCCTGCCCCCTTACCAAGGGGGAATAGCGTGAAACTTAAACAGCTCAGTAGCGGGGGGATTTAGATCTCAGCAATGGTGTATCTCGCTCGACAGAAAACCGCTACATAAAGCCAATCTCATCTAGACAGCAAAGTTTAGTCATGTGCCAAATTCGACCGGGTCAGCAAATTGCATACTGTTATCAAGTCAGGCTCTCACTATGAGTGGCAGATCAGCCCAGTACTCTAAACCTATTGCCAACTATTTGCGCGTTAAGAAGCTGCAAATTTTTCCGGTTCTCAAGCGCTTAGATTTTAGCGGCAAACTCACCTGGTCTGCTCCCGCAGGGCATCAATGGACTCTATTTTTTAACCGGGGCCAGGTCGTCTACGGCCACGGTGGGGTACACCCCATGCGGCAGTGGTATCGCCAGGCTCAGGCCCGTTTGCCAGACACCGACCTCAGCTACCGGGCTCTACAGAAATCGTTTGCGGCTGGCTCCACCGCAAACTGGCTAGACGGCTGGGACTACCACCTGCTGCACAACTGGCTCGACCAGGGGCAGCTTTCTCCCCAGGCGCTGCGGGAGATCAGCACCAATATTGTGGCCGACATTCTCTTTGATGTTGTGCAAACCCGCGAAACTCAGTACCAACTAGCTCGGCGGCCTGTGCTTGACCCCAGCCATAGACCCATTGCGATCGATGAAACCGATCTGCTGCCCTCGGTGACCGAGCGATGGGAGGCCTGGCTGGAGGGAGGCCTGGAGGCCTACTCACCCAATCTGGCTCCGGTCATTCAGCATCCCGAACCGATTCGGGCGCAGGTATCGCCGGGGGTCTACACCTCGCTCATGCAGCTGCTCGATGGTCAGCGCAGTCTGCGCGACCTGGCCGTCAAGCTGGGGCAAGACGTGCTCAACCTCACCCAGGCGCTACAGCCCTACGTTCAGGCCGGCTGGATCAGCCTGGTCGAGGTGGCCGACTTTCCGGCCTTGAATGGCGGAGAACCCCCGATCGCAGCTCACCAACGCCCCCTCAAAATTGCCTGTGTTGACGATAGCCCAATGGTTTGCAAAGCCATGGGTCAGGTGATTCGGGCGGCGGGGTACGATTTTTTGCCGATTACCGAAGGGACCAAGGCCATTCCGACCCTGCTGGCGCAAAAGCCAGATCTGGTGTTTTTAGACCTGGTCATGCCCGACACAAACGGCTACGAGATTTGCAGCAGCCTGCGCAAAATGTCTCGCTTTCAAACGGTTCCCATCGTCATTCTCAGCGGCAACGACGGCCTGGTTGACCAGGTGCGTGCCCGCCTGCTGGGGGCCACCGATTTTTTGAGCAAACCGATGGAGCCGATTGTGATTCTCTCCGTGATTCGCAAACATCTCGCCCCCGCCCCTACCTAAATCCACCCATTCACCCACTCACTCTTCTCCCTACCCAAGGTGTAATCCATGAGCAAAGTTCTAATCGTTGAAGATAGCCTGACCGACAAAGAAATTTTGGCGCTTTGTCTGCGCGATCGCGGCATTACCGTCCTGACTGCCAAAAGTGCCGCAGAGGCCTTTGAGCAGGTCAAAAGCCACCAGTTTGATCTGATTATTCTCGACGTTGTGCTGCCCGATCGCAGCGGCTTTGAGATCTGCCGCGAGCTGAAAGAAGACACCAGCACCATGCAGGTGCCCGTGATTATGTGCTCGACCAAAGGCACCGAAATGGATAAGTTTTGGGGTCTAAAGCAGGGGGCCGATGCCTACCTGGCCAAGCCCATCGACCAGGACGAACTGCTCAAAGCGGTGAATCAACTGGTCAAGGTCTAGGAATTCGGTCTCTCGCACTATGCCCCAATCAAGGAATTTGAGCCATGGATGTTGACGCTGCGATCGCCGCTGCCCCCCCTGCCCATACCCC
>PYGV01000485.1 GCA_003022385.1 filamentous cyanobacterium CCP3 | reverse complement strand
AGCTTGGGAGCCCGCTTGTGGTAGTGGAACCAGCCGGCAAACAGCATCAGGCCAGCCATTACCAACGCCCCAATGGCAGTGACGTACAGCTGGAAGCCATTGGTGATACCAGCAGCGCGCCAGTACTGAAATAGGCCAGATGTAATTTGAATACCGTGGAAGCCACCGCCAACATCAGCATTCAGGATTTCTTGACCGAAGATCGGCCAGACTACCTGAGCGCTGGGCTTGATGCCCGTGGGGTCGGCCATCCAGGCTTCGTAGTTTGAAAACTTAGCGCCATGGAAATACATGCCGCTGAGCCAAATAAAGATGACGGCTAAGTGACCGAAGTGAGCGCTAAAGATTTTGCGCGAAATGTCTTCTAAATCACTGGTATGACTATCAAAATCGTGAGCGTCGGCGTGGAGGTTCCAAATCCAGGTGGTGGTTTTGGGCCCTTTGGCCAAAGTCCGATCAAAGTGACCCGGCTTGCCCCACCTCTCAAAAGAAGTAGGCACTGGATCCTTATCTACGACGACTTTGGCTTTCGCCTCCCGCTCGCGCGGGGTAGTTGTCATGGAGACTCTCCTCTCTCTAGACAAAAGCAAATCGAGAATCAATCGCCTTGGCTAAAACTGTACCCAAGGGCGCGATCGCTTTTAGGTACAACCGATACTTAGGCGGTGATTGCTCTTGAGCATTATAGTCTCGCGATTTGACGCTTTTTGACGGCGGTTAACAATAATTCAATCTGCGGAACCCCTTGATCCATAGGGCTTCCAGAAATGCTCTGATCGCAAAATTGATCTCTGAATCGGGCTTCTATTAACAAAACTCAATAAATAAGCGGGTCAGTATCTTCAAATTGGCAGTCAAGTCTTCTTTTTGTTAATTAATGTTAATTATTAACCCCCAACGCTTGATCTTTGGCGGGCTGTAAAGGGTCTGAAGTTTGCGAAATGGCGAGCCTTGAGGCTGTAGCTGAGGGTATGACCACTCAGGAGGCATTGACCATGACCAGAACCATTGACGCCAGCGGCAGCGCGATCGCGGTAAAGATCAATATCTCTGCACCCATCTGCGAAGGACGGGGATCGGGGCGGTAGGGAGTGGCTTGAGGCTGGCTCTAACTGTTACATTCTCTTCGTGACATTCCTTTAATCTTATGTTCTTGCCCATGCGATTGAGCCCAAAACCTGAGGTAGCGATCGCCATTCTCTACCAGGGCGATCGCTACCTCTTACAGCTGCGCGACGACATCCCCACCATTGCCTGGCCGGGCCACTGGGCCTTTTTTGGGGGCCATCTAGAGCCGGGTGAACGGCCCGATGAGGCGGTCTATCGAGAGCTACAGGAAGAAATTGGCTACGACGCGCCTCAGCTAGCGCTGTTTCAGCGATCAGAATCTGAAACGGTGGTGCGTCACGTTTACCACGGGCCGCTGGTGGTGCCGGTGGAGAGCCTGGTGCTGACGGAGGGGCTAGATTTGGGTCTGTGTAGCGTTGAGGACATTCACCGAGGTCATCGCTACTCTGCCCGCGCCCAGGCAGAGCGCCCGATTGGGCCGCCCCATCAGGAACTTTTGCTCTCTTTTCTAGAGCAACGTAGGATAGAACAGGCTATCTAAATTAGATAGAGCGCTGTCTCCTGCTGCCCTATGGCTGAATCGTCTGAACAGCTCCAGCTTTTTTCTGCTGATCCGGTGGCGCTGCCCGATTACCGGATTCGAGAAAGCAGCCGCGCTCGCCATGTCTCGATCAAAGTGCATCTCAACGGCCAGATCGAGGTGGTGGTTCCCAATGGGTTTGACCACGCTCAGGTGCCTGAGCTGCTGCATCGGCGGCGCGACTGGCTCTGGCGATCGCAGCTGCGCTTGGCCCACCAAACGGCAACCCTAGCCGATGAGCATTTTGAGGAGAAACCTGGCCAGATCGAGGTGCGATCGCGCCACCAGACCTGGGATGTCAGCTATCAGCCCGCCTCCACCCGCACCCTGGCCATGACCCAGAGCGGCCCTCAAACCCTGCTGCTGCGCGGCCCTGTAGACAACAGCGCCGCCTGTACCGATTTGCTCCGCCAGTGGCTCAGCCGTAAGGCCCGAGCCGAATTTGCCCCCTGGCTGCGCGAGCTGAGTTTTGTGCTCAACCTGCCCTTTGACCGCATTTCTATTCGAGGGCAAAAAACCCGCTGGGCCAGCTGTTCGTCCAGCAAGAATATCAGTCTGAACTACAAACTGCTGTTTTTGCCCCCCGAACTGGTTCACTACGTTTTTGTCCACGAGCTGTGTCATACCGTGCACATGAATCATTCCGCCGCCTTCTGGCAGCTGGTGGAAGAGAAGCAGCCTGGGCATCAGCAGTACCGCGATGAAATTCGCAACGGCTGGCAATACGTACCCCGCTGGGTGGAAGACTGAAAATCTTTCTAGAAAATATAGCTGCTCCAGGTAACAGAGATTCTAGGCTGACAGAGGTGATTGGAGGGAACCCAGATTAGCTACTGGGGCC
>PYGV01000022.1 GCA_003022385.1 filamentous cyanobacterium CCP3 | reverse complement strand
GGCCCTGTTGGGCCAGCAGGAAACCAACCTGTCTGACGGCAGCCAGCAGCGGGTGACCCAGCTACTCAAAACGGCGGAACCGGGAGGCCTCTATGGCGCGGCGGGCGATCTGTCGGATGCCCTACCCTACCGCGATCGCCCCGGTGGTTTGCGGGCGATCGCCCAGGTGCACGACCGCTATATTCTGGCCGAACAGCCCGATGGTCTTTGCCTGATCGAACAGCACATCGCCCACGAGCGCGTGCTCTACGAACGCCTCAACGATCGGTGGCAGCTAGTACCGCTGACTACTCCAGTGGTGTTGGAAGGGCTCAATGAAAAACAGCTGGAGCAATTTGAGAGGTTAGGTCTAGCGCCGGAAGAGTTTGGGCCAAATCGGTGGGCAATTCGGCAAGCGCCAGAACCCCTGCGCGATCGCGATGACCTGCCCGACGCCCTGCTCGAACTCAGCCTGGGCGGGAATCTGGATACGGCTCAGGTGGCGATCGCCTGCCGCACCGCCATTCGCAACGGCACCCCGCTCGATCTCGCTACCCTGCAAACCCTGCTCGACGACTGGCAGCGCACCCGCAACCCGCGCACCTGCCCCCACGGCAGACCGATCTGCCTGACGCTGAGCGAAAGCAGCCTGGCCCGCTTCTTCCGCCGCAGCTGGGTGGTGGGCAAAAGCCACGGCATTTAGCGGAGTTAGGCACCCGGTCCCTTTGATGCAGCCTTCAATCCTCTTTTAGCAGCCGAGAAGGGACCGGGTGCCTCGGCGCATGACCCTACACCATCGCAAAATTGGCCGGGTCTTGGTCGCGGCGGTGGCGAATGGGCAGTGGCTCGGGCTGGGCGTCTCCGGCTAGTGCGGCGGTGGCCTCCAGAGCCTCGCGCAGGCGCTTGGCGGCGTAGATCGACATATCGCGGGGCACGTTGATGCGATCGCGCAGATACCGCAGCCCCAAATCAGCGCCCGCCGGAGGCTCACAGGTCTCCCCCGTGATTAGATAAGTCAGCGCACAGCGCAAAGCCAAATCAATCACATCCCTCGCCGCAGGGTTCACCTTAATCACGTTGTCCCGGTGCTTCACCATCCGGCTCAGCGCCTCAACCCGAGACGTCTCCGGTTCTGGATAGGCGACATCGGGCAGGCCAAACCAGGGACCGCGATCGACCTGAGCCTGGTTGCGGCGCGTCTGGGGCGAGTCATTCTCGTAACAGCCCCCCATCTGCGGCGGCAGGTCGTGCACGTGGGTATGAAAATCGCTCTGGGTACCGCGATAGGTGGCGCGGCTTTCCAGTCCGTCAAACCAGTCCCTTAGCCGAGGATTTTCATCCCGCAAAGAATAGCCTTTGTAGTAATAGAGGCTGGCACTCATGCGCTCTACGTAGGGCACAAACACCACATCGGCGGTGCTAAACTCCGGCAAAAAGAAGGGGCCGGGAGTGCTAGCTAGCGCCTGCTCAACCCGCTGCACCACGCCCACAAACTGTTCGCCCGCCCGCTGATCTGCCGCAGGCGATCGCGCTGGCTGGCACAGCCACATACACCAGGCCCGAAACAGCAGCCGCTCCAGTTGACGCAGGGGCACCACCTGCGGATCTTTCATCCCCCAGACCAGTGGGCCAAAGGCGTTCTCTAGCGCCAGCAAAATGTCGTCGCTCTCGGTGATCATGCGCCCGTCTAGCTCCAGGGCGGGCAGCATCCCCGAGGGCACCTTGCGCTTGTACCAGGTTTCCTTCTCGCCATAGCAAAACATGGTGACCTTTTCGATCCGGTAGGGCACCTGCTTTTCTTCTAGCCACAGCCACACTTTTTGGCAGTAGGGGCACCAGGCGTGGTTGTCGCGATAGAGGGTCACCCGCACCGTCGACTCCGGCTGGCCAAACAGGCGCAGGCGAGATTGAGCATTGGTAGGGCCATTGACGTAGTCGGTCGAAAAGTCGGCCATTTCTTCTAAGGCCGACCAGCTTAGGGGGGCAGAGGTCATACAGGGCAGCGCGCTAACAGTTCATCCCCTGATTGTGACAGGTATTCACCCACTCACCCTTACACCCACTCACCCTTACACCCACTCACCCTCACACCCACTCACCTTCACGCGAAGGATTGGCGTCGCTAGGCCTTATTGTTTTCAATCGCCCAGCGGGCTAGCTCGGTGCGGTTATTCAGGCCGGTCTTGCCCAGCATGTTGCTGACGTGGCTCTCAATGGTGCGCTGACTGACCTGGAGTTCGTTGGCGATTTCGCGGTTGGCCATGCCTCGGGCCACAAACTGCACCACCCGCAGTTCGGTCGGGGTCAGCTCCACATCAAAGGGCACCTGAATGGCCGGGCTGCCGCCGCCTTTAATCTGCTGCTTGATCAACCGCGACGCCTGTTTCAGCGAAGACTCGACCTGAGCCACCAGCTCCTCGGGCTCAAAGGGTTTCACCATATAGACATCGGCACCGGTATTTAAACCCTTCACCCGGTCCTGGCTTTGGCCTTTAGCCGACAAAAATAGAATTGGAATCCATTCGGTAGCGGGGTTTTCGCGCACGTTGCGCACGAAGGCGTGCCCATCCATCTCGGGCATCATCACATCACAGATGATCATGTCTGGAATGGTGTCTTCCAGCATATCCAGCGCTTCTCGACCGTTGCCCGCTGTCTTAACCTCAAAGCCACGGAACTCTAGATAGTCCTTGACGAGCAAGATCAAGTTGGGGTCGTCGTCAATTAGCAGAAGCTGCTTCTGGTCGCCGGGAGTGGAATCCTTCATGCTCTGACAATCACTGCGATTAGTCTGTCGTTAAAACTGTCGTTAAAAACCTAAGTCTGCCCCTAGAGCAAAGTATGCCCTTAATAGCTCCGTACAGTCACACGGGTGACGCCGCACCTGCTCTTTTAGGCCACGCCCGCCTGAAGCCGATCAAAAGGGGCTCGTCAAGGTCTTGCTCCTATTGCTGATGATACTTCAACAAACTGACATCAGCGTGGGTAGAGCTAAGGCGATCGCACCTTGACCCCCCACTAGCCTTAAGAAGTCCTCTAGGTCTGAACCCTGATTCTCACACAAACGGTCGCCCTGACGATTAGGACGACCGTTTGCAAGGTGATCTCCAGCGGGCTGACGGCGGTGAGGTCAACAACCCATTAGCCCCACCGCGAGGAGAACGTTAGCCTGGCTAGCCCCAGGGGACTACATCGGCAGCAGCACCGAGTCAATGACGTGGATAACGCCGTTGCTGGCTTCAATATCGGTTGCGACCACAGTTGCTTCGTTGACGGTGACCGCCTCTTCACCGACCATCACCATGATGGGAGCACCAGCCAGGGTATCGACTTCCCCAGAGGCCAGATCGGTCGAGAGCACTTCACCATCCAAGACGTGGTAGCTCAAAATCTGGGCTAGCTGGTCGCGGTTCTCAGGCAGCAGCAGGGTATCGAGGGTACCCTCAGGCAGCGCCTCAAACGCTTCGTCGGTAGGGGCAAACACGGTGACAGAGAGGTCTGGATTGCTCAGGGCCTCAGTCAGCCCAGCCGCCTCGATCGCAGCGGTGAGAATTTCGAAGTTTTCGTCACCAGCCGCAATTTCAGCGATCGACTGTTCGGTCGTGGCCATAGGCTCTTCAGCAGCAGGCTCTTCAGCAGCAGGCTCTTCAGCGGGGGCTTCAGCAGCGGGCTTCTCAGCTTGAGACATAGAGGTATCTGAAATAGCCTGCTGGGGAAAAGCGGTAACAGCCAGAGGAGCAGCGCCAAACAACAGTAAACCTAATGCAATGCGCAGAGTGTTCGGAGTCATTGAAATTACGTCCTGAAAGGGTTTGAAATGAGCTAGTCAAACAAAATTTACATTGCTTAACTAGACCTGAAGAGTTGTAACACGGAGAAAAGAGGCGGCTATCTATCTAGAGACAGAACCCATTCGTTCCCCAAATCGCTCAAATCAGTTTTTCTATACCGAACGAATGACAATTAGGCATGCCCAACCTACGGCCTGGCTGATAGAAAACCTAGGCCTGACAATCTATACCGCCGCCAAACGGCCTGGAGCCTGTTTCAGAACCAGGTTTGTAAATAATGGTTAAGAGTGATCTGACAGGGCAACATCCTGTGATTCCGCTCAGCCCTCGGTTATTTTCAGGGCAAGCACGATTCTCCTAGATCTACTCGTTGCGCTGGTCAACCTTTTGCTCGCGCCCCGGCACGGCTTCCATGGCCGCCAGCACGGCCTGCTGAGCAGCCAAAATATCCCTCTCTTCGCCCCCTAGGTAAAGCCGACCAAAGCTGCCCACCGAGCTAATCTGCAAAATATTGATTAGAGCGGCCTTTTCGGCCTCATTAGCCGCTAGGGAGGCGTAGGCCGCAGGCTCTACCTCAAACACGTAGAGCGTTTGGCCTGCAACAATCATGTTGCCCCGGCGAGTGCGGTTGATGAGCTGCACGTGGTGCGGGTCCAGATTGCGAATGACCTGGCTAGAGATAATGCGGGGCTTGAGTCGGTCGCGGTAGGACGATAGTCCCAGGGCCGAAAGCATGGCTCCGCCCGCGGCATGCACTTCGCCCTGGTTGCTGGCGTGAATCTCAAGCAGGCCGTAGAGGCGCTCGACGATCAGCGTACCCGGACGAACCACCGCAGCTTTGAGGCCAATGTCGAGAATGCGGTTGATCTCAATACCGGGGGAGATTTCTATCCAGAGGGAAGCATCGCCTGGCAGCGGCAAAAACCCCAGCGATACAGTGCCCATGTAGGCCGCATGCTGGGGCTGAAGATTATCAATGTAGACATAGCTGCGAAGATCGACGCCCAAAACCCGGTATCCTACTTTCCTTCCTTGGTAGTATACCGGGCTGGCGAATCACTTTGTGCTGCGGCCTCAGGCTAAACCCGGTGCGGTGTCTCCCAGATTTAGCCATCTCAAGCCAGAGTTAGAACTTAGAGCCAAACCCGACTGATGTGGTGCCCATGGCGTCGTAGACAGTTAAGCCCAGAGGCAGGTTGACCTCTCCCGACTCGTCGACGAGGTCGTTGAGAAAGGGCATCTGCAACGAATCCGCCAGTTCGCTAATACCGTTGCCTTCCTGCGGCCCGACCCGCTGACCTACTTCGCTAGCCAGGCGGTCGAGGCTCTCTTGGCTGTGATTTTCAACGGCCAGGGCATCGGCCATAGTCATAGGAGTAGTTTGTAGATCGCTGGGGGAAGCCACGGCCTGTATAGGCATAGCGCAAATCCCTAAAACTGCCGTCGCCGCAATCCAGTAGGAGTAGTTCATAGTTCAGTTGTGTGAGGGTGGACAAAGGCTGACAACCAGGAACTCAAACCCTTAGCCCTGACAAAAAGGCAACGAGTTTTTCTAGGTATAACCTGTCAATTGAATCGTCAAAGCAACCTTAATTTAGAGTTCATGAAGCTGTAGGTTCATGAAGTAACGTATACAAAGTAACCTTCATGTAACACGGCACACATCGGCCCGCCGATGTATGTTGCCCAATCCTTCAGTAGAACTACCGGGCTCAGGTCGCTAAAGTTTTTGTTGATCCCACGGATGAGGTGCTACCCCGAAGCCGTCCCTGGATGGGGCCTATACGGGGATGATTTTGCCGGTTTCAGCCGCCGTGGCAACAGCGACCATAGTCTTGACTAGCTCGGTTGCCAGCTGCCCCGAGGAAATGGGTGAAGGCTGATTGACGGCAGCGCACTGGAGAAAGTGGCGGCACATTTCGCCCTGGTAGGCGATCGCGATCGCCCCCGCCTGGGGACCCGTGGGTACAAAGGGGAACGACTGGGCCTGAAACTGCCCTCGATGGAAGGTGAGCAGATCAGCCTGCGGGTCTTCATCGAGTACCAGGGTGCCGCGATCGCCTACCAGGGCCAGCCGCCGCTGCCTGTGGGGGTTGGCCCAGCTGACCTGCACCATGACTTCTAGCGGGTGAAGGCGATCGTCCCGGTCATAGATCAGCCGCAGCCAGCCCACATCGCTCAATCCCGAGCCATCACGTTTCTGGGGCTGTAGCCAGGCCTGGCCCCAGGCGGCAACGGCGGTGGGCTGCATTCCCAGCCAGTGGTTGAGGATAGAAATGTCGTGAATAGCCAGATCCCAAAATACGTCGGCGTCGGGGCGCACAGGGCCGAGGTTGGTGCGGGCCGCGTAGCCGTAGCGCAGCGTACCCAGGTCTGGGCAGAGGTCTCGCCCACGCCGCACCGCCGGGTGAAACAGGTAGGTGTGGTCAACCATCAGCTGCCTGTGCCGAGCTGCCGCCAGCTGAACCAGGGCGGCACTGGTCCTGTGCTCCAGAGTGAGGGGCTTTTCGCTCAGCACGTGCAGCCCTTGCTCCAGGGCGGCTTTGATGATGGGGTAGTGGGTGCTGGCGGGGGTGGCAACCACCGCTGCTGCCAGGTCAGGATGGGCGAAGGCCTCAGTCCAGCTGTCGTAGCAGGCCACGGTGCCAGCTAACCCAAAACGATCGCACAGATCGTGCAGCCGCTGAAGATCGGGGTCGACCAGGACCATCACTCTGGCCTCCGGCAGCGCGAGAAAATTGCGCAGCAGGTGAGTACCCCAGCGACCCAGGCCCAAAATAGCCAGATTCAGGGGAGCAGGGGCGGCTCGATCAGGGGGATTTAGCGGGTGGGTCATGGCCAAGGGCTGGGCGCAGGCGATCGTAGGCGACGGCGGCAGCGGCCTGCTCGGCCTGCTTTTTGGTGGGGCCGTAGCCGGTTCCCCAACAGGTTTCCCGAAACCATACGGTCGATTGATACCGCTGGGGGTCGCCGTCTGCAGGGCGCTGTTCGGCGGTGCGGTACTCAGGCAGGGCCTTACTGTGGGCCTGGGTGAGTTCTTGCAGCGCGACTTTGTAGTTCTGCCTGGTAGGGTCTTGGTGAACCGCGATCGCCCTCTGGCGCAGCGAGTCGTCTAGCCAGGCTCGCACCCGCTCCAGGCTGTGGGTGTCTAGATACAGCACGGCGACTACGGCTTCTAAGGCATCGGCCAGGTGAGTCGGCCCAGCTTTCATGCCGGGGCCGACGATCAGGTAGGGATGCAGCCCCAGCTCTTGGGCCAGTTGGGCCAGGCTGCGATCGCTAATCAGCACCGACCGAATCGCCGACAGTTCACCCACCGAGGCCTCAGGGAAGAGCTCCTGCAGGCACTCTGTTGCCGCCAGACGCAGGACCGCATCCCCCAGCAGCTCAAGCTGTTCATAGTTGTAGCGGGCATCCGCCGACTTGTGAGTCAACGCCTGGTCTAAGCGGGTCAAATCAAGACTAGCGGGTAGTCTCAGCGTTTGCACCCAGCGCTCCAGCTGTTGCTGACGGGAGAGCGGTAATTCAGTCACGGCCCGTGGAACGATTAGAGGGGAAGGAGGTAGACATAAGCCGGGTTCTGTTCCCCCGCTGCCGGGGGGGCGGTTATCTATCTGGGACGCCTGTTGCCAGACGCCTCTTGCGGTACTCAACGACGGGGCCGGAAAAAGACCAACCTTGCCCCTTGACCTTGCACCCGACCGGGGTTTACCTAGCCAGCACCTCTCGATGCTGCTGGTGCGCTCTTACCGCACCCTTGCACCCTTACCTGTGCCCTCAAGTCATTGACCAAAGGCCATCGGCGGTATGTTTCTGTGGCACTCTCCTCACGGTCGCCCGCACTGGGCGTTACCCAGCAGGTCTGGTCTTTCGGGAGCCCGGACTTTCCTCAGACTGGCAAACACCAGTCCGCAACCGCCTGCGCTACCTCCCTCTGGTCTCTAGTTTAAACCCCAGGGTAGATAAAGCCGCTAGAACAGCAGCGGCGGACGACCTTTCTTTTCGACCACGGCTCTGACATAACCTTCCCACCGACCAATCATGCCGCTCCATTCGCCGGATGAAAAGTAGCTGCTGATCGGTTGCTCTAGATCGAACTCAGGCATGTAAAAACCGGCGATACCCCGCTCTAAAATGCCGTCAGCCAGCACCCCTTTTTCCCGCAAAATTAATATGGGCAGACCTAATTGGTACGCCATAGCCGGTTCGATATGGGCCCAGGGTGTGGTCAGCCACTGACCATCTACCGTTTCTTCGCTAAGGGCATCAACGTCAGTGCGGAGGCGAGCCGTACCTTTCTCGATAAAAGTGCGCCGAAAGGCGACGGTAATCAAGCCATTGGACTCTAGCATCAGCCGTCGGATGGCGGTCAATGGAGCATCCATATCGTAGTCGGTAACGCCCAGGGTGCGAGGCGTAAAGTCGCGACCTTTCAGATAGTCGCGCACCTGCTGAATAAATAGCTCTTGCTGCTTAAAGCAGGGTTTAGGAAAGCTCAAAAAGATAGAGATAGACATAGCTTGAGCTAGGAAAAGGGCACAACCACACAATAAATCGAAGACAGCTTCCTCAGGACCAACTCTGTCACTGTAAACCCAAATAACACAACGTCTCGGCTGATCTAAATCAGCCGAGACGTTAATGCGATCGCGTTGGCCAGCTAGCTTAAGACACAGCTGGGTATCTCAGCCCAGACTGTGCCTAGCTGGTTCGCAGCCTAGTCGGCTTCGGTCTGATCGTCAATCAGCAGGTCATCATCGTCCATCCCAGCACCGTTACCAAGGCCGCCAAAGTCACCATTGCCGGCCCCACCGCCGCGAGAACCGCCCTCATCCAGAGACATGCCGCCGATCATTTCGTCGTCATTGAGCATGCTGAGGTTGCCCTCCAAATCATAGCTGCGGGCGGTGAAGTCATCCAGCACCACATCTTGCAGCACCATATCGTCGTCCAAAATGGCCGACTCATAGGCTGGGTCGAGCTCTGGAGATGGGGTTTCCTCATAGGCGTTGTAGCCGGTACCGGCCGGAATCAGACGGCCGATGATGACGTTCTCCTTCAGGCCGCGCAGCCAGTCAGATTTGCCCTCAATCGCTGCCTCAGTCAGTACCCGGGTGGTCTCCTGGAAGCTAGCCGCCGAGATAAAGCTGTCGGTGTTTAGCGAGGCCTTGGTGATACCCAGCAGCACTGGGGTGTATTCTGCCGGGGCACCGCCGGTAATTGCCATCGCTTCGTTCACCTGCTCAACCTGGTAAATCTCGACCAGCTCGCCCGGCAGCATCGTGGTGTCACCACCGTCGTCGATACGGCACTTCGACGACATCTGCCGTACGATCACCTCGGTGTGCTTGTCAGAGATATCGATCCCCTGGGACTGATACACCGACTGCACCTCGTTGACCAGGAACGACTGCACCTTTTGCAGCGCGCCCAGGGCTGCATCGTGAATGCCCATGCCCTGGCTGAGATTGTACTTGAAGAACACCTCTAGGATCTGGTGGGGGTTGGCGGGACCGTCGGTCAGGTGCTCGGCGGTGCTGACCCGCTGACCATCGGACACCAGCACGTTTTGACCTGGGCTAATCGGGTACTCCGTGACCACGCCATCGTCTTCAACAATCTTCACCTCTACGGTTTCGTCATCGCTGTAGACCACCTGGGCATTGCCTGGGCGCTCGGCCAGCACACAGGCTTCCTTCGGCTTGCGGGCCTCCAGCAGCTCTTCAATTCGAGGCAGACCCTGAATGATGTCGCCGGTCTTAGCCCGCTCAAACACCAGCAGCACCAGATTGTCACCCCGCTGTACCAGGTCGCCATCTTCAATGTGCAGAACTGCACCGGTAGACACTCGGTAGGGACGAGCCAGTCGCAGAGATACCTGACCACCTTCGAGGGCAGTCACCTCTCCCGACTCTTCGTAGCTCAATCCTGGAGCCAGCTCCGTATTGGCCACTACCAGATCACCTACCTTCACGGTCGGAGACTGCCCCTGGAGATCTACCTTCACCCGGTCAGCCTCTCGCACCACCAGCACCCGGCGAATGGCTTCCTGTCCCTCGCGAATACCGCGCACTTCGCCCGATTCTTTACAGCGAATCTCGGTGCGGGCTACCACCGCTCCCGGCTCAATTTGCTGGCCGTCTTCGACCAGCAGCCGGGTCACGGTTTTGCCCTGGGTTTGGTCGGCCACCACATCGCGGCGAATCACCTGGGTTTCGAGCACCACCATTTGCAGGCGCATCAGGTCAGCGTCTTGATCGTCGGGCACCAGCTCGATGTCGGCGACCACGTGGGGTGATTCGTCTTCGATATCGAGCACCAGCTGGGTGCGCAGGAGCTCAACCCCATCCACCGACTTCACCCGCTCCCCATCTTTAAAGGGAATGCGCTGAATGGCGCGCAGTTTGATCGAACCGGCGGCATCGGCGGCGCTGTCCTGGCTGGGCACAGCGGGCTCGTCGGGGACGACGTACTCCTCCACTGGGCGCAGCAGCAGGGCAGGACCATCGGGGGTTTCGACATACTCGACGTAGCGCAGCGCATCGGCTACCAGACCTGGCATCACCTCTTCGCCCGCGTTGACCAGGGTGCCATCGCGATCCATGACATCCTCGGGTGCATCCACCATGTGGATTTCGCCGGGTTTGATCAAAATCTCGCGCAGAATGTCGTTCTTCTGGGTGACTTCGACCACGCCGCTGTTTTGACAGAAGATGTCCTTGACGACCTCGGTTCCTGCCTCCAGGTATTGACCGTCTTCCACCATCAGCAGCGAGATGTCTTTGTTGACCTCGTGGGCTTCTTCCGGAATCCACAGCAGGGTGCCACCCTGCACCACTTCGTAGCCTTGCTTGCCTTTACCCTTTTTGGCCACATCAACGCCGGAGAACTTGACGATACCGCCGGTTTGGGTGTGGTAGCGATCGTCTTCGAGTTCGGCAATCACCTGGCCGCTGGTAACTTTAGCTCCAGGCGTAGCAATCAGGGAAAAGCGCTGACCGTAGGCGGTTTCAATGAAGTAGTGCTCGCGGCCCTGGCCGTGCTCCTTACGGACGTGGGCCTGGTCGAGCATCACCGAGGCGGTGATAATTTCGACCTCGCGGGTGCCCTTTTCGTCGTCGGCTTCGGGCAGGCGCACCAGACCACCCCGTTCGGTGGTGAGTTTGGTTTCAGCCAGGGTGTCGTCGGCGTTAACGTAGTCGCCGTTGCGCACCACGGGCTCGGCGCTGGGGGGCAGGTTGTAAACGTCGCCCGCCAGCACCCACAGCAGACCGCCCCGCTGGGCCAGGCGAGTCGTGTTGCCCTGGCGGTCGGTTTTTTCTTCCTGGACCAGACCGGCAAATTTCACTTCCCCAGCCAGATCAGAGGTCACGTCCTTGGTGGCCTTTTCAGTCACTTTGCGGGTGCGTCCAGCAGAGGGCAGCTCGGCTAGCAGCTGCTCCTTCTGCACGGTTTCGCCGTCGTTGACAAACAAAATTGTGCCCTGGGGCAGCGACTCGGTTTTGTTTTTGCCCGTGCCCTCAATCACGATGTCGGCGTTGGCCTCCAGCATGAGGGCTTCTTCACCGTAGCGGGTGCGGAAGGCTCGGGTTTTCAGGTTTTTGGGCAGCTTTACGGTGCCGTCCTTAACAGCCCGAATGCGGGGTGCCACTTCGCCGGTAAACGTACCGCCCGTGTGGAAGGTGCGCATGGTCATCTGGGTGCCGGGCTCACCAATCGACTGGGCGGCGATAATGCCCACGGCTTCACCTAGATCAACCATTTCGGAGTGAGCCAGGCTCCAGCCGTAGCAGAGACGGCAGACAGAACGGGTCGCCTCGCAGGTGAGGGGCGATCGCACCACTACCCCTTCAACACCAGCCTCAGCCAGCATTTCGGCGGTCTCGGGGGAGACGGGATGGTCTTTCTCCAGCAGCACCTCACCGGTTTGGGGATGCACCACATCCTCAGCGACCACCCGACCCAGCAAGCGATTTTCTAGAGGAATCAGCACTCGCTCACCGTCGGTCATGCTGCGCAGGGGAATGCCCCGCTCAGTGCCGCAGTCGTGCTCACGGATAATCACGTCCTGAGATACGTCAACAAGACGGCGGGTTAGGTAGCCTGAGTCTGCCGTCCGTAGGGCGGTATCGACCAGGCCCTTACGAGCACCGTAGGAGGAGATCACGTACTCGGTAACGGTCAATCCCTCCCGGAAGTTGGTTTTGATCGGCAGGTCAATAATTTCCCCCTGGGGGTTAGCCATCAAACCCCGCATGCCCACCAGCTGCCGGACCTGGGAAATATTCCCCCGGGCCCCGGAAAAGGCCATCATGTAGACCGAGTTGAGCGGGTTGTTTTCTTTGAAGTTTTTGACCACCTGGTCTTTCAGCTCTTCACTGGTGTCGTTCCAGGTGTCGATAACCTTGGTGAGTCGCTCCACCTCGGTAATTTCGCCGCGGGTGTAGCGCTCCTCGGTAACGCGAATGTCTTCCTCGGCAGCGGCCAGCATGCCCTTCTTCTCCTGCGGCACCTGGAGGTCTTCCACGCTAATGGAAACCCCAGCTCGGGTGGCGTACTTAAACCCCAGTTCCTTAATGCGGTCGGCCATTTGGGAGGTACGCGCGGTGCCGTGTTGGGTAAACGACCAGGCAATCAGCTTCTTGAGCTGTTTTTTGTCAATGATACGGTTCCGAAAGATCAGAGAGGATTGAGGTGCCCCTTGCTCAGCCATAGGTTTTGCCCTTTGTAATATGCCTGTGATGTTCGTGCTGTACTGGTGGTGTGGCCCCTAGCCTGCGATCGCGTCGAGCACCGCCTTGTTGTAGATGATCCGGCCCGGCGTGGTCTTGATGTACTGAGAAATCAAGTTGCCCTCGCTATCTAAACGCACGCGGCGATCGGGGTAGATTTCAGTGATAGTGCCGTCCTCAGCCTCCATCCGCTCGGGAGCTACTGACTTAGGCGTATCGGACTCAACTTCCCCATCAAACCGCAGCCATACTTTGGCATGGAGAGCAACCAACCCCTGCTCAAACGCCATGATGGCGTCCTCCATGCTGGCGAAGTAGTGGCCTTCACCCTTGGTAGCATCAGGGTTTTCTGCCGTCAGGTAGTAGCAGCCCAGCACCATATCCTGGGAAGGCGTAATGATCGGCTGCCCCGTCGCGGGCGACAGCACGTTATTTGAGGCCAGCATCAGCAGACGCGCCTCTGATTGAGCCTCCAGCGATAGCGGCACGTGCACCGCCATCTGGTCACCGTCAAAGTCGGCGTTAAAGGCTGGACACACTAGGGGATGCAGCTGAATCGCGCGTCCCTCTACCAAGATCGGCTCAAAGGCCTGAATGCCTAAGCGGTGCAGGGTTGGGGCCCGGTTTAGCATCACGGGGTGGCTCTCAATCACCTCTTCCAGCACGTCCCACACGCTGGGATCGTTGTGCTGAATCAGCTTTTTAGCCGCCTTGATGTTGTTGACCAAACCCTGACGAATCAGCCGATGGATGACAAAAGGCTGAAACAGCTCGATCGCCATCTCCCGCGGCAGCCCACACTGATGAATTTGCAGCTTAGGACCCACCACAATCACAGAACGACCCGAGTAGTCCACCCGCTTACCCAGAAGGTTTTGCCGGAAGCGGCCCTGTTTACCCTCAATGATGTCAGAGAGAGATTTCAGCGGCCGATTGTTGGCTCCAACCACAGTGCGACCCCGACGGCCGTTGTCAATCAGAGCATCAACGGCCTCCTGCAGCATCCGCTTTTCGTTGCGGACGATGATTTCCGGGGCCAGAATCTCCTGTAGGCGAGCCAGACGATTGTTGCGGTTGATCACCCGACGGTAGAGGTCATTGAGGTCAGAGGTGGCAAAACGACCGCCGTCCAGCTGCACCATCGGCCTTAGGTCGGGCGGAATCACCGGAATCACGTCCAGCACCATCCACTCGGTCTTTGAACCCGTGGCGATAAAGTTGTCGATCACCCGCAGCCGCTTAATCAGCTTGGCCCGCTTCTGCCCTTTAGAGTTGGCAATATCTTCCCGCAGCTTCTCCGCCGTGGTCTCTAGCTCCAAATCCTCCAGCAGCCGCTGCAGCGCCTCGGCCCCAATGCCGACCTCAACCCCAGACAATTCGGTCTCTTCGTCGTAGAGCTGATCTTCGATCTCGATCCACTGATCTTCGGTCAGCAGCTGCTTATAGCTGAGGTTTTCAGCATTGCCAGGGTCAAGCACCACGTAGGCGTTGAAGTAAACAATCTGCTCCACATCGCGCAGGGGCATGTCGAGCAAAATCGCGATATAGCTGGGGATACCCTTCAGATACCACACGTGGGCCACCGGGGCAGCCAGCTTGATGTAGCCCATCCGGTGACGACGCACCCGCGACTCGGTCACCTCCACGCCGCAGCGCTCGCACACAATACCCCGATGGCGCACCCGCTTGTACTTGCCGCAGTGGCATTCCCAGTCCTTGGCGGGGCCAAAGATGCGCTCGCAAAATAGCCCGTCCATTTCAGGCTTGAGGGTGCGGTAGTTGATCGTTTCGGGCTTGGTCACTTCGCCCACGATTTGACCGTTGGGCAGGGTGCGCTCTCCCCACTGGCGAATCCGTTCTGGAGAGGCGAGGCCGATTTTGACGTAGTCAAACCGTTGTTCTAGCTTGGCCATGCTGGGTGTTTTCCTTGAAAGGGCGCTTGGTCTAGGGTATGAGGAATAACGTCTGCCCCCCAGGACTGCCTAAGCAAAATCCTGAGGAACAGCTTGAGGATGGGCTAGTCTTCCACTTCTTCTAGCTCTTCATCCCGAGCAATGGACTCGTAGGTTGGTCGAGAGGGGGTACGGCGGCTGTTGACGTCGGCCATCAGGTCTACCTCCGTATCGCGGCTGGTACCGTCCTCGCGGGTTTCAACCTTGTGCACCGCAATGTCTAGGCAAAGAGATTGCAACTCTCGCATCAGCACCTTGAAGGACTCAGGGGTACCGGGACGAGGAATCGATTTGCCTTTGACGATCGCATTGAGCGCCTCGTTGCGCCCCTGCATGTCGTCCGACTTAACCGTCAACAGCTCCTGGAGGGTGTAGGCCGCGCCAAAGGCTTCCAAGGCCCATACCTCCATCTCGCCAAATCGCTGACCACCCTGCTGGGCCTTGCCGCCCAAGGGCTGCTGGGTCACCAGAGAGTAAGGACCGGTAGAACGGGCGTGGATCTTGTCGTCGACCAGGTGCACCAGTTTCAGCATGTAGGCGCGACCGACTGTAATGGCCTTATCGAAGGCTTCACCCGTCCGTCCGTCCCGGAGCACAATTTTGCCGGGGTCATCGGGGTTGAAGATCCAGTCTTTGCCGGTGGTTTCGCGGGCCTCCATCAGCTTGCCGTGGGTGGAGTTGCGAGAGGCCTCTTCCCCGTACATCTCGTCAAAGGGAATGACCTTGAAGCGGGCGTCGAGGTTTTCGGCGGCCCAGCCCAGCAGGCACTCAAACACTTGGCCCACGTTCATCCGAGAGGGAACTCCCAGGGGGTTGAGGGCAATGTCAATGGGAGTGCCATCGGGCAGGTAAGGCATGTCTTCGATGGGCAAAATGCGGGAAATAATCCCCTTATTGCCGTGACGACCGGCCATTTTGTCGCCTACCTGAATCTTGCGCTTTTGAGCCACATAGACCCGCACGACCATGTTGGCACCGGGGGGCAGCTCATCGCCCTGCTCCCGAGTAAACACCCGTACGTCAACCACCCGGCCCTTTTCGCCGTTGGGCACCCGTAGAGAGTTGTCGCGCACGTCGCGCGCCTTTTCGCCAAAGATGGCCCGCAGCAGCTTTTCTTCCGGAGGCTGGTCCGATTCACCCTTGGGTGTGACCTTACCCACCAGAATATCGCCCGACTCGACCCAGGCCCCGATGCGGATGATGCCGGTTTCGTCCAGCTGACGCAGCGCATCCTCCCCAACGTTGGGAATCTCTCGGGTGATTTCCTCGGGGCCGAGCTTGGTCTGGCGCGCCTCGATCTCAAACTTCTCCACGTGAATGGAGGTGTAGACGTCGTCGTACACCAGGCGCTCGCTGAGCAGGATGGCATCCTCGTAGTTGTAGCCTTCCCAGGGCATGTAGGCCACCAGCACGTTTTGCCCGAGGGCCAGCTCGCCGCCTTCGGTGGCAGAGCCATCGGCTAGCACCTGCCCCGACTGCACCCGTTCATCGGGGAACACGATAGGCCGCTGGTTCAGACAGGTATCCTGGTTGGATCGCTGGTACTTTTGCAGCTCGTACTCGTGGACGTTGCCTTCTGGGTCACGCACCTTGATCATGTCGGCGTCCAGGTAGACGACCTCACCGTCGGTACGGCTAATAATGACCATGCCGGAGTCGCGGGCGGCCTGGGCCTCCAGGCCGGTACCGACCAGGGGCCGCTCAGGCTGCAGCAGCGGCACCGCCTGACGCTGCATGTTCGACCCCATTAGGGCGCGGTTGGCGTCGTCGTGCTCCAGGAAGGGAATCAGCGAGGTGGCCACCGAGATAATCTGCACCGGCGATACGGCCACGTAGTCCACCTCGGTGGAGTCGGTGGTGGTGAAGTCTTGCCGATAGCGGACCGGAATGGTATCGCCAATGATGTAGCCATTTTCGTCAGTGGCAATATCCCCAGGGGCTACCCGCAGATCGTCTTCTTCATCAGCGGTCATGTAAATAGGCTCAACGTCTTTGAAGACGCGGCCATTCTCGGCTTTGAAGAAGGGTGTTTCGATAAAGCCAAACTCGTTGACTCGGGCGTGGGTGGCCAGGGAGCCAATCAGACCGGCGTTAGGACCCTCCGGGGTTTCAATCGGGCAGATGCGCCCGTAGTGGGAGGGGTGAATGTCGCGCACCGCAAAGCCCGCCCGCTCCCGAGTCAGGCCTCCAGGGCCGAGGGCGCTGATACGGCGCTTGTGGGTCAACTCAGCTAGGGGGTTGGTCTGGTCCATGAATTGAGACAGCTGGCTGGAGCCAAAGAACTCCTTAATCGCGGCCACCAGCGGCTTGGGGTTGACCAGCGAGGCCGGGGTGAGCGAATCGGAGTCGGAGACGGTCATCCGCTCACGAATAATTCGCTCCAGGCGGTTGAGACCCACGCGCACCTGGTTTTGCAACAGCTCGCCGACGGAGCGCACCCGCCGGTTGCCCAGGTGGTCAATGTCGTCGATGGAGCCGATATCGAACTCCAGGTTGATCAGGTAGTCGATCGCCGACAGAATATCAGTAGGTGTCAGCACCCGCGTGGCGTCGGGCACGTTGAGGCGCAGCTTGCGGTTGAGCTTGTAGCGGCCCACCCGACCCAGGTCATAGCGCTTGGGATCAGAGAAGCGAGAGTGCAGCAGCTGCTCACCGCCAGCGACAGTAGGCGGTTCACCAGGACGCAGTTTGCGGTACAGCTCCAGCAGGGCTTCTTCTTCGCTGAACTGCCCTTCTTTCTCGATGGTTTTTTGGAAGTAGTCAGGGTGGCGCAGCGAGTCGAAGATTTCGTTGTCGGTGAGACCCAGCGCCTTTAGCAGCACCTGGGCAGACAGCTTGCGGGTTTTGTCAATGCGCACCCAGACCAGATCGTTTTTGTCGGTTTCAAACTTGAGCCAGGCCCCCCGGTTGGGGATCAGGTTGGCGTTGTAGGTGCGGCGACCGTTTTTGTCGGTTTCGGCCTTGTAGTAAACCCCAGGGCTACGCACAATCTGGTTGACGATCACCCGCTCGGCCCCGTTAATGATGAAGGTGCCGCGATCGGTCATCAGCGGCAGATCGCCAATAAAGACTTCCTGCTCTTTGATCTCACCGGTCTCTTTGTTGATTAGCCGAGTCGGCACGTACATCTGCACGGCATAGGTAGCATCCCGCCGCTTGGCTTCGTCAACGTCGTACTTGGGGCTTTTGAGCTTGTACTGCTTGCCCAAAAAGTGCAGCTCAAGCTTACCGGTATAGTCGGTAATCGGAGAAAAGCTCTCCAGCTCTTCGATCAATCCTTCTTCTAGGAACCAGCGAAAGCTAGACCGCTGAATTTCTACCAGGTCGGGCAGAACAAAGTTGGGGGGAGCTTGGTAAACGGTGGTTTCAGTCATGGGTCTCCTAGTGCAGGTCAGCCAGGTGCAGATGGGTCAGGATGTAACGACGCATCTCGAACGGAGCAGGTGGGCAAATCAAGGCGGTAAAGTGAGATGGCCGCATAGGGTCGATTCAGCATGGGAGAGAGGCTGTGCAACAGCGATCGCCCCAGCGCATCAAAATACCTAGCAGCCAGCGGTTATGGGGGGCAAGTTGGGGTCAGCAGCAAGCCATGGGGACAGCTCGGGTAATTTAAACAAGGTCACAGCGTTACGGGTGGTAGTCTGAGCCAAGGCTTCGAAATCGACCTGGCGTAGCTCAGCCAGGTAAGCCGCCACATGATACACAAAGGCAGGCTGGTTGCGGCGTTCTTTGCGCCGAGGTTCAGGGGTTAGAAAGGGACAGTCGGTTTCAACAAGCAATCGGTGAGCGGGCACCATCTGAGCCGAAGCTTTAACCTGGTGAGCGTTTTTGAAGGTGACAATGCCGCTAAAGCTAATGTAGAACCCCAGATCAAGAAACTGCTGAGTCTCTGCCGGGGTACCGGCCCAGCAGTGCATGACGCCGTCAACAGGACCGACCTGACGCTGAAACTCATCAATCACCTCGGCTGTCGCCTGGGCGGCATCTCGACAGTGAACGATCACCGGCAGATTCAGCCTGTGGGCAATGGTTAGCTGCTGCCAAAAGGCCTCACGCTGAACGGCTTCGTCATCCGCCTTGAAGAAATCGAGCCCGGTTTCGCCAATGGCGACCACTCGATCGTCGGCAGCGGCTAGCTCAGCAATGCGGGCTGCCGCCGCGTCGGTCCATTTGTCCATATCGAGGGGGTGTAGCCCCACCGATAGGTACAGCTCGGGAATGCGATCGGCGATCGCCTGCATTGCCGCAAACTCACCAGGCTCGACGCAGGAATGCACCAAAGCCAAAACCCCGGCCTGTCTCCAGGCCTGGGCTAGTTCGTCGAGATCCCCAGCAAACGTATCAAAGTTGAGGTGTACGTGGGTATCAACCAAAGGCATAACAGGTGCAGCGACAAGAGACGGCAGAGAGCCCAGCGTATATGGAGCCTAGGGAACCCTAGGACGCAGCCCCTACCGTCTCTTGAGCCTTAAGCACCCGAGCCAGCCGAGACTTTTTGCGGGCACCGGTATTGGGGTGAAGCACACCGCGTTTGACAGCCTTATCGATTTTGCTGTAGGCAGCGGCCATAGTGGCTTCAACCTGCTTTTGAGTATCGGCGCTAGGGGCAGCCCGATAGGCGTCAACAGCAGAAAGGTAGTTCTTGGTCAACGTTTTAACCGCCGATTTATAGGCACGGTTGTGTAGCCGATTGCGCTCGGTAACTTCAATTCGTTTTAGTGCAGACTTGATGTTTGCCACAGTTCGCCCTAGCTTAACAAGATTAATTGACTGGATAAAGCATGTTAGCACCAATTGGTGCCGATTGGTGCAATTGAATGCTTTGGTTGGCTACCAAATTAGGGTGTAGATCGACTAGGATGTTAGAACGCTGGTGTTGACTGACTTTCCGGGATGTTTTATCACTCCCGAGGAGCAAACCTAGCGAACCGCACCTTGCTGGCTTATCTGGATTCCTGGCTGTAATGCTGCGCATCACCCATCAGCTACCTGAGGCAAAAACAGAGCTGCAACGCATCTGTGCCCGCACCCACGACGACCAAGTCGTCCATAAGGAAGCCACAGTTCGAGAAATTTTGCACGCTGTTCGCCGTCAGGGAGACCAGGCCCTTATTCAGTATACTGCTGACTTTGACGGAGTTACCCTGGCCGCCGATGGACTGCGCTTTTCGGGGGCTGAGCTGGATGCGGCCTATCAGCAGGTGAGCAAGGGGCTGCTGGATGCCATTCGGCTGGCCTGTAAAAATGTCGAGACCTTTCACCGGCAGCGAGTGCCTCAGAGCTGGGTCCGGTTTGAAGACAATGGCGTAGTCTTGGGCAAGCGCTACACGCCCGTAGATAGAGCCGGTATCTACGTTCCTGGGGGACGGGCGTCTTACCCCAGCACCGTGATTATGAACGCGATTCCGGCCCGAGTGGCGGGGGTCAAGCAGGTGGTTATGGTCACCCCGCCTGGCCAGACGGGCACGGTGAACCCGGCAGTACTGGTGGCCGCCCAGGAGGCGGGCATCACCGAAATTTATCGGGTTGGGGGCGCCCAGGCGATCGCGGCGCTGGCCTACGGCACCGAGACGGTGCCAGCGGTAGACGTGATTACTGGTCCTGGCAATATCTACGTCACGCTGGCGAAAAAACTGGTGTTTGGCACGGTGGGCATAGACTCGCTGGCTGGGCCGTCGGAGGTTTTGGTGATTGCTGATCACACGGCCAACCCGGCCCACGTTGCTGCCGATTTGCTGGCCCAGGCGGAGCATGACCCTATTGCCGCCGCCATTCTGATTACGACCAGTGAAGTGCTGGCTGAACGAGTGGCCGCTGAGGTCGACCGCCAGCTGGCGGGGCACCCGCGCCAGACCCTGACTGAGAAGGCGATCGCCAACTACGGTCTGGCGGTTGTCGTCGACAGTTTAGAGCGGGCGGCTGAGCTGTCCAACGGCTTTGCCCCTGAGCACCTGCAGCTCGAAGTGGCCGAGCCCTGGGATCTGCTGGAGCACATTCGCCACGCCGGAGCGATCTTTTTAGGCCATTCCACCCCTGAGGCGGTGGGCGACTACCTGGCTGGCCCCAACCACACCCTGCCCACCTCGGGCGCGGCTCGCTATGCTTCACCGCTCTCGACTGAAACCTTCATGAAGCATTCCAGCCTGATGCAGTACTCGCCTGAAGCACTGCGAGGGGTAGCGGATGCGATCGCGGTATTGACCGAGACCGAGGGGCTGCCCTCCCACGGCGACTCGGTGCAGCGACGGGTGCAGACTGAAGCGAGCGGCGAGAGCTCTCCCAGCGCCTAGGCCCTGGCCCATTCGTCCTCTGGCCTGCTCTATAGATGGCGTTTTAGGATTGGCACGAATCACCTGGCCTCTGTGGCACAATTAACGGGTTAACGCTCCTGGGGTCTGGGTTGAGCTGCTATGACGAAGTTTGTGTTTGTAACTGGCGGCGTAGTGTCAAGCATCGGCAAGGGCATTGTCGCGGCCAGTCTGGGCCGATTGCTCAAGTCGCGCGACTATTCGGTCTCTATTCTTAAACTTGACCCCTACATCAATGTTGACCCCGGCACCATGAGCCCTTTTCAGCATGGGGAGGTGTTTGTCACCGAAGATGGGGCCGAAACCGACCTCGACCTGGGCCACTACGAGCGCTTCACCGATACGGCCATGTCGCGGCTGAACAGCGTGACCACCGGCTCGATTTACCAGGCGGTGATCAACCGCGAGCGCCGGGGCGACTACCAGGGGGGTACTGTGCAGGTGATTCCCCACATTACCAATGAAATTAAAGAGCGCATTCACCGGGTCGCTCGCAACACTAACCCCGACGTGGTGATTACCGAAATTGGCGGCACCGTTGGCGACATTGAGTCGCTGCCCTTTCTAGAGGCAATTCGGCAGTTTCGGAAGGATGTGGGGCGTCAGGACGTGCTCTACATGCACGTCACCCTGGTGCCCTGGATTGCTTCAGCGGGAGAACTAAAAACCAAGCCTACCCAGCACTCGGTTAAAGAGCTGCGATCGATCGGCATTCAGCCCGACATTTTGGTGTGTCGCTGCGAGTGCCCGCTGCCCCAGCCCATGAAGGAAAAGATTGCCGAGTTTTGCGACGTGCCCGCCGAGGCCGTGGTCACCTGCCAGGATGCCAGCAGCATCTATGAGGTGCCCCTGAAGCTGGAGCATGAGGGGCTGGCCCATCAGGCGTTGAAAATTTTGGCCCTAGACCAGCGCCAGCCCCACCTGGGCCAGTGGGAAACCATTGTCGAGGGGCTGTACAGCTCCAGTCATCCGGTCGACATTGCCATCGTGGGTAAGTACGTCAGCCTCAACGATGCCTACCTGTCTGTGGTGGAGGCACTGCGCCATGCGGCGATCGCCCATCGAGCCGCCCTGAACGTGCGCTGGATCAATTCTGAAGACATCGAAGTCAACGGTCCGGATGCCCACCTGAGCGGCGTCAACGGCATTTTGGTGCCGGGCGGGTTTGGGTCGCGCGGCATCGGCGGCAAGGTGCAGGCGATCGAGTATGCCCGCACGCGGGGCATTCCCTTTTTGGGGCTGTGCCTGGGCATGCAGTGCTCGGTGGTCGAGTGGGCTCGCCATGTGGCCCAGCTCGACGGGGCCGACAGTTCAGAATTTACCCCCGAAACCCCCAACCCGGTCATTAGCCTGCTGCCGGAGCAGCAGGATGTGGTGGATCTGGGAGGTACCATGCGGCTGGGGCTCTACCCCTGTCGATTGGCTCCCGATACCCTGGCCAGTCGTCTCTATGGGGCTGAGGTAGTCTACGAGCGCCACCGCCATCGCTACGAGTTCAACAATGCCTACCGCAACCTGTTTGTAGAGTCGGGCTATACCGTCAGCGGCACCTCTCCCGACGGTCGCCTGGTAGAAATTATTGAGCTATCCAGCCATCCTTTCTTTATTGCCAGCCAGTTTCACCCCGAGTTTCAGTCGCGGCCCAGCGCGCCTCATCCGCTGTTTTTGGGGCTGGTAAGTGCGGCGCTTAGCGCCACCAAACCGCTGACGCCAGTGCCGGTAGAGGTGGGGGCTACTGCCGATACTTAGGGGTGAGCTGCAAAAGACCTTAGCCGCAGCACAGGGCCGGACCCGTGGGGTAGTCCAGGGCTGTAAGCTGGATGGGTTTGGGGGTAGCCTGCTCCTGGGGCGTCAGCCAGTAGGTGGTCATACTGTCGCCATTTTTGAGGCAAACTGGACCGCGAGGCTTGAGGGTAAAGTGGTCTTTGAGGTGGGCGTAGGCCAGCTCTGATACCTGAATCTTGCCAGCCTCGCCGGTCGTTTCCATAAAGCTGGCGATGTTGACGGTGTCGCCCCAGAGGTCGTAGATAAACTTGCGAATGCCAATCACTCCAGCGACAACGCTGCCTGAGTTAATGCCAATGCGCAGCTGGAAAGGATGGCCGTCGGGCCGCTGAAAGTCGCTGATGGTGGCCTGCATATCTAACGCCATTTGCGCGATCGCCTGGGCGTGGTCGGGTCGGGGGCAGGGCACCCCAGCCGCCACCATATAGGCATCGCCGATGGTTTTAATTTTCTCTAGCTTGTAGATGGCGGCCAGCTCGTCGAAGCGAGAAAACATTTGGTTGAGCAAATGCACCAGCTCGCAGGGGGGAAGCTGAGCGGCTACCGGGCTAAAGCCCACGATATCGGCAAACAAAATCGTGACGGCGTCAAACTGATCGGCGATCGCCTGCTCCCGCTCTTTGAGGCGCTGGGCAATTTGAACGGGGAGCACGTTGGTCAACAGGGCTTCAGAACGCTGGCGCTGGAGGCGGAGCTCAGCTTCAGCCTGCTGGCGTTCTTTAATTTCGGCCTGGAGCTGTTGATTTTGGCGCTTGAGCTGCTGTTGCTGCCGCCGCAGCTCGAGCTGGTGCTTGACCCGCAGCAGCACCTCGTAGGCCATAAAGGGCTTGACGATATAATCGGCGGCCCCTAGGCCAAACGCCTGTTCCTTTTCACTTTCGGCGTCGCGGGCGGTCAAAAAAATAATCGGAATGCTCTGGGTAATCTCGCTCTCCTTGAGCTGACGGCAAACCTCAAAACCATCCATGGTCGGCATGGTGATATCGAGCAAGATCAGGTCAGGGGGGGCCAGCGCAATCGCGTTTAGGGCCAGCGCCCCGCTAATGGCCTTACGGCAGCGGTAGCCCTCTGCTTCCAAAATGGTAGACAAGACTCTCAGGTTGTCGGGAATATCGTCCACCAGCAGAATGTCTGCATCGCTAAGGTCTGCATCCTGATGGCGAGGGGGTACAGCGGTAGTCATAGGTTTGATCGGCTACAGGGAAATCGTTGAGGAGGAAACAGCGGTGAGGTCGATGATGACGTCGAGACGAAAATCGTTGACTAGACGATTTAATCGCTGCGCTAGCGAGTCTTGTTCGGCAGGAAGCTGGGCAATGAGCTGACGCACGCGGCGATCGTCAGCGGCCTGGGCCGCCTGGTGAACCTGGCTCAGCCAGTCAGGGGTAAGCAGGCTGAAGTCAGCCTCGGTGAGGGGGCGATGGTCTCGAATTGAACTTTGCCCACTGTACTCAGGCAGGGGCGTCATAGGCCTCTGCCTGCGGTCGTTGACCATCGAGCCCTCGTCGTGAGCTCCGGCAGAGTACTGGTAGGCCAGGTTCAGGCTGCGGCCTATGTGATCGAGCAGCACCCGCCGCTGAAGAGGTTTTGGCAAGACGGCATCGCAGCCCGCCGCCAGGCAGTCTGAGCGCTGCTCCTCAAAAACGCTGGCAGTAACGGCAATAATCGCGGTCTTGTCGCCCCCAGGCAGCGCGCGGACCCGCCGCGCCACGCCGTAGCCATCTAGCACAGGCATGCGCATATCCAGGCAGATCAGGTGAGGTTGCCAGGCCCGCCACAGGTCGATGGCCTCTTCGCCCTGGCTGGCTTCGCGCACTTCAAACCCAGCCCCCTCCAGCCAGTGGCGAATTAGCAGGCGGCTCTCGGCCACGTCGTCAGCGACTAAAATTCGGGGGGCGGGCTGGTCAGGGGCCAGGTGCAGAATGTCCTGTTCTGCCGGCTCTGAGCGGGCGGCGATCGCGTCAGAGGGTTGGTCTTTGACCATTGCGGCTACGCCCACGGGCAAGCTGACCACGAAGGTCGAGCCGACTCCTGGCTGACTGGTTGCGGTGATGTCGCCCCCCATCAGTTGGGCAAAGTTGTAGCTGAGCGAAAGCCCTAGCCCGGTGCCTTCGGCAGAGCGTCGCCCCGACTGGGTCTGGTGAAAGGGCTGAAACAGGCTGGCCATTTCTTCCGGGGCAATGCCCACGCCCGTATCTTGCACCGCAACGGTCAGACGGTAGGGCCGAGCTGCATCGCTCAGGTTTTGCTGCAGGCGCGATCGCACTACAACGCTGCCCTGGGGCGTAAATTTGATCGCGTTGCCAATCAGGTTAATTAAAATCTGCCGCAGCTTGCTCTCGTCTGCCCACAACTGGTAGGGCAGCGGCGGCGGCACGACCACTAGCTGAA
This sequence comes from filamentous cyanobacterium CCP3, assembly GCA_003022385.1. Classification (GTDB taxonomy): domain Bacteria; phylum Cyanobacteriota; class Cyanobacteriia; order Phormidesmidales; family Phormidesmidaceae; genus Nodosilinea. The sequence goes on along the minus strand of PYGV01000022.1, from coordinate 10,317 downwards.
TGCCCTTGGCCTCTGCCTTGAGCTGCAGTAGGTCATCTACGGCCTGCAGCAGCTGGGGCAGGTCAAAGACCCCGTTATTCAGGGTGATTTTATTGGCCTCGATTTTGGCCAGCGACAGCACGTTATTGACTAACCCCAGGAGGTGGTTGCCGCTGCGGTTGACGATGGCGATCAGGTCGCGGTGGGTCGCATCTAGGCTCTCGTCGTCGTGCAGAATTTGGGTAAAGCCCAGAATGGCGTTGAGGGGAGTGCGCAGCTCGTGGCTCATGCTGGCTAAAAAGTCGCTCTTGGCCTGGTTGGCGGCATCGGCAGCCCGCTTGGCCACTGCCAGCGCTTGGGCCTGCTGCTGGGTTTGCCGCAGCAGATCGGCCTGTTGCACCGCTGTACCCAGATGAGTGCCGACCTGAAGCACCATTTTGACCTCATTGCGGGTCCAGATGCGCGGATAGTGGTGGGCGTAGGTGCCCAGCAGTCCCCAGAGCTGGCTGCCAGCAAAAATGGGCACGATGACGTAGGCCCGCACCTGCCATTGCTCTAAAAACTCCAGGTAGCAGGTGTTAAACCCCTCGGTATAGATATCGTTGACGCGGTGGTACGTGCGGTCCTGGCGATAGGTTTCGGCCTGGGTTTCTTGCAGATAGGTATCTTCAAACAGCAGGTAGCCGTCGTCAAAACCGCCGTTTTGCAGCTGACGAGCGCCGCAGTCATCGCGGTCAATCAGGCGATCGCCGACGGTCTCCGTTGCCAGCGTCGATGGAGCGGTGGGGTCCGTGAGCGCTTCGGCTACAACAGTACCGCTCCAGTCGGGGTTGAAGCGATAGATCCAGACGCGATCGCAGCCGAGCGCCTGCTGCAATTCTTCGGTGGTGGCGGCAAAAATAGCTTCTAGATCTAAGGTTTGGCGCATGCGCTGCACGATCTGCATGACCGCTTTCTCTCGGTTAGCTACAGCCCGTACCGCCGCCTCGGCCTGCTTCTGCAGCGTAATATCGCTACAGGTGCACACCACCCGTTCTACCTGCCCCGCCTCGTTGAGCTGAGGGTCAACGTTCACCAGCAGCCAGCGCGGCGGGTCGGTCGGGGTAGCACTGACCCCAATTACCACGTTCTCCAGGGGGGCTCTTTGGGCGATCGCCCGCTGTACCGGTAGGTCCGCTGCCAAAAAAGGCGTACCGTCCTGCTGCTGAATATAGCCAGCCTGGCCGAATATAAGAGGACGGCTCTCTCCCTCAGGCAGATGGAGCAACTGTTGAGCCGCCTGGTTGCGGACTAAAATTTCGGCCTCAGTGTTGAGCAGCAGCGCCCCGACCGCCATATCGCGGATTAAGGCCTGAAAGCGCTGTTCGCTGCTAGCCAGAGCCACCTCCTGCACCCGTTGCCGGGTGAGCCGCTGATGAATTCGTAGGGCAATTAGGGTGATGATCAAGATGGCAGTGGCTCCAATCCCTACCGCCAGAGCCAGCCACGAAGCGTCTAAGTTGGGCAACGTTCCCACATCTGTAATCAAATTATTGGACAGGTCATTGAGCTGAAAGGTTGTGGCAGCCATCGCTGTGTAGTGCAGGCCACCCACGGCGACCCCCAGGGTTGGTACAGCTAATTTAGCAAACCAGGGTTGACTCTGCCCTGGCTGCTGGGGCCAGAGGCTAAGCGCTAGCGCTGCTGTGGAAGCGACTACGGCTAGTCCTACCGAGATGGCAACCAGGGGCCAGCGGTAGCTCAAGTGAGCCGGCATTGCCATCGCGGCCATACCGGTGTAGTGCATCCAAGCGATCGCGAGCCCCATCGCGAGACCACCCAGCCCCAGCCTAGCCCAGCCCAATCTGGGCCGACTGACGAGGGCTAGCGCCACACCAGCCGCCAGCACTGCGCCCACCAGCGATAGCCCCGTCGTTAAGAGGTCATAGGTTACCGACATAGGCAGCTTGAGCGCCAGCATACCGATGAAGTGAGTGGCCCAAATACCTGTACCCATTGCTACCCCACCGCCCATCAGCCAGGGCCACTGGTAGCGCTCTATGCTCAAAATCTGCTGCCCTGCGCTCAGGGTGGCAAACGATGCTAGCACTGCAACGCCTAAGGACAAGCCAATTAGGCCAGCATCGTAGTGACCGACTACCGCGTAGGCCATCGTGAGTTTCAACCAAAAACTTAATTACTGGTTTGAGATGCAACCCTAGCTTTCCCGATAACGTGCCTCTCTCACCAGCGATCGGTATCAGAGCACACAGTCTCTTAAAGCGGCACTACTGCGTTGTCTGATCAAAGTAGCTTTGTAAGTATGAGCTGAGACAGTTTGGAAAAACCTGCTCACAGGAATTCTAAAGTTTCTTTGAAGAGAAAGTTTATTTACTAAATGTAAACCGCAGAATAATTACTAGATAGGTCGTTTAGATTTGAATATTTTGTCAGGATAGATGCCCTTGATTAATCCTGGTTTGCACCTATCTTGAGGAAAGCAAGTTTGGAACAGAATGTCTCCTGCCTTTAGGAGGATGTCAGGTAAACTTGGCCACTGTGCACAGTAGTTTTACATACGTTCTAGCACCTGAATGCCCAGCAGCGATAGGCCCAGCTTCAGCGTCTTCGCGGTGAGGTCGCAGAGCAATAGACGCGAGGTGCGCTGGGGGTCTGCCGCTTGAAGTACCGGGCAGCGATCGTAGAACTGGTTGAACTTTTGGCTGAGCTCAAACAGGTACTGGCAGAGGCGGTTGGGATAGAGATCTTGGGCAACTTCTGCCACCACTAGATCGAGCTGGAGCAGGTGCCGGGCCAGAGCAAACTCGGTGTCACCTACGAGCTGAATGCGGGCCTCAGCGGGCAGGTGCTCAAAATCGATGTTGCCCTTGCGGCTGATGCCTTGTACGCGTACGTAGGCGTAGAGCATGTAGGGGGCTGTATTCCCCTGTAGGGCCAGCATTTTGTCGAAACTAAAGATATAGTTGCTGGTGCGGTTTTGGCTTAGGTCGGCGTACTTTACGGCACCGATGCCGACGGATTCGGCGACATTTTGAATAAAGGACTCGGTTTCCTGCCGTTCCTCAGCTTGAATGCGGTTCTCCAGGTCGGCGCGGGCGCGGCTGACCGCCTGATCGAGCAGATCCTTGAGGCGTACGGTGTCGCCAGAACGGGTTTTAAATTTTTTGCCATCTTCGCCCTGGACGACGCCAAAGGGCACGTGGGTCAGCTCAACGTCATTGGGAATCCAGCCGGCTTTGGCGGCCACCTGAAACACCTGGGCAAAGTGGTTGCCCTGCCCGGCATCGACCACGTACAGCACGCGATCGGCTTCGTCTTGCTGGGTGCGGTAGCGAATAGCGGCCAGGTCGGTGGTGGCGTAGTTGTAGCCGCCGTCGGTCTTTTGAATGATCAGCGGCAGCGGGTCGCCCTCTTTGTTGGTGAAGCCATCGACAAAGACGACCTTGGCCCCCTGGTCTTCGACCAGGAGCCCCTGGGCGTCTAAATCTTTCACAACATCGGCTAGCAGTGGGTTATAAAAAGATTCGCCACGTTCTTGGATCTCGATGTCGAGGCGATCATAGAGCTTTTGAAACTCCTTACGCGACTGCTCACAGAGCGCTTTCCAGGCTTTGGTAGCGGTGTCTTCGCCCGATTGCAGATCGACGACGGCCTCACGCGATCGCGTCTTGAACCCGTCGTCGTCATCAAAGCGTTTTTTAGCCTGCTTATAAAACGCGACCAGGTCGCCAATATCTACCGATGACCCTGCTTCTAGCGCCTCGGGGCAGACTTCTTTTAGGTGGGTAATCAGCATGCCAAACTGGGTGCCCCAGTCGCCGACGTGGTTGATGCGCAGCACATCGTGGCCCATAAACTCCTGCACTCGGGCGATGGAGTCGCCGATGATGGTCGATCGCAGGTGGCCCACATGCATTTCTTTGGCGATGTTGGGGCTAGAGAAATCGACGATTACCTTTTGGGGCTGCTCGACAGGGGCCACCCCCAGGCGCGGGTCGGCCTGCATAGCTCTGAGCTGATCTTCTAAGTACTGGGTTTTGAAGCGCAGGTTGATGAAACCCGGCCCGGCGATTTCGGGCGGCTCACAGAGGTCGCTGACCTCAAGCTTTTCGACAATTTGGGCGGCGATATCGCGGGGTTTTTGCTTTAAGGGCTTGGCCAGCGACATGGCCAAGTTGGCCTGGTAGTCGCCAAACTTAGGGTTAGTGGTGGGCACCAGCATAGGGTCAGTACTGCCTAGTTCTGGGCCAAAGGCCGCAACCAGAGCCTGGTCAAACCGAGCCGTAAGTTGTGCAAGTGTAGACTTCATGTATGTTTCCCTTAACCCCTGCCTGAGAAATCGGTTTGCTGCTGCCGTAGGGTGGGCACCGCCCACCAATCCATCTTCGCTACTGCGGGAATTGATCTATGACGGACCCTCATCCATTACTGACAGCTAGCGCGATCGCCGCTTTGCCTGTAGAAACGTTCGTACATCCTCTCAATCCTAAGGCAATCCGCCACAGCAAGTCGCTTGGGGATGAGACTGGACTGCACCACCTGGGCATTCACCTGGTGCGAGTCGAACCAGGCCACGACTCGACCCAGTTTCACGTCCACCAGGCCGAGGAGGAGTTTATCTATGTCCTATCAGGGCGGGGGCTGGCCGCGATCGGTACAGACACCGTTGAGGTTGGCCCCGGTGACTTTATGGGCTTTGCCCCCGGCGGGCTGGCCCACAGCCTCAGCAACCCGTTTACCGAAGACCTGGTGTACCTGGTGGGCGGCATGCGGCTAGATTTTGACATTTGCGACTATCCCAAGGTCAATACCCGCCTTTACCGGCGCGGACTCAAGCGAGATTACGTGGATCTAGCGGAATGACAGCGCATTACCATCGCTTTCTCGGCGTTGACCTGGGCTGGCAAAGCGGTCCTACGGGGCTGTGCTGCCTCCATCTGGAGGGGGATGTGCTGCGGCTGGTTGCACTCGATCGCCTCCAGTCTACCACCGACATTCTCGCCTGGATTTCGCACTGGTCTGCGGGGGCTGCCAACGCCGTCGTCGCCGTCGATGCCCCCACGCTCATTCCTAATGAAACCGGCATGCGCCTGCCCGATCGCCTGGCCCACAAATACTTTGGCCGCTACGACGCTGGCTGCTACCCGGCCAACCGGGGGCGTCCGTTTGCCGAAAAGCTGATTGCCTTTGGCCTGGCGCTCGAAGCGCTGGGCTTTCAGCACCGGCCCCACAGCGACCCCAAACCCCAGGGCCGATTTCAGCTGGAGGTGTTTCCTCACCCGGCGACGGTGCACCTGTTTGGACTGAGCAAAATTCTCAAGTACAAAAAAGGTACCCTGGCCCAGCGCCGCCCTGAGCTGGAAAAACTGCGCCAGTACCAGCTGGCCGTGCTGCCCACCCTGGAGCCCGCTCTGGAGCTGAAGGACTCTGACCTGCCTGAGATTTCTTTCCCAGGGGCAGCGATGAAGGCGGTAGAAGACCAGCTCGATGCCCTCACCTGCGCCTACGCCGCAGCCCACTGGTGGACCTGGGGGACAGAGCGAAACTGGGTGCTGGGGGACGTTGCCGAGGGCTACATCGTGGTGCCTGCCCCAATTCCGCCGTCGCCTCAACCCGCTACACTAAAGCCAAGCTCAACCTGAATTCGCCTTCCCTGCCCATGCCATCGCCTTTAGATATTGACGACTTTCTGCAAGGCTCTGGCCCAATTTTGGATGTCCGCAGTCCGGGGGAGTACGAGCACGGGCATATTCCCGGCGCGGTGAGTTTTCCCCTGTTTACCGATGAAGAGCGGGCCAGGGTGGGCACCTGCTACAAACAGGTCGGGCGCGAGGCCGCCGTAGAGCTGGGTTTTGACATCGCTGGCCCCAAGTGCGGCGAATTTGTGCGGGCGGCTAAGGCTTTGGCTCCAGATCGTCACCTGCGAATCCACTGCTGGCGGGGGGGCATGCGCAGCGGCGGCATGGGCTGGATTTTGGAAATGGCCGGGTTCACGGTGCATACCCTGACCGGGGGCTACAAGGCCTATCGCCGCTGGGTACGGGATACCCTGGCTAGCCCCAAGCAGGTTATGATTTTGGGCGGTATGACCGGCAGCGGTAAAACGTTGATCTTGCAAGAACTTGCTGCCCTGGGGGAGCCAGTGCTCGACCTTGAGGCTCTGGCTAACCACCGGGGCAGTAGCTTTGGGGCATTATTACTACCGCCTCAACCGTCTACGGAACACTACGAGAATGTGCTAGCGGAGCAGTGGGCCACATTGCCCTCGCATCGCTCCATCTGGCTGGAGGCGGAGAGTCGGCGGGTGGGCACCTGTCGCATACCCAACGAGCTATTTGCCCAGATGGAGGCGGCCCCGGCGGTGGAGGTGGTGCGATCGCTCGATGAGCGCCTCGACCTGCTGGTGGACATCTACGGCGAAGCCTCTACCGAGGATCTAATCGAGGCCACCGAGCGGATTCGGAAGCGGCTAGGGGGCGATCGCACCCAAACCGCCGTCCAGCACATCCAAGCTGGTAACCTGCGGGCCGCCTGCGCCATCATTCTCGATTACTACGATCGCGCCTACCGCTATGATCTAGAACGCCGTCGTCGGACTATTCCCCAACTCGACATCACCGGCCTTTCTCCAGCCGATAGCGCCCGTCTTCTGGTCGAAAAATTGCCCCAGCTCTGCCCGCAGCCAGCTCAAACCGCCTTAGCTTAAACCCCGCCCGAAGTATAGAACTCGGTTTCAGCAAGCGCAGCATAGCTATCAAAAACGCCAGCATCGGAGACTTAGCCCTAATGCTGGCGGTATCCTCAGTCGAGGAACTACGGACTAGGAATTGGGCTGAGTCGTGACGTTGGTCGCCCCGTCTACGGTCATGGCAATCTTCTTGGCCTGATCGAGTACACCTTCAGCATCGGGGTTGTACTTCAGCACCACGGTGGAGCCGGTTTGGGCCACCCACAGACCAACGCTGTCAGAGATGTTGGCCTCATCAAGGGCCAGAGCCACCCGCTTGGCCAGGCCGCTCTCGTCAAACTGGCCGTCGATGCCCACCTTGGCGGGTTCAATAGAGGCCGCCGCCGCCGCCTGCTTTACGTTGACTTTGGGGGAGGACTTCGCTTTTTCCTCTTCTTTTTTGCCAAACAGCTTGCCTAGAAAACCCATGACATATCTCCTGTTTAATCGAACCAGCTTTTAGATTAGGTCGGCTAGCACTGGTTAAAGCGTTAGGGCTTTACCAGAAGCAGTAGCCACACCACGTTGAAACTTACCAGAGAATCGTAAAGAATCGATAAAGGAACGACCAGAACCGCTGGATACAGTTGCTTACCAGCCATTAGAGGCATCTCTGGCAGCGATGGCGCAGGAGCTTTGGGCTAAAATAGAAAACTGGCAACGCCGCCGCCGCCCCCCTTTTACGCTAAGTAGTTTCATCGTTTTGCCTACAGGTCTGCCATGAGCAAGGGTACGCTGTTCGACAAAGTTTGGGATTTGCACACCGTTGATACCCTGCCCTCGGGGCAAACTCAGCTCTTTATTGGGCTGCACCTGGTGCACGAAGTCACTAGCCCACAGGCCTTTGCCATGGTGCGCGAGCGCCAGCTCAAGGTGATGTATCCCCAGCGCACCGTGGCTACCGTTGACCACATTGTGCCGACCGAGAGTCAGGCCCGCCCCTTTGCCGACCCCCTGGCCGAGGCGATGATGCAGGCGCTCGAACAAAACTGCAAAGAGCACGGCATTCGCTTCTACAACATTGGCTCGGGCAGCCAGGGCATTGTGCATGTGATTGCCCCTGAGCAGGGGCTGACCCAGCCGGGCATGACGATCGCCTGCGGCGACAGCCATACCTCTACCCACGGGGCCTTTGGCGCGATCGCCTTTGGCATTGGCACTAGCCAGGTGCGCGATGTCTTGGCCTCTCAAACCCTGGCCCTGGGCAAGCTCAAGGTGCGCCGCATCGAAGTCAACGGGGTGCTGCAGCCCGGGGTTTACGCCAAGGATGTCATTCTGCATATCATTCGCACCCTGGGGGTGAAGGGCGGCGTGGGCTACGCCTATGAGTTTGCCGGTACTGCCATTGAGGTGATGTCGATGGAAGAGCGCATGACGCTCTGCAATATGGCGATCGAGGGCGGGGCTCGCTGCGGTTACGTCAACCCCGACCAGACGACCTACGACTATCTCAAAGGGCGCGACTTTGCCCCCCAGGGTACCGCTTGGGATGAGGCCGTTGCCTGGTGGCAAACCCTGCGCAGCGACGCCGATGCCGAATACGACGACGTGGTAGTGCTGAACGCCGCCGACATTGCTCCCACTGTCACCTGGGGCATTACCCCCGGCCAGGGCATTGCCATCACCGAAACTCTGCCCCAACCCGAAAGTCTGCCCGAGGAAGATCAGGTGCTGGCCCAAGACGCCTTCGCCTATATGGATCTCACCCCCGGCCAAAGCCTAAAGGGCACTGCCATCGATGTGTGTTTTATTGGTAGCTGCACCAACGGACGAATTAGCGACCTGCGGGAGGCCGCCAGGGTCGTACAGGGCCATACCGTAGCTGAGGGGGTAAAGGCTTTTGTGGTGCCCGGTTCTGAACGGGTTAAGCAGCAGGCCGAGGCCGAAGGACTAGACCAAATCTTTACCGCCGCTGGCTTTGAGTGGCGCGAGGCCGGGTGCTCCATGTGCCTGGCTATGAATCCTGACAAGCTCCAGGGGCGACAAATGAGTGCCTCGTCGTCAAACCGCAACTTCAAGGGACGCCAGGGGTCTGCCTCGGGCCGTACCCTGCTGATGAGCCCAGCTATGGTGGCGGCAGCGGCGGTAGCGGGCCAGGTGACCGACGTGCGTGACTATCTGCTCACGTCCTGATAGTCATTTCCTAATAGTCATCATTGTCCAGGGTCGTAAACTAACTCACCGCTACCCGTTGACTGGCCCAATTGACTGGCGAGATATTTCCGTCGGCTGGCTTAAGGTATTGCAGATAGCCAAACGGGGCGTCTTTGGTACGGCAAATCACAAACGTTAACGAATAATTTCCCTGAATTTAACCAATTCTGGGGAATCTCTTAACTTAGGCCGTTGAAGATGTGGCTGGGGATCCTGCTGACCATCGGTTGCCATTGGCCAGAGCTGATTGACCATTGGATAACTTGAGCCGTGACAGTGCCGCGATCGCTCATCTACAGCTGGTCTTTCACCGTTGCGCGCTCTGTGGGCTAGCAGAATTACCCCGGCGAACTCTAGGTACCCCCCTTGTCTGTAACCGCAACTTCCGCTGCCCGTGATGCTGCGATCGCCCCTCGCAGCCATCAGACCTTTATTCAGCTCCTAGAGCAGCTGTACCGAGAGCGGGCCCTGGTACCCTATCCAGCGGGGCGGCCCATGCCGCTAGGGGCCGACGAAGTGCTGATTATTTGCCGGGGCATTGTACAGCTTTTCACGATTCAGCAAGACGGTAGCGAAACCCTGCTGGGCCTGGCTGGCCCGTCGATGCCGGTGGGGTTGCCCCTGACCACCGTTGACCCCTACTGGGCCACCGCCCTGACTGATGTTGACGTGCTCTCGCTGCCGATGGCCGAAATTGAAGGGTCATCGGTGTTAATGGCGGGCCTGTTTCGCAACGTCACGCTGCGTATGCAGCAGGCCGAGGCGTGGCTGGCTCTCTCGGGCAAGCGCCTGGTCGCCGATCGCCTCAAGCACTTCTTACTCATGCTGGCCAAGGACTTTGGTCATGTCGAACCGGGCGGTATTCGCATTCCCATGCGGCTGACCCACCACCAGCTGGCCACCGCCATTGGCACAACCCGCGTCACCGTCACCCGGTTGCTCAAAGACTTTAAAGTCGAGGGCTGGTTGTCGATTGACCAGCGCCAAATGCTGCTTCAGCTCGATCCTCGATTTCCAGCGAACCAGTTGCTCAACCCTATGGCCCGCCGCTAGGGCGATAGATGGTTCAGGGCAGCCAGGGCGATCGCGGCTGGATAAATGCGGTGCTCCTGCACTTGAATCCGAGCCTGGAGCGTGGCCGCAGTGTCAGCCAGCTCCACGGGCACGGCCGCCTGCATAATGGCCGGACCGCTGTCGACCGCCAGTTCAACGTGGTGGACGGTGCAGCCCGTCAGCTTGACCCCCGCCGTCAGCGCCTGGTCAACCGCCCGCAGACCCGGAAAGCTGGGCAACAGGCTGGGGTGAATATTAAGGATCTGTCCGGCAAAAGCGTCGATCAGTACCGCCGTCACGCAGCGCATCCAGCCCGCCATGATCACCCAGTCCACGCCGTGGGCCTGGAGCGTTTGCACAATGTCGTGGTCAAGGGCTTCGCGGCTGACGTAGTGGCGGTGGGT
>PYGV01000156.1 GCA_003022385.1 filamentous cyanobacterium CCP3 | reverse complement strand
CGCACTCGGTGCGGGCAAAGTAGGCGTCGGCGCGATCGCCCCCTTCCTGCCGCTTGCGGGCGTTGTACACCAAAAACTTGGTCACTTCCCCCAGGGCGCGCCCCTCCTTGCGGAAGTAGACGATGATGCCCGCCCCGCCCTGTTGGGCGGTCGCAATACATTCTTCCAGGCCGTGCACCAGGTAGGGGCGACAGGTGCAAATGTCGGAGCCAAACACATCGGAGCCGTTGCACTCGTCGTGAACCCGCACCGCCAGGGGGCGAGCCGGGTCGGTAACTGCGTCTAGGTCGCCCACGATGTACACCGTGATGCCGCCAATCGGGGGCAAAAAGACCTTCAGATCAAACCGCGTCACCAGCTCCGGGAACATGCCGCCGGTCTGCTCAAACAGGGCGTAGCGCAGGTCGTCTTCGCTCACGCCCAGGCGCTGGGCTACCCCCGGCAAATACCACACTGGCTCTACGGCAGCCTTTGTCACCACCAGGTCGCCGCCCGGCTTCACAATCTCGCCGTCTTCTTTAATCCGCCCCTGGCGCACCGCTTCCAGCAGCTCCGGCATTTGAATGTGGGCGCGGGTAACGGCGATTGAGGGGCGAATGTCGATGCCCTTGGCCAGCAGAGACTTGTACACATCTCCCACCAGCGCCCCGAAGGGATCGAGAGAGACAATTTTTTCGGGGTCAGCCCAGCTGGGGTGGGGGCCGATCGCGATCGCAGGCGAGGTGTTGGTAAAGTCAGGTCGATGGTCAGCCTGGAGCACGCCGCTAGCCACCGCCAGGGCGCGATACACCGCGTAAGAACCTGAGTGGGTGCCAATGGCGTTGCGGTGGCTGGGATCGCTCACCGTCGCCACGATCGCCCCCCGCTGGAGCGGATCGCCATCGCCCCACCGCACCGGAGACCCCTTCAACCCCGACCGACTGGGATGAGAGGTCAGCACAATGTGGCGACGCTTAGGAGCGTCAGTTTTGTCCAGGGATTTGTCCAAAGGCTTCCCCAAAGGCATCGTATTGCCCGCTGCCGAACCGTTACCCTCGCTCATCGGTGCCTCGTGTAACAGGAACTACTAATCTGCCACACTTTCCACCCTGCAAACCGCTCATAAGTGACAGACAGCAGCGCTCTATATCCTTCGGCTCCCCGGCTCTTTGGCCTCAGGCTAAATTGCCTCAGCGACTTGGCACAAGTTATTTAGGCAATGAGGATTGGGAGAATGAGGCGTCCATTGTCGCAGTCGTCGCAGATGCCGGATCTGGGACTAGAGCCTCCGTCACTGGCGCTAGCTTAGGCCGGGGCAGCTGCTCCTTAAAGTCAAGTCCCAGCATTTCGCTGTAGAGCTTGACGTAATCCACCGCCGACTTGTCCCAGCTAAAGTCTTGGCCCATGGCCCGCTGCTGCAGCGCCCGCCAGGCATCTTTAAAGCGGTAGCCCTCCCAGGCGCGAATTAGACAGGTGAACAGATCGAGCGGCTCGTAGCGGTCAAAGCAGTAGCCGGTGCCAGTGTGGTGCTCGGGATCGTGGTGCTGCACTGTATCTACCAGTCCGCCCGTGCGCCGCACCACCGGAATGCAGCCGTAGCGCATGGCGATCATCTGGCTGATGCCGCAGGGCTCAAACCGCGACGGCATCAAGAAAGCGTCGGCCCCGGCGTAGATGCGGCGACCCAGCCCCTCGCTGTAGAGCAGGTAGGTGGCCATCCGGCCCCGGTAGCGACTGGCCATCTGCCAGAGCTGGGTTTCGTAGTAGCGATCGCCCGTGCCCAGCAAAATAAACTGCGCGTCGGTGTACGACAAAAACCGATCCAAAATTTGCAGAATCAGATCCAACCCTTTCTGCTCGACCAGGCGACCGACTAAGCCCACCAGAAAGGCTTTAGAATTCACCTCCAGCCCCAGCTCTTCCTGAATCGCCACCTTGTTAGCGCGGCGATTCTCTAGGCTGTTGGGGGTAAAGGTTTTGCCGATGTAGCGATCGCTGGCGGGGTCATAAGACTCGACATCAATGCCGTTGAGAATGCCGCTGAGCTTGCCGCTGATGAACGACAGCAGCCCCTCTAGCTCTTCGCCGTAGTCAGCAGTTTTGATCTGCTCGGCATAGGTGGGTGACACCGTGTTGACGCGATCGGCAAACTGCACCGCCGCCGCCATCGTGTTGTGCCCCTGCATGTACCAGGGGCACCAGGTCATTTGCTCCAGCCGCCAGCGCCAGGGACCCTGGTAGGCCAAATTGTGAATCGTAAACACGGTGCTGATATCGGGCGACTGGTGCATCCACACCGGAATCATGCCCGTGTGCCAGTCGTGGCAGTGCACAATTTGAGGCTTCCAATAGTTCCAAACAAATTCCGCCGCCCCGTTGGCAAAAAAGGTAAATCGCCAGTCTTCATCGCTGCCGCCATAGACCTTGCGGGGGTCAAAGGCAGGGTGGCCAAACAAATATACGGGTACGTCAGAATCGGGCAGGGTGGTTTCGTACACCGCAAAGTCGTTGAACATGGCGGTGCCCTGCCACACCGGCTCTGCGGGGATATCGACTTTGTCGGGCAAAAAGCCGTAGTAGGGCATAAAAATGCGCACATCGTGCCCCATCTTGCGCAGCACCTTGGGAAGCGAACCCACCACGTCGCCCATGCCGCCGACCTTGGCTAGGGGCGCTGCCTCCGCTGCCACAAAAAGAATTTCCATATCGCCCGCTCTGCTGTTGGATCAATCGGTTGTCCTCAGTCTACGGGGGTGTGGACGTTCTGCCTAGATCGTAGAAACGTATCGCCCTAATTCAGATACTTGCTCAGGGTTTCGCTGTACTCGTCGTATTTTTTAGCCCCAACCAGGGTTTCGGCCACGTCGCCCTGCTGAAAAAACATGACGGCGGGAATGCTGCGAATACCGTACCGCTTGGCCACAGCCTGATTGGCGTCGAGATCTAGCTTAAAGACTTTGACGCGATCGCCGTACTCGTCGGCCAGCTTATCCATCAGCGGTGCCACCAGCTTGCAGGGGCCGCACCAGGCGGCTGTGCAGTCCACCACAAACAATGACTCTGCACTCAGCAGCGCATCAAACTCAGCTTCGTTCTCAATATAGGCGGCAGGCATACGTTAAGTCTCAATTAAAGGTTCATTCTCCCACGGCGATGTCCCAGCGCCACGGGCATCGCCGAACACAAATCTTTACACAGTGCCGCCAGCCACGTAGTGGCCTGTAGGAGATGGTCTTGGCCGGGTTTGATAATCTTGGGCCAGATTTTTTAGCTACTTCACATCTCAGCTCACCATCCTCTTTTCAAACATGCTACGGTGTCTCAAGAGATATAGAGATTGGTTAGCAGTATTTGTTTTTAGTACTAACGAGTTTTTCCGTTTTTCCATTGACAGACTTCTCTCCAAAATTTTGCTCTACACGTCCTTTAACTTTTGGAGACCAACCATGTCAATCTACGTAGGCAACCTGTCCTATGACGCTACCGCTGAAGACCTCACCTCTGTATTTGCAGAGTATGGGTCTGTTAAGCGGGTTCAGCTACCCACCGATCGCGAAACCGGGCGCATGCGCGGCTTTGCCTTTGTCGAAATGGGTGCCGATGCTGAAGAAGACGCTGCCATTGAAGCCCTAGACGGGGCTGAGTGGATGGGTCGCGACCTCAAGGTTAATAAAGCCAAGCCCCGCGAAAATCGCAGTGGCGGCGGTGGTAACTTTGGCGGTGGCGGCGGTCGTCGCGGCGGCGGTGACAGCTTCTCTCGCGGCGGCTACTAAGCCTTAGCCCTGATTAAATAGTCCAAAAGGGGGTGCAGACAATTCTGTCTGCCCCCCCTTTTGGCGTTGCTAGGAGGGCATTACTGAACTGGGTCATAGATTTATACAGGGGCGAACCGCGGTTCGCCCCTGCGGGATCAGGTTGAATTTGGACTTATGCCTGTTCTCCAGCTATCGCCAGACCTTGCGGCGCGATCGCCCAAGCCGCTCAAATCGGCGTCTGCTGGTGAAGCAACAGCTTAAATTCACCGTCGCTGATCTCAATGACTAAGACAGCGCCAGTACTCCTTCGCTATCGACTGGGTGCGCCTTGCTGGGCAGTTGCAGCATGTCCGTCAGTAGAGCGGCAGGCGGCAGGCTGTGGGGCCAGGCAAAGGCGTGGCGAAAGGCGGCTTCCTGACAGACCTGCAGTTCCTCAAAGCCAATCACGTCGTGGGTGAGTAAGTTTTCATACTCAAAGGGCAGCCGCACGTTGTGCAAACCAGCGTTGTCGGTGCAGATAGCGATATCCACTCCGGCCTCAAAGCAGCGATCGAAGACTACCTTGAGCTGGTGAATGTCATCCAGGGTGCCGGTCTTGAGGTAGGTGGTGGGGCAGACCTCCAGACACTGGCCTCGGGCCGCCACCTCGGGCAGTAGCTCGGGGTGCCGCAGCGGAATTTGAATGCCGTGGCCGATCCGCATCAGGTAGGGCAGCAGTTTGGGGTGATCGCCCTCTACCGTTTCGTAGAGGTGGCCCGTCGTCTTCAGGCCCAGATTCTGGGCGCGCTGGTAGAGCTGGGTAAATTCATCGATGCGATCGCCGTAGTTAGCATCGCCCCCGGCCACATCCACTGCACACACGTACTCGGGGTACTGACCGGCTAGCTCTACAATCGCCCGATTGACCTCGTAGGGCAGCCGTGAGTGCATGCAGAGAATCTGCTTGGTCACAATTGGGTATTCGGGCTGCTGGCTGGCTCGGCCCACGATCTCAACAATTTCGGCCATCGCCTCAATGCGCTGATTTTGGGGCAAATGCTCTGGCGTGCGCAGGTAGGGGGTATAGCGCAGCTCCAGGTAGGCCAGATTTTCAAAGATGTACGCCCCGCGAATCAGGCGGTAGATGAAGTAAGGCAGCGCCTCATGGGTTTGCACGCTCTCGACTAGGGTGTGCAGCTCCAGGTACTCCGCCAGCGTGTTGCGGGGGCGGGTATAAAACTGCTCAAACGCCGGATAGTCGGCAAACTGACCCGAGAGGTCGGGGCGGTTGCGCTCAAAGTAGCGCCACAGCACTCTAGGTACCACCGAACCGCCCAGGTGGCGGTGTAGTTCAGCATATAGACTCACGGTAACCTCCGCCTTAGCTAGGATTTTGTGGAATTGGTCAGGTTTGCGATCGCCCTCCCGATCGCTCGTTCCAGGGAGTTGCGCTGGGGGCTAGTCTGGCGCCCATGGCCAATCCAAAGGAAATCTAAAGAAATGTAAATTTACTATCCATCCGTTCTACCGCATATTTTACTAATTGGGTATAAGGTTAAATACATTTAATTTGCTGGCCATTCAGGCTTCAGAGAGAACTGTCTCCCCCCAGAGCTACTAAAGAATGAGTTGACACAATTACATTTGCTTAGTGATAATGGGAATTTGTGTGAACTTTAGAAGCTGAATTCCCTTGGCAAACGTTGTAGTAATTGGGGCCCAGTGGGGCGACGAAGGTAAGGGCAAAATTACTGATTTGCTGAGTCGTTCGGCAGACGTAGTTGTGCGCTATCAGGGCGGGGTCAACGCTGGTCACACCGTCGTTGTCAAAGGCCAGACGTTTAAGCTGCACCTGATTCCCTCCGGCATTCTCTACCCCGATACCGAGTGCGTGATTGGCAGCGGCACCGTTATCGACCCCAAGGCGCTGATCGGTGAACTCGACAAGCTCGACGAGCTAGGGATTTCGTCTAAAAACCTCTTCATTTCCAACGCGGCCCACGTCACCATGCCCTACCACCGCCTGATCGATCAGGCGGCAGAGGAGCGCCGGGGCAACCACAAAATTGGCACCACCAAGCGCGGTATCGGCCCCACCTACGCCGACAAGTCCGAGCGCATCGGCATTCGTGTCATCGATTTAATGGACTACACCCGTCTGCGCAAGCAGCTAGAGTGGACAGTCCAGTACAAGAACGGCATTCTCGAAAAGCTCTACGATCTAGATCCGCTCGACCCTGCTGCGGTTATCGACGAGTACATTGAGTACGCTGAGCGACTGCGGCCTCACATTATCGATAGTTCGCTGCATGTTTACCAGGCGATTCGTCAGCGCAAAAACGTGCTGTTTGAGGGGGCCCAGGGGACGCTGCTCGACCTCGATCACGGCACCTATCCCTACGTCACCTCCTCTAACCCAGTGGCAGGTGGGGCCTGCATTGGCACGGGCATTGGCCCCACCGTGATCGATCGCGTCATCGGGGTGGCCAAGGCCTACACCACGCGGGTGGGTGAAGGTCCTTTCCCCACTGAGCTAACCTGTGGAGTGGGCGAACTGCTCTGCGATCGCGGGGCTGAGTTTGGCACCACCACGGGCCGCCGCCGCCGCTGCGGCTGGTTCGATGCCGTGATCGGTCGCTATGCCGTCCGCATCAACGGTCTCGACTGTCTGGCCATCACCAAGCTCGACGTGCTCGACGATGTCGATGAGATCGAGGTGTGCGTGGCCTACGAGCTCGACGGGGAGCGCTGCGAAGAGCTACCGGCCAGCGCCGAGGCCTTTAGCCGCTGCCAGCCGATCTACAAAACCATGCCCGGCTGGAAACAGCCCACTGACCACTGTAGATCGCTCAGCGACCTGCCCAAAGCGGCGCTCGACTACCTCAAGTTTTTGGCCGAGCTGATGGAGGTGCCGATCGCGATCGTGTCGCTGGGGGCCAGCCGCGACCAGACCATTATCGTAGAAGACCCCATCCACGGGCCAAAGCGGGCGCTGCTCTACGAGAATGGTGAACCTCAGGTGGCCTAAAGCCGAGGTGTTGTCAAGTTTGTCTTTTTGAATGAGTTATCAACGGGGGGATTTTCCATGGAACTGACTATTGAATGTAAATCGCGCGATCCGAAAGCCAAGCCCAATGCGCTGCGCCGCCAGGGGCTGCTGCCCGTCGTGCTGTATGGCCACGATGGTACTGAGTCGGTGTCACTGACGGTCGATCGGCATGAGGCCGACATGCTGCTGCGCAAGGCCGCAGTCAACAACACCATGATTGACCTGCAAATTCCCGATTTGTCGTGGAATGGCAAAGCGCTGCTGCGGGAAGTGCAGTCGCACCCCTGGAAAAATCTGGTGTACCACCTCAGCTTCTTTGCGGTTAAGGCACAGGATGCGGTCGAAGTGGGCGTTGCCCTCAACTTCGTCGGTGAACCCACTGGCGTTCAAAACGAAGGCGGCGTACTCAACACTGAAGTCAACGAAGTCACCGTCAAGTGTAAGGCAATTGACATTCCTGAGACCATCGACGTCGATGTATCGGGTCTGGGCGTGGGTGATTCGCTGACCGTGGCTGACCTGGTGCTGCCCGAGGGTGCAGTGGTGGCAGGCGACCAAACTCAAACCGTTGCTACCGTACTCCAGGGCCGCATGGCTGAGACTACTGATGACGGCAATAGCCCCACTGTAGCGGCGGCGGGAACGTTAGCAGCTGAGTAGGCGGCTTTGCCATTGGGGCTAGCGCCGCTGAGCGATTCTGGCCGTTAATTGGCGGGGGTGGGGAAGATGTCTCCGCCCCCGCTTAGTATTGATCAGATCTTTTGTAGGTAGGTTATGGCTGTTTCCGCGCTTCCTGATTTAATTCAGCAAATGTGTCAGCCAGGGTTTTACCCCCATCCGGTGGCTGAGCCCATTCGGTTGTTGCAAACCCACGTATCCTACGTGCTGCTGACCGGTGACTACGCCTACAAAGTAAAAAAGTCGGTGAACTTCGGGTTCTTAGACTATTCCACCTTGGAAAAGCGGCACCACTTTTGCCACGAAGAACTGCGGCTGAATCAGCGCGGGGCCGGACCGCTGTATCTGGAGGTAGTTGCCATCGGTCAAACGGGTGATACCTATCAGCTGGGCAGCGGTACACCCGTGGAATATGCCGTCAAGATGGTGCAGTTTCCCCAAGATACGCTGCTCAGCGCCCTGTACGATCGCGGCGAGCTTACCGATGCCCTGATGAAAGACCTGGCGGTGGCGGTGGCCGACTTCCACCTGGGGGCCAAGACCAGCGACCACATTCGCACCTTTGGGGCAGTGAAGCAAATTCGTCAGGCCTTTGACGAAAACTACGCCCAAACTGAGGGCTACATCGGTGGCCCCCAAACCCAGGCCCAGTTTGACGAAACCAAAGCCTATACCGATGCCTTCTTTGTTGCTAAGAGAGACTTATTTGAGCGGCGGGTGGCCCAAAATTGGATCCGGGCCTGCCACGGCGACCTCCACTTGAACAACATTTGCCGCTGGCGAGATCAGCTCTACTTATTTGACTGCATTGAGTTCAACGAACCCTTTCGCTACGTCGATGTGATGTACGACGTAGGCTTTGTGGTGATGGATCTGCTCTCTAAGGATTGCGCCAATCTGGCCACCGTTTTCCTGAATCACTACATTGAGCGCACAGGCGACTGGGAGGGGGTGCAGCTGTTGCCCCTCTACATCAGCCGTCAGGCCTACGTGCGGGCTAAAGTAACGTCATTTTTGCTCAACGACCCATCGGTGGATGAGGAGGCCAAGCACCACGCGGCTCAAACGGCTGCTGGCTACTACCGCCTGGCCTGGTCGGTATGTCAACCTCGCAGCGGTGCCATCTATATGATGGCTGGCCTATCTGGTGCGGGAAAATCGACCACGGCCCAGGTTTTGGCCCAGCAAATTAACGCCATTCACCTGCGTAGCGATGCCGTGCGTAAACACCTGGCTGGGGTGCCGCTCGACCAGCGCGGGGACGACAGCCTGTATACGCCAGAAATGACGGAGAAAACCTACGATCGCCTCCTCTCCCTGGGTATTGCCCTGGCCCTGGCCGGGTATCCGGTGATTCTCGATGCCAAGTACGATCGCGCCAGAGCGCGCCAGAGCGCGATCGCACAGATTCAAGCCGCTGGGCTGCCCTTAGCTATTCTGTACTGCACGGCTCCGGCAGCGGTACTGGAGCAGCGGGTGCGCGATCGTGCGGGCGACATTGCCGATGCCACCGTGGCCGTACTCCAACGCCAGCACATGGAGCCCTTTACCGACAGCGAGCAGCTGCTGGTGCAGGCGATCGATACCACCCAGGCGGTGCCGCCGCAATTAGCCGCTATAGTTTAGTCGCTATAGTAGGGGCATAGGCGCTCTACCTCGCTTTACTGGCGTTCCAGAGAGGACGAATCGGTGGCCGACAAGATCATTCCATCAGCGTTAAGAATTTGGCTGGTCTTTTTGTTTGTGTTTTTGCTGTTGGGCTACGAGGTGGTGCCCAGTATTTTGCTGGGGGCGATCGCCGGGTTCGCGGGGGGTACCATTCACGCCTGGTGGATTACCCCTGGGGGCGAACCCACCACCACCCTGGAGCTACCGGCTCCGCTCCGTCAGCTCAACCCTAGGCGACTGCCCCTGGGCAATTTCTTCAGGCGTGGCCGCACGCAGCGCTTACCCCGAGCACGTCGATAGCGACCTTCAGGCCTCAGACGGGCACAATGAGCGGTAGCAATTCTTCACCGCCCGGCATGGTAGAACGAGCTTACTGGCTGGCCTGGGCTCAGGCTAAGGGCCTGGGGCCAATCTTGTTGAAACGTCTATGCAGCCACTTTGGCACCCTCAGTGCCGCCTGGCACGCCAGCGGGGCTGAGCTGCTGGAGGTCGAAGGCATTGGCCTAGGGCTGGGGTCTGGCCTGGTGGAGTATCGGCAGCGGGTGTCGCCCCTGGAGCTGCTGGCGCGCTACGAGCAGCAGCACCCCAACTTTTGGACCCCTGCGGATGCCGAGTACCCAACCCTGCTTTACGAGATTGCCGACCCACCGCCCATCATCTTCTATCGGGGACGGCTGGAGCTGGCCAGCGCCCTGCAGCTGATGCCCTCGGTGGGGGTGGTGGGCACCCGCAACCCGTCTGACTATGGGCAGCGGTGGACGCGTCGCCTGACCCAGCAGCTGGCCCGCCACGATGTGATCGTGGTTTCGGGTTTAGCCAAAGGGGTCGATCGCTACGCCCACCAGCAGACCCTAGACAGCAGTGGGCTAACCATTGCGGTGTTAGGCACCGGGGTTGACCAGGTTTACCCCTCAATCAATCGTGACCTGCACGATCGCATTGCCCATCAGGGGCTGCTGCTCAGTGAGCACCCCAACGGCACTCCGCCCGATCGAGCGCACTTTCCGCGCCGCAACCGGATTATTGCTGGACTCAGCCGAGCGGTGGCCGTCACCGAAGCGCCAGCCCGATCAGGGGCGTTGATTACAGCGCAGCTGGCGAACGACTACGGTCGCGACGTATTCGCGGTGCCGGGATCGCTGGATAACCTCAACAGTGAGGGCTGCCTGGAGTTGATCAACCAGGGCGCCCAAATGATTTTGACCGATATGACGCTGATTGCGGCTCTCGGACAAATGCCTCAGGTCGGTCGTGAACAGGCTGACGATGCCCTGCCCGGCAAGGGCGCTCGCGCCGCCGACCCGCTTCCGGTTGCGCCCCCGCTGAGCCCGGCTATGGCTCAGGTATTGGCCACCATTACCGACGAACCCATTTCCCTCGATGGTCTGGTGCAGCAGCTGGCTCAGCCGACCGGCGAGGTGCTGGCTACCCTGGTGCAGCTAGAGCTGCTGGGCCTGGTGACCCAGCTGCCAGGAATGCGCTACCAGCGCGGCTAGTCGTCATTCCACGCAGATTGATCGCAGCACTGCTGTAAAAACTCGAACCGCAGGCTGCCCAGCTTAACTAAGTCGCCATCTTGCAGGTAGTGGCGCTGGGCCGGAGCCAGGCGGCGACCATTCACCCAGGTGCCCCCGTCGGTACCCAGGTCGGTGAGAAAGAAGCCTCGCAGTGGGTCAAAATTGAGGGCCGCATGGCAGTCGGCAATGCCCGACTGGGGCATGACCACCGTGCAGCGACTGCTCTGGCCCAGCAGCCAGCGGGTGCTGCAGAGCGTCACCAGAATGGCGCGATCGGGGTTGATGTTGGTGCTGAGAAAGGCGCGATCCTCGGCCACAATGCCCTGCACGTACCAGTCGGTGCGATAGCAGTGGTTTTGAGCCGTCAGAATGGGGTCGATGACATCGGCCACTTGCTCTAGGTCGTAGTTCAGGTTGCGAAAGAGGGTGTCTAAAATCCAGGGGGGAGAAGCCGCTGGGCTGCTGCCGAGACTTTGGGGGGCTGTACCAGGCGACGCCGGTACGGATTGCTGCGCGAATTGCCGCTCTGCGTTGGCAGAAAAAAACTGTGAGGAAACCATAGCGAACCGTCATCTACCACTAACTACGTCTCTAGAAAAGGCAACCTCTGCCGCAGCACAGGCCGTGGCCCCTTCGCTGTGGTTGTGGATGTGCCTGGTCTATGCCCCTGCGCGCTGGGCCATTGGCCTAACGCGTTGTAGAAACTCCTTAGGGAATATGTACGTGACACGCGACGATTTTCTCGATCGCCTTCTGTAGACATCGTGGCACTAGTACCAATGCAGAGCAAATCTTTACCCGATCGCTGCCGCAATTTGCGAATCAGCATGGCCACATCGGCTCCCTGCCGTCCCCGGTAGGTATGCAATTCATCTAAAATCAGGAACTTCAGGTCTGGGGAGACAACCAGCTTTTCTTCGTGGGTGCGGGTCAGCGTCAACTCCAGCATCACGTAGTTGGTCAAGAGGATGTGGGGTGGATTGTTCTGAATTTCCGTCTTCTTGGTTAGATTTTCCTGTCCGGTGTATTGCTCAACTCGAATGTGGGTGTGGGGAAAGTTTTCCAGAAACTTGTCAAATTCTTGTTTCTGAGAATTGATCAGAGCATTCATTGGATAGACCAGAATCGCTCTGACTCCGTTAACTTCGGGATGACGTAGTAGATCATCAAATAGAGGTACAACATAGGTCATGCTCTTTCCTGACCCTGTACCAGTAGTTAGAACATAAGGTTCCTGCCGTTGTGCAGCAAGAAATGCTTGTTCCTGGTGATAGCGGAAACGGAAGCCAGGGAAGTATCGTTCGCAGTCAGGATGCAATACTCCCCGTTGAATCAATTCGTGAATCGTGGCTCCCTGCTTATAGGATGGATTCAGTTGCAATAAAGGATCAGTCCAGAGTTGCCCCCGTTCGAGTTCCTGGCTGTCTCTTATACACATCT
>PYGV01000155.1 GCA_003022385.1 filamentous cyanobacterium CCP3 | reverse complement strand
GGACTATCGACAATAAAGGTCAGTAGCTCATCGTCAGTCGGCGGTGCCTGGGGTGACAGATGACTGGTTGGAGCCTGAGATTTGGGTTTTGTGCGGGCTGCATAGCTCAAATACTTAGAGAGCATTTTGCGCTGCCAGTCAGAGGAAATGGGCCACGACACCACCGAGCAGTGAATAAATGAAACCTGCTTACGCGCGTAGTCAATGGCAGCCGTATCGGTCGGGTTCACCATACCGAGGTGCAGGCAGCTCGACTCTACAGAGAGAGGAATAATTTCATGGTACAAACAGGCCTCAAAAGGCAAAATACTGTCAATAAGAGACAGCATTTGAGCCGGGTTGAGGCGGCTGTCCACGGCCTCGCTACCGCTAGTCAAGTCTAAGGTGGAGAGGTCGTTGGGCAGCGCAGTAGTGTCGGGCTTCGGCATGGGCCTAGCAAATAACGATCAGGATTCTTTCATGCTAGGCGCCAGTGAAGGCATAGCAGCACATTCTTAACAACAACCCTCTAATCTTTATAGAGGCTTTGCTCCCGGTTAAGCAGGGCAAAAAGTTTTTGAGACAGGCCTTGTGCCAAACTGGCTACGGCGCTTGACTCGATACCGGAGCCTTGGGCTCAGCCACTAGGGCCTGGTCTAGGGTAGTGGACGTTTCAGAGAAACTCTCAGCGAGAGCGGGCAGGCTGTCGTTCGACCAGGATCCCTCAGCAGAGAGGCCCTCAGCTGCGTCACCCTGGTCTAGGTCACCCTCACCTGGAACAGACTGGGCTGCGTCAACCCTGGCAAACTGTAGCCCAACGTCAGCGGTGGAGGCCTGCTGATCGGGTGCGGGCGTTTCTGGGGCGGCCAATTCCACGGGGGAAATTGGTTCGCTAGCCGTTGCAGGAACCAGAGGTTTAGTAAGAGCAGCGGATTCAGCTTCGGTCGTCGCGGACTTGGGTGCGGTTTCGGGTGCTGGGGTGACAGCTTCAGCCGGTGCTACTTCTGCCAGGGTCGCTTCGGCGATGGGCGGCAGGGGAGCGTAGACCGTGCTTTCCGGGAAAGCTCCGGGCGTGGCTACAGTCTCATCCACTGGGCTGCTCTGGTTGCCCTCTCTCGCTTCGCTCCAGGTGGGAGGTGTGAGCGCGGCGGGATCAGCCTCTGCATCAACTTCACTAGCTGCTGGGGGTGCGGCCCCGGCAGGCGCTGCCGCAGCGGGCGTTTCCGTCTCGATTGCCGGGGCTGGGGCTGTGACGGCGGGCGCTTCAACGGTCTCGGCAGGAGCTACCTCAGCTTCAGGAACTGTTACCTCCGATTCGGTCTCGCGGCTGGTGCGGGTGAGCATCAGGTTAGACAGGGACGTGGCCTGGGGATCAGCCTCACTCTGGGCATCAATAGTGAGGGTGGGGACAGTTAGGGTGGGGACCTTATCCACCGTGAGCTGCCATAGGATAGCCAGAACGCGATCGCCCATGGCTATACCCGAGGTGGTCAAGCCTGGTTTGTCTTCGGTCTGAGCATCGGCCTCGGGTGCTTGGCTCACCAGAGCTTTATCTGCTGCTGGCTCCGCTTGGGCAACGGGATCGCTGGGCGAGGTCCACATCTGAAGAAATTCGTCTACAGGCTCGGCTTGGGTATCGGCTAGGGCGACGAAGGTCTCGGGGACCGGCGCAGGGCTGGGGGTAAGAGTCCAAGTTTTGGCCTGAAGCTGCGGGTTTTGGCTTTCGTAGGCTGCGATCGCCTGCGCGACGGCATTGGCTCGTCGCTGCTGATCCCGGCGAATGCTAGCCTCGGTATTGCCTAAACCCGGTGCATTCCATCGCCCTGTGTTGGGGTTGATGTAGGAACGAGTGCGGGCGACCAGAATAGCCTCAGACCCCTCAAGGCCATTGGCTTTTGCCTCAGCCAGACGCTCAATGTAGCCCACCCGACCAATGGCGGCCAGCGGTGACTGGTTAGCTAGATCGAGGCCATTCAGCGTTTCTTCCAGGGTCAGGTTGAGGCCGTGCTGAAGGGCCCGCTGACGCAGCTGATCGCCCTGATTTTGCAGGCGGGCCAGCTGCTTCTGGTCAGCTTCCTCGGGGGTTTTCGCACCGTGCTGATAGGAAAATGTGCCCATATTCCACACCCGGTTGCCGGGGTCAGTATGGCCAAAGTAGGCAGGATTTATAGCGCCATTAGGAGTACGAGTGCCCTCGGCGCTGCCCACAGCCCGCGCTACTAATGAGTCGGAATTGCCCTCAAACAGACTTAGCAGCGGATTGGCTGGCGGTCGAGAGGCCGCTAATTTAGCCTCAGCCTTGGCCTCAGCCATAGCCACTACGGCGGCTGAGGGGGCCATCTCAAAATCTAGCGCCATGGGTTCGGGCGCTGCTTTGGCCTCTGCTGCGGGCGCCGATTTGGGCTCGACCGGGGCAGCGGCAACCATGACCGTACCCGCTGTTGGGGGAGGAGCAGGGGGCAGCAGGGCTGTGGCAGAGCTTTCGTTGAGGGCAACCGCTACCCCACGCCGGTAGACCCCGGCGGGTAACTGCTGGGGTGAGTGGTAGCGCATTGGGGGATTGCCCGCGCGGGCGGGAATTGGCAAAGGTTGGTTAGCCAGGTCGAGGGCAGGAATGCTAGCTACGGCCTCGGCGGCGGGTGCTGCTTCGGTCCACTGAGGCGGCGCGAGATCAAAGCTGATAATGCCGTCGTCGGCACGCACCGCAGAGGGGCTTAGGATTGCCAGCAGAGAGCTGGCCGCAAGCAGGTTGGGGTGGAGCTTCATGGGGGAAAGACGCAGTGAAGTAGGGAGTGTTCAGTCAGTGGTTCGCAAAAAAACTAGGTCGTGCGATCGCCTGTCGCAGGTCGTGAAGGCAGACTTTTTCGGTCATCAAAAGCGCAGGGCAGGGGATGGCCGATTGAGGGACTGTTCTAAAACGCGATCGGAGGGTTCGACAATTGCCCAAGCCCCATCGGGCTGGCGACGCAGGGTGGCAAAGTGGATCTGCTGCCCGTGCCCCATCACCTCCCCAGCCTGCACCAGGCCGAGTCGAGGCTGTCTAACTCCGCAGTACCGAAACAGGTAAGCGGGTACCTCTGGGGTAGAAAAGTAGATGCAGTGAAATCCTTTGGCCGCCAGCTCAACCTGTCCGGCGAAGGGAGCCCGCAGCCGCGTACCCCGCAGCCGCACCGATATGTCGCCCAGACTGCCCGTCACCAGCTGCCCGGCTACGCGATCGCCCGACTCGATTTCCCAAGATTGCTTCAGCACAATCTGTCGGGGGACCACTGGGGTCAGCCTGCCACAGCTGGTCAAACCGGCCAACAGTAGGCTTAACCCTAGGCTGATTACCAGTCGACCCAGATCCAAGCTGCTCACCACCGCCAACCCACTACTGAAACCGAAAGCGATAGCCAGCGTATTCGTCATTCTCGTACAGAATCACGAGCTGAACGGATGGATCCCAGGCCATTGGGTAGGCCTCTCGCTCCGAGACAACCCCTGAGCGCACCTGAAGCTGGGGCAGGCTACAGTAGGGCTCAGCCACAATCTTGCGCACATTCTCTTTGGGGTCACGCTCGGGTACGACCAAGAGCTGAGCCAGCTGCTCACGACTGAGCTGAGAGCTGCTTTCTACAATTTTTTCGCACCCCGGCGCAGTTTGCGGACGGGCTGCTGAGATCCAGCGCTCCAGCCCCTGGCCATCGATGGCCAGTAGGCCAATGGCCAGCATAAGCCCGCCAGCGATAAACGGTTTGGCGGTAGCCAGCGTAATGCCGCCCCCAGACTGATGCATCGAAACCATAACCTGCCTCCTTAAACCTCAACAAAAAAGGTATTGCCTTAGGTGAACGCGTTTAAAGCTGGCCACCTACGATCAGCCCTAGCACCAGTAAGGCCACGCGTAGGGCAGGCCCAAAGGCCAGTTTGGGAGCCAGGGTAGCGCGGTACAGCGCGTAGGCCGTCATGGCGGTAATGGCGGCTACAGCCAGCGACCACAGGGCTGGAAAAGCCCCAATCAGCAAATTTAAGGCCAGCCGCCCAATGACCCCGCCGCCAAACCAGAGCATGCTGTCTACCATCGACAGCGACGGGCCCGGGCCAAAGGCCCCCAGCGGCTGGCCAGCGGTCCGTTGATGAGTCCGAGGTCGCGCCGCTCTAGGCCTTATCCGCTGGGCTACATCAAGCACCACCCCCCGTACCGTACGACCCAGATGAGCCAGGAGCTGAGCAGGCTCATGGCCCAAGGCCTCTACATCACTGATTAGAGAATTCCAGGCTCCTTGCAGCGGCGGGGAAGAGGGACCATAGTTGTTGCGCAGATGTTGGGCGACATCATGGGCCTGCCCGGCAGCGGACCGGGCTGGCGCTGCCGCTGCAACGGCTAAGTTGGCATTGACGGTGCGGTAGGTCAGCACGACGCTGCCCCAGCTATCTACCTCTGCTGCTGCGATAAGGGCTTCCTGTGCATCAAAATAAGGGGGCTCAAGCGGCTGGCCCTGCTGGTTTACGGCAGGGTAAATCCGAGCCAGGTGGGCTTGAAGAAGCTGCATGTCTGCGATCGCGCGCTCCTGCTCTGATGACATTTGATTGATTTTGGCGGCAATGCCGTTGAGCTGCTGGATGTAGCCACTGACTAGCGGGAGCGCGTCATGCTGAGAGTCCTTGCCTTCGACTCTTGCCTGCGTGGCCCGCCGCTGTAGAGTATCTATGGTTGCCGAAACGTCGGCCTTAGGCCTTGCCACCCCTGACGAGCGGGGGACGGAATCGACCAGAGCTGGACCTCCAGCCCAATCAACTTGCACCTTGGCCTCGTCTTGGCCAAGGGCGTTGACCCTGTGAATCAGTTTGGATTGAATATTTTGTAAATCCACCTGCTATACCCCCATAGGAGAGCAACCATGACCATAGACCGCCGCTAAAAGCCTGAAGACTTAGGCCTAAAGCCCAACTCCAAGCTCTGATAGAGAAATCCCTTGAGTTAATGGTACAAGTGTATCATAAAAATGCCTGTGGTGTACTAAAAATGTACCAATTTAGCAGGATGTCTATTTTCTGACCTTGCCTCAGCGTTTGTAACCAAGTGCCAGGAAAGCCTCTATAGCGGGTCACCATTGCTGGTAGCAATTCTTATTTCATCGCATTTCAGCAGCGCTAGGCTCAGTCTGAGAAATAAGCTAAGGGCTTTAACCGCCGGATTTTTGGGCCATCGGCAGTGAGCTGACTGCTGTCCCGAGGGCGAGCCAAAACCATCTCACTGTGTTGTCCACTGGTGGCGGGTTGTTGGCGCTGCTGCCCCGCCAGCCCTGGCCAGCGCCACAATGTGAAAACTATCCGCAGAAACCTTAGAACTCTTAAAAGACTCTGTAAGTTGGTGTCAGCCCTGTAGCGGTATTCTCCAAGCGCGTTTGAGAATGCCCTCAATCGGCATCGAGCGTGGTGGCACCCCTGTGGCGCCACGACGTTGTCCCCTTGTAACAGTGAGTTTGAATTGTCTGTCATCTTGATGTAGTTTCTCTAACCCGCGCTCAACTGAGTTACAGCGGAAGGGCACACTACGCTTGATTCGCCTGCGTCTGCCTGACTTCTCTAATGAGTTACTGCTATGGTTAAGGCCTACCACAAACCCGTGCGGCTTTCTCTTCCGCTTTCGGCGCCAGTGCCCCGCAGCTGTAGCCCTCCGCTTGGTCCTAAAGCCCCCCAGGCTGGGCAGCAAAAGTCTTGCCCATACCACATCGTGATGGCCTGTTTTTTGGGCGGGCAGGTGCTGATGCGGGTTTTGCGATGTGGCATCAATCGCCAGCGTACCCTCGAGCAAATGGTGGCCGCAGGGCCGCTAACCCTAACCCCGGTGCTGCTGACCAACATTTTTGCCGGCATGATTTTTACCATTCAAACCGCTCGCGAACTGCAGCGGTTTGGTGCTATGCACGCCCTCGGCGGAGCCTTTGCAATGGCCTTTTGTCGAGAACTTGCGCCTATTCTGACG
The DNA here is from genome assembly GCA_003022385.1 of filamentous cyanobacterium CCP3. Taxonomy (GTDB): domain Bacteria; phylum Cyanobacteriota; class Cyanobacteriia; order Phormidesmidales; family Phormidesmidaceae; genus Nodosilinea. The sequence goes on along the minus strand of PYGV01000155.1, from coordinate 6,199 downwards.
GCTGCGATTATGGCCGGTCAGGTGGGTACGGCCTACGCTGCCGAAATTGGCTGTATGAAGGTGACTGACCAAATCGATGCGCTCAAAGTGTTGCGCACCGACCCCGTAGACTACCTGGTGGTGCCTAGAGTTGTTGCCTGCTGCGTCATGCTGCCGGTGCTGACAGTGCTGGGGCTGGTGTTAGGTATTGCCGGTGGGGCAGGGGTGGCATTCTTCTTTTATGAAATGCCCGTGGGACAGTTTCTCGACTCAGTGCGATCGCTGATGGTGCTCAACGATCTCATCGCCGTTTTGATCAAGTCGGTGCTGTTTGGGGCGATTGTAGCGCTGGCGGGCTGTACCTGGGGGTTAACAACCACCTGTAGTCGATCGGTAGGGCGAGCCGCTACCTCAGCTGTAGTCACTACCTGGGTGGGTCTGTTCGTCGTCGATTTCTTTCTGTCGCTGGTGCTGTTTGGTGGCGCAGGGGTAGCGCTGCACTGATTTTTTCTATGGGCGAGGCCACACGTTGCAGAGGGCTGTGCGGTTCAGGCCAGGCTGGGGCTACTCTGACCCAGCTGTCAGCAGTTCAGTGCCGTAGTCAACATACGTGGCATCGGGCATGAGGGTGCCCACCAGCGAAGCTTCGCTGAGGTCGGCCCCGGCGATGTCGGCCCCGCGCAGGTCGGCTCCCTGAAGGTTGGCGTTGCTGAGGTTAGCCCCGCGCAGGTTAGCCCCTTTGAGATTGGCTCCGCGCAGGTCGCTACCGGTTAGCACCGCTTCTTTTAGGTTAGCGCCCTGCAGATTAACGCCTACCAGCTTGGCACCGGCAAGCATAGTGCGATTGAGCTGAGCCCCAGATAAGTCGGCCAGGAAAAAATCGGTGCCAATCAGGTTGGCCCAGTTCAGCTGGCTTTTGCGCAGGCAGCTATGGGAAAACACCCCGCCGGGCAGGAATGCCCCCACCAGGTTTTGGCCCTGAAGGTTACAGTCAATAAATTCTACAAAGGGCATCTTGATGCCTTCTAGGGAGAGTTTGCGCAGATCAAGATGCTGAAATCTGAGCTGGCCGCGGCTATAGCTTTGGGTAAGTAAATCGAGGGAATAACGACTGGGAGTTGGCATGGACGATTCAGGTAGAAAAGGGTAGAAACCGCGATCGCTGTTGCTCTGCGATCGGCCTTGGACAGTAGATGTTTAATGCGCTCACCCCAAAGACTCTAAAACCCTTTACCAATAGGAGCTTAGCGCACATTCCCTTATTTCAATCCTAGGGGTTTTAACGGCTTTTGCAACAGGCAAGCGCTCAATATTTGTATCTTTCACGACAAATGGCTTAATGAATTTTGGGTGCTTTTATGGGGTTACCCACGTTGCTTGGGGCAGTTATAACCAGCTCTAGCTAAGCCCGAACGGCGAACTGGCACGTGCTATCGCCCACAATCTCCCGATACAAAGGCCCTAGCCCTTACGGTAACGGCTGTAGCCGCCAGCAACGGCGATTTAGAGCTACCTGAGGGCCGTGCTTGTCATTCTGACTTACCACTTAGCCCAAGATGACGCAACAAAATTTGACGTTTTGTAACATTTAGTTTACATTGGTTTACATGAGCAAAGCGCAACGCACTGAATGTGCCGCTAATGCTTTGGACCGCAGAGCGTTCTGCGGCTGTCAACCACTTCAAACGGATGTTAATTTATGTTTGCTCTACTGATCTCACTTTTTGTTGTCGGCTGGGTTGCTGCCGCTCTGATCGGTACTCAGGTCTATTTTCGAGGCGAACAAACCAAGCCCATCCACGAGCGCAACTGGCGCTCTGAGTCCTTCGACCAGCTGGCTAAATCGGTTACTGGGCAGTCGACTGACTTCAGCGATCGCGTCCCTGCCTATAGCGGCGATGCCTTTACCAGCAATTCCCTTTAGTCTGTCAGTGGCTTGAGCTTCCAAGCACAGATCGCTGACTCAAGCTTTGAGAAGTTTCCCCTGTAGGCTCCTACTCTCAACCGCTCCCCAGTGGGGAGCGGTTTTTTATGCTTCACGCTCTACCACAATGACGTTCTCGGTCACCTGCTCAAAGGTGTCGTCGTGGCTGATTACAAACAGCTGCTGAAAGGTTTTGATCCGGCCTATAGCTTCGGCTAGCCCCTGCCGCCGGGGGCGATCCATATTCGTTGTCGGCTCATCAAAAAAGGCGATATCGACGTCGGCCAGCACCTTGAGCAAGGCCAGTCGCACGGCCAGGGCAGCGCACATCTGTTCGCCCCCCGACAGGTTGACAAAGCGTCGCTGATTGGGGCCATCCTGCACCAAAATCTCGTAGTCGCGGCTCCACTCTAGAGCGACGTTGGGGCGGTTGAGCAGGTCTCGAAACAGCCTGTCAGCCTGCTGAGAAACGCTGCGCACGTACTGCTCGGTGATGCGTGGACCAGCTTCGTTGTAGGCCTTACGGGCAAAGGTGATAAATCGCTTGGCCTGTTCTCGGCTCTGAAGCTGGCGCTTGGCCGCGTCGCGTCGCTGGGCCAGGGCCTGAAGGGCGGCAATCTGCTGGTTGAGATCGGCTAAACGCTGCTGCTGCTGGGGCAGGCTACCGGCGAGCTGGTCGGCTTCCGATTTTACGGTGCTGTAGGTGGTTTCAAGGGTGGCCGCGGCTTCAGGATCAAAGCGGGACAGGGCGGCCTGATAGGTTTTTTCGAGTTCGGCCTGCTGCTGCTGAAGCTGGGCCAGATCTGTCTGAGCGGCAGCTAGCTCGGCGTTGAGCTGGGGATGTTGGTTGGCGAGCTGCTGGTTTTGCAGGTAAATGCCGTAGCCAGCCTGGTACTGAGCGCGATCGCTCTGCGCCTGAGTCAACCGCTGGTCGAGATCCGCAAAGCCCTCTAGCTGAGCACTCAAAGCCTGCACTCGCTGATTAAGGTCTTCTAGGGCCAGCGATTGAGCCCCATGGGCCTGTTCTACTCGCGGTTTGTCTTGCAGGGTACGCTCTAGGATTTGGCTTTTTTCTCGCGGTCGGCCCAGGTCGCTGAGGTCGCCGTCTACGGTAGCCAAATCTGCTTCTACGGTGGCCTGGTTGTCTAGCTGCTGGGTGAGGGCGTTGATCTGATCCAGCAGATCGGCCTGCGATCGCTGAATTTGCTCTATCTCGCTGGTAATGCGGCCCAACTGAGCCAATTCGGCCTGCCAGCCGTAGTGCTGCTTGAGATCGCTTTCTACCGCTTTAAGCGATGTCTTGAGGGCGGCTTCGTCAGTTTGGTCAGCCAGGTCGCTCAAAATTACCTCTAGCGCCGTTACCAACGAGTCGTGCAGGGCAGCGGTACCCTCTAGAGCCTGCTCCAGCCGCTCCAACGTTTCGCTAGACAGCAGCGGCAGGCTCTGGGCCAAAATCGCTAGATCGTTGAGCACGGCATTGATCTCGGCCTGCTGGGTTTTGCCCTGGCGCTGGCTGGCGGTCACCAGAGCGCTAATTTCGGCCTCAAACTGACGGGCGGCGGCCATGCGGCTCAGCTGCTGCTGTAGGCGATCGCGCTGCAATTCCAGCGGGGCGATCGCCTCCACTTTGGGCTGTAGAGCAGTCAGGCGATCGCGGGTTTGCGCAGCCTGGGCCAGCTGCTGACTGAGCTGGTCGTACTGAGTCTGCAACTGCTGCCGCAGCAACTGCTGCCGCTGCTGCTGGTCTAGCTGCTGCTGAAGGCCCTGGCGACGGGCTTCTAACTCGACTTGCACCGCAATCTGGGGCTGGAGCAAGGCCAGTTCTCGCTCGGTAGCCGCGAACGACTCTAGCTGGGTTTGCCAGCGGGCCAGCTCTACCTGCTTTTGGGACTGAGTTCTTTGCAGGGTCTGGTACTCGCTCTGGAGTTTTTGGCGCTGCTGCTGCTCTTGAGCCAGGGCTTTTAGCGTCTCCTCGACAGTCTGGTAGCCCTTGTAAGCAGCTTGATGGGTTTGACACAGGGCGATCGCCTGCTCCGCCTGCTGCATTGACTGCTGCAACCGGGCCAGGTTTGACTGCCTGGCCTCTTGCTGGTGCAGCAGCCCCTGGCGCTGGTTGACCAAAGTTTGGACCTGCTGGGCCTGGGCTTTGAGGTCGTCGCGCTGAGTTTGCAGCGTTTTTAGGGTAGTAGTCAGCGCTTTTAGGCGCTGGTCACTGGTCGCAATCTCCTGCTGAAGGGTCTGCTGCCGCTGATGCAGCTCATCCCAGGCGGCTAGAGAATCGTCGTACTGGGCAATTTCGGCTTTAGTGGCCTCAACCTGGTCTTCGGCGTAGCGGCGCAGGGCGTTCATCTGCTTAAAGGCCAGCTTGTAGTCTTCGACTTTGAGAATGGCGTCGAACACGGCCTTGCGGTGCTCAGCGGGCTGCAAAAAATCGGCGGTAAAGGTGCCCTGGGGCACCCCCAGAGTGCGGGCAAAGAGCTGCGGCAGGTTGGCGGTAGGCCCTACCCCCAGGTGCTGGCGCAGCCAGGGCAATACCTCGTCTTTGATGCGGGTGTAGGGCAGGCGCTCGTTGAGCTGGGGGTCAAACAGGGCGTAGCCCCGCTGGGTGCAGCGCTGCACCTGGTAGGTGCGGCTGTCGTAGTTGGAGGTAAACGCGACCGTCACCTGGGCACTACCGCTGCCGTTGCGAATCAGGTCTTCCTTGGCGTAGTCGCCCTGGTAGTTGAAGAGCACCCAGGCGATCGCCTCTAAAATACTGGTTTTGCCAGCCCCGTTTTCGCCGCAGATAGCGTTGGTGCCGGGCTGAAACTCGAAGTAGCGATCGCGGTGGGTCTTAAAGTTTTGCAGCGCCACCGACAAAATTTGCATACCCCGTTCCATCGCTCGCTTTAGCCACGAAGACTAGGATAGCTTTCTTTCTCAGGGCTGGGGGCTAGTCTGCTGGTTGGGTCAGGCGTGCCACCGCTGATAGAATCAGGACTCTAGCCAACGTTAATGAAACGCTTTGGGCTACGGCTAGAGCACTCGAAGAGGGCGGCATGGCTAGTTGTCGCGAGCGGCGGTAGAGGTAAAGCACACCGGCTCGGCCTCATCATCACTGGTGCACCAAATTTGCATCACCACCGAGGGGTCGCTGGGAGAAACCCACCACGCCTGAAGTTTGACCACCTGATTGGCCGTAGGCAGGCTAGCGGTTTGAGTCGTGGACGCAGGGTGATGGCTGCTGGCAAGCCCATGAGCAGACCGCCTCAGCGAGGCCTGAAGCTGCGGGGCAGCCTGGAGCTGCGGGGTAGGCGGTGGGCTCGCCAGGGTTGAGGCGATCGCCAGTACGTCGGTGCGCACCACTCCGGCCTGGGGCGAGCCGAGGGCGGTGCTGCTGCTGCTTGGCGCCGCACTTTCTGCAGTGGCGCTTTCTTCGGTTCCTTTAGAAGGCGCGGCCTCTGCCAGGGTAAACGACGGTCTGATGTCGCTGGCAGGAGCATGAGAAGCCTTGGCCAGGGCTAGCTTTGCTCCCGGTTGAGTGATGTAGCTGTGGCCGTAGGCCGTCAGCATGCCGGTGGCCATACTAAGGGGAATGAGCAGGCGCACCAGATGGCGCTGTCGGCAGCTGCGCTTAGCGTAGCGATCGCAGGCCTCCAGGTAGCCATGGGCGAGCACCGAGAGCTGATCACCGTGGGCCTGCCTGAAGCCCTTGGCCTCGTTGAGGCGGGTTTGAGGCAAAAAATAGTCAGCATGGTTGGGCTGCCGCTGGCCATGCCACTCCTGTGCAGCCGCTTCGATCGCCCGCTGCTGTCGCACTGTTGGCCCCTGGCTCTGCAACCACTGCTGCAGCAGGGGCCAATTGCGGATCAGCGCCTCGTGGGCGATATCAAAGCAGGGTTCACTAGCGGCCCCCGTTGGGCTACTCAGCACCGGGCCACTGGCCGCTGGAGGCTGGTGATGCCCTGGAACGGTAGGGGTTAGCGACGGCAAGAAACCCGAGGGCAGCGGGAGCGCGCAGGATGGCTCCGTTGGCCGTGACGTCGATTCAGTGAGGGCGCTCGACCAGCCCGGCACGGTGATCGCAGCCGGTTCGGCCTCCAGCCCAGACCCTAGCCCATAGTTTTGAGCTACCACCAGGCGAGCGGCTAGCAGCTTTTCCAGGGTGGCCAAAACGACCGCCCTGGGCATAGCGGTCGTGACAAGTTCGAGTAGGGAGGTCGAGCGGCGGGTGACGGTCGCGCCATCGCCCAGGTCGCAGAGGCTCAAAAAGATGCGCTGGGCGATGGCCTGCTCAGCGGTCGCCAGACTTTGGTA
>PYGV01000484.1 GCA_003022385.1 filamentous cyanobacterium CCP3 | reverse complement strand
GATGAAGGGGTGAGGGGGTGAGGGGGTGCGTAGGGTGCATTCCCGCCGGGATTTTGGATTTTGGATTTTGGATTTTGGATCTCTTCGCTGCCCAAATATCGGCGTAGGCGAACGACTTCACCAAACACAATCACGCAGGGCGATAGGGTTTCGCCGCGTGTCACCTGGCCGATGGTGAGCAACGTGCCTTCCCAGATCTGCTGCTGGGGGTGACCGCCCCAGCGAATGATAGCAACAGGCATTTCACCCCGGCAGCCGTTTTGGCGTAGCCGCTGCACAATGTCATTTAGATGGCGGCTACCCATCAGCACGACCAGGGTTTGGCTGCGGGCCAGGGTAGCCCAGTCAAGCTGTTCGGGGTCGTGGGCGGTGACAACGGCAAACCCGTGGCTCCAGATTGGATCAGTCAATGGGATACCCGCCAGCAGCGGGGCCGCCAGGGCCGATGAGACACCGGGTATCACCTCCACGGAGCAGTCGGATTCTCTCAAGGCCTGGACTTCAGCGGCGGTACGGCCAAAGATAAATGGGTCACCGCTTTTGAGCCGCACCACCTGGCGGCCTTCCTGAGCGAGTTTCACTAAAAGCTGATTGATCTCGGCCTGGGGGGTGCTGGGCTGTCCGCCGCGCTTGCCGACGTCGATGCGATCGCACCCCCTGGGCAACAAATTCAACAACGCCTCATCCACTAGCGCGTCATATACCAGACACTCGGCCCGCTGCAACAGCTCGTACCCCCGCACGGTGAGGTAGTCGATCGCCCCTGGCCCGGCTCCAACGATATAGACAGTCCCTGGCTGAGTCATGACTAATTAAAAGCAGAGATTAAACGGGTGAGGGCTACTATCAATTGCTGGTTTTGCTCCTCGGTGCCTACCGAAATTCGCAGTTTGTCGTCTAGCCTGGGTTGTTTGAAGTAGCGTACCAAAATGCCCTGCTCTTTTAGAGCCAGATACAGCTGCTCTGCATTGGGCTGCGGGGGAGTAGCTAACACAAAATTGCCGTGGGAATTGAGCACGGTAAACCCCAGCCCTTGCAAATCTTTCGTTAGCGTCGTTCGCGATGCTTTCACTTTGGCGACACAGGCATTTTTGTAGGCCTGGTCTTGTATAGCCGCTGTGCCGAGGGCGATCGCGATCGCATCTACGTTGTAGCTATCTTTCACCTTAAATAGCTCGGCCAGTAGCGCGGGGTTAGCAATACCAAACCCCAGCCGCAGCCCCGCCAGCCCATAGCCCTTGGAAAGGGTACGCAGCACCACCACGTTGTCAAACTCCTGCACCAGCGACAGCGCCGAGCCCTCGGCAAAATCCACGTAGGCCTCATCCACCACGACCAGGCCTGAAGCTTGCTGCGCCAGTGTTCGCAGGTCGGCCAGCGCCACCCCATGCCCCGAGGGACTATTGGGCGACGCGATGAACGTAATCGCCCCCTGGGCTGCCACCAGTTCCTTGAGCGGAAACTGAAAGTCGTCGGGGTAGGACACCTCGACCACGGTGGCGGGCTGCAGTGCCGCTAGGGTGCGGTACAGCACGTAGGTCGGCGTGGGGTAAACAATCGGTCGAGCTAAGTCATCCGCACAGGCGCGCACCAGCAAATTCAGCAAGTCGTCGCTGCCGTTGCCGACGATGATCCAGTCGGCGGGTATGTCTAGCACCTCGGCGATCGCCTGGCAGAAGTTACGGGCAAACGGGTCGGGATAGCGTCTGAGCTGCTCAGGCTCGACTTGCCGCAGCGCCTCAATCACGCGGGGCGACGGCGGGTAGGGGTTTTCGTTGGAGTTGAGCTTGATAATGCCTGAGCCGGGGCGGGGCTGTTCGCCAGGAACGTAGCCAGCCATGGCATCAATATTGGGACGAACGTAACTCATGGCGGGTGGTAGATGATAGGTCGAGCCTGTGAAATGCTAGAGCACAGGAATCTATATGAGGCCGTTGCGTAATGCTGACCTTTTACCATACCCCGCTGTCGATCAACTCTCGCCGGGTTTGGGTGGCGCTGCTGGAGAAAAATTTGCCCTTCGATGCCCGGGTCGTCGCCCTCAGCGGTGATCAGTTTCAGCCTGAATTTTTGGCGCTCAATCCCTTTCACCACATTCCGGTGCTGGTGGATGACGGCTTTACCGTGATCGAATCCTTCGCCATTTTGGACTATCTGGAGGCCAAGTACCCCACGCCCTCGCTGCTGGCCACAACTCCAGAAGATGTCGCCACGATGCGCATGGTCGAACTGGTGACGGTGAATGAGCTGGTGCCCGCCATCAACCCGCTGACCAAGCAAATGATGGGCTTCGGTCAGGACTCGGAAGAGGCGATCGCCCAGGCCAAGCAAAAGGCCGAGGTGGTGCTCAAGTTCTATGCCGACAAGCTCGGGGATTGCCCCTTTTTCTGCGGCGACCAGCTCACCCTGGCCGATGTGGTGGCGGGCACCTTTGCCCCCTGGTTTGAGCAGCTGGGCCTACCGATGGCCAACTACCCCACCCTGCAAGCCTGGACCCACCGCCTGATGGCGCGTTCTGCCTGGCAGACCACCC
>PYGV01000154.1 GCA_003022385.1 filamentous cyanobacterium CCP3 | reverse complement strand
TCGGGCACCTTCAACTTCATGCTGGTGTTCCAGGCTGAGCACAACATTCTGATGCACCCCTTCCACATGCTGGGTGTTGCTGGTGTGTTTGGTGGTTCGCTGTTCTCCGCCATGCACGGTTCTCTCGTGACCAGTTCACTGGTGCGTGAGACCACCGAGACCGAGTCTCAGAACTACGGCTACAAGTTTGGCCAAGAAGAAGAGACCTACAACATCGTTGCGGCCCACGGCTACTTCGGTCGGCTGATCTTCCAATATGCCAGCTTCAACAACAGCCGCAGCCTGCACTTCTTCTTGGGTGCCTGGCCTGTGATTGGCATCTGGTTTACCGCTCTGGGCATCAGCACGATGGCGTTCAACCTGAACGGGTTCAACTTCAACCAGTCGATCCTCGACTCTCAGGGTCGCGTGATTGGCACCTGGGCTGACGTGATCAACCGTGCCAACCTGGGTATGGAAGTGATGCACGAGCGCAATGCTCACAACTTCCCCCTCGACCTGGCCACGGCTGAGGCGCCTGAAATCATTGGCTAGTCTTGATGGACTACCCCGTTGATTGAGTGAAAAAGCGCTCCCTGCGGGGGGCGCTTTTTTGATTTTTGCCGAATAGCTGATTGGGTCAACAATTCCTTCCTCAACTACTTTGGTGTGAGACGTTTGCTTTGGTCACAGCACTCTCTTGCCTGCGATCGCGCCCCAGTCCGAATTTCAAAAACTTTGAACTATAGAGCTAGCAAGCGTTGCAGAAGTCAGCAAAATTTCATCTGCCTAGATCTGGCTACAGAGCGACAACCCTTAGGAAAGATTGCCTCTCACCACTGTCATCGGTGTTCTCTACAGTGGTAATGTCATCGGCTTTTCTGAAGCTCTTTCAGATCTTTCAAAACTGGAATAGTTCTTTTGTGTTTAGCGATGGGGTTTACCAGCTCGGCCAAACGGCATTTTCCAATGGCGATCGCTACCGCGCGTCGTTAGACCGCTAGCGCGAGAACCAGAGAGCAGTTTTCATAAATGGTGATGGATTCCTCTGGCAAATTAACCCTCTTGATAGAGCCCTTTGGGTTGAGTTTTAGGGGACAGTTGAGGCTAATGCTTTTGGCCCATCGCTCTATGACTAGCAGCACCTTTGAGTCGTTAGCCACCCAGGCTGCGATCGCCTCTCTCAACGTTTACCGCACTCACATTTCGCCCCGCAAAGGTTTCTCCTGTCCCCACGGTATTTTGCACGGCGGCGAGTCGTGCTCTGACTATGTCAAGCGGATGCTGACGGACCAAAATCTGAGCGCCGCCATTCGGCTATCGCCCCAGCGGTTTAGAGCCTGCAAAGCGGCGGCCCAAACCCTCAGCACCCAAAGAGCCCAGGGCGGATGTTTAATCATTCCCTGCTGCATTCCCATCTAGTGATTTGTCGATACTAGAAATTGGGATTGAACCTGGCGCTGGCATAATTTTGGCGCGGTACATTGCCTCCTAAATGCACCTCATGTAACTGAATGTATGCCGTGTAAACAGGAATCAACATTGGACGACGTGCTCCCCGATAGTTTCCCGCTTATGGTTCACGAATCAGCGACTCAATTTTGAGAGTCGAAATTGGGTCGAGCGATGAGCAGGGTTCATCCATTAGCACCACGTCCGGTTCGGTAGAAATGGGGCGGGCAATGCAGAGCCGCTGCTGCTGCCCACCCGAGAGCGACAGACCATTGGTTTTGAGCTTATCTTTGACCTCATCCCAAAGGGCTGACGGCTTTAGAGAACGTTCTACCAGACCGCCCAGGTCGGTTTTAAGGTCGGTGGCGCGAGCCCCAAACGCAATATTGTCGCAAATTACACGACGCCGGGAATGGTCGCCAGCATCTCCACCATGAAGGTGAGTAGCGTACGTACCGGGCGAGGTAAAAAGTTTTTGCTGAGAAACAGGGTGGTACCCACCCCAATCGGTACAGCCAGCAGCAGGACAATGAACGAGCTGACCAGAGTGCCGTAGATCATCGGCAGGGCCCCGTAGGCGTCGTCCACCGGGTTCCAGAAGCTGATGACCAAAAACTCCAGGCCGTAGCGGCGAATGGCGGGCATGGTATCGATCGCCACCTGCACGCCAATAAACACCAGTACCGCCGCCACCCCAAAGGCGAGAATGCGGGTCAGCCAGATAAAACTGCGATCGCTCCACTGACCACGCTGCGATCGCGCCTCAATCGGTCTACCCTTGAGATTTGAGGCTGAGTTTGCCATGAATAAAAAGCCTAAATCGCTATCGAACCCAGCTTAAAAATATATCGTTTCTTCTAAGCTGAAACAGCGCTACAAAAAAGCCACCTTCATATTGATCAAGAATTTTCATCTTTGGGTTAACCGCTGTTTAAGATACCTAACTGATTCACATGGAGCTGAGCTAAAAGATGCAATGGCTGAATGAACCCCCTGACTGGCAACAAGACGGCGTTGGCGTAGCCGCTTCAGAGGAGCATCGCCTGGTGGTCAAAACCGCTGCCAAAACCGACTTTTGGCGCACTACTCACTACGGTTTCATCCGTGACAACGGCCATTTCTACTTTGATACGGTCAGCACCGACTTTGTGGTGGAAGTCAGCCTTCGCGGCCAGTACCGCGACCTCTACGACCAGGCGGGGATTATGCTGCGGGTTGACGAAACGCACTGGATCAAGACCGGCATTGAGTACGTCGAAGGGGTGCAAAACCTCAGCGCCGTGGTCACCCACGATTACTCTGATTGGTCTATCGTTCCCCTGCCGCAACCACCTGAGGTCTTGCGGTTACGGGTCGAGCGGCGGCAAGAGGCGGTCCACATCTCGTACCTGAACGAAGCCGGGAAATTTAGTCTGTTTAGACTGGCGTACCTGTCAGCTGAGACAGTTCAGGTTGGCCTGATGTGCGCCTCACCGGATGGCGACGGCTTTGAGGTGACGTTTGAAGACTATCGGTTGAGCCTGGAGTAGGAATTACTCTCGGGCTGTAACCGACGGGGGTAAAATTATTCACCCGCAAAGTGTTCCGCTTTTTTGCTCCACCCTTTGACGTTCAAGCCTAAGCAGCTAATACGTAAGATGCGTTTTCTTGTGCCAAAACACTCTGGATGTAATGCTGAATTTGTTCAGCCATAACCGCTACATTAGGCTCTTGCAGCATACTAGAATGCCCCCCCGGCACGTCATATACCTGAACAGAACCTGTTGTTCGTACTCCCCAACCTAGCGCCGGATCGCTGTAGATATTGACAAAGGGTTCATCGTCAAGTCCAGCCGTAGCAGAATCTAAAACCTTTCGGGTCGCTCGAAATAGCACCAGTTCGCCGTCATAGAGCGCTTTAGGCTCATACTCCAGTTTTGCAAAATCAAAGGCCTGGCGTACTGAAATATGCTGCAGGAATCGGGGTAAAGGCAATTGTTTGTCGAGGTAATAGCGAAAGATTTGTAGCTTGATCTGGTTATACGTCGCCTGAACCCTGCTGCTGAGTTCATAGGAAATCAGGTTGGTCACCTTCTGCCTGCCTTTGTTGAGGATAAACAGTGCCCGCTGATGCGCCTGCATTTGTTCCCCTTCAGCAAGTGCTTTTGAAAAGTTGCTCAATCTTTCTTGCGCAATTCGTCCCACTCGCTTCGCTGCTTTGACGTCAGCAGCATCCAGAAGTGCAACCATAGCGACCTGCTGGCTCTGGTGCTGAAGCTGTCGCGCAACCTCAAACGCAAGAACCCCTCCGGCACAGAGTCCACCTAAAAGGTAGGGCCCTTGGGGTTGCACCGTCTGAATTTGCTCAACATAGTAGGACGCCATATCCTCAATGCGAGTGTGGAGCATTGGATAGTTGCTTTGGCTACGGGGCTGAACGCCATACACGGTACGGCCTGACAGATGGTTGGCAAGGTTGCGGTAGAGTAAAATTTCGCCATCGCCATCATGGATGAGAAACAGGGGCGTTTTTTGGGTCCCAGCCTTGAGCAAAATCATAGAGCCAGATGCGTCAGGCTGTGTGCCATCAATTACAGCGGCCAATTGGGCGATTGTTGGCGCCTGTAGCAAAGTTGACATCGGAAACGTCTGACCAAACTGCTCCTCAATATTGGAAAACAAGACCATCACGAGGAGCGAATGCCCCCCCAGGTCAAAAAAGTTATCGTAAATACTAATGGAAGGTAGCCCTAAAACATTCTGCCAAATTTGAGCTAGCTTAATCTCTGTCTCACTCTGGGGAGCGCCATCAGACGAAGATTTTGGTGCTTTAGACAGGTTTGATGTGATCGCTGAATTCAGGCATTTTTGACGGATCACGTCTCGCTCGCTGTCACTTAACACTAAGGCATCTGCGATCGCCACGATTGGGTTTAGCACGATGGTTTCTAAAACCTGCTGATAGTGCAGAATCCACTGCTGAATTGTGGTTTCATCAAAGATATCTGCATTATATTTGAAGACACCTTTGAGTGTTCCTGCTTCCTCGGTTAGCGACAAAAAGATATCAAAATCAGCGGTGCCGTTGTCACTGTCTAATCGGGTCACGGTCACGTTAAAAAGCTGCAAGCTCTGCTGAGGCGTATTCTGTAGGGCAAACAGGACACGAGACAGAGAAACTTGAGCCTCTCCCAAACAGGGAGCCAATTGCTGAATGGGAAGATCTTGATAGGCGTTTGCCCCAGAAACCACGTGTTTTAACCGCCCCAAAAGCTCTTGAAAGGTGGGGTTCTCGGAAAGATCGCTCCGCAACACCAAAAGATTCACGAAATACCCAATGATGCTGTTTAGCTCATTGCGATTGCGGTTGGCCGTAGGCGTGCAGACAAACTGATTTTCTTGCCCTGAGTAGTGATATAAGACCGTGTGAAATGCCGCTAGCAGAGTTGTAAATAAGGTCGATCGCTCACTGCGGCTCAAGGATTTCAAAGCAGCAGCTAAACCTTGAGGCAAGACAAAGGATTGATGTGCACTCTGGGATGCTTGCCATCCTGGTTTTCGAGGACGGTCCAGGGGCAACGACACGTCTTGAAGGGCACCATCTAACTGTCCTTTCCAGTAGGTTTGCAGCGTGTCTAGCACGTCTCCCTGCAACCACTGCCGCTGCCAGCTTGCAAAATCGACATATTGAACGGATAGGTCCGATAGGTCGGGATCTTCCCCAGTGCAGCTAGCCTTGTAAAAAGCGGCCAGGTCTTGCAGCAGAATGCCTTCTGACCAGCCATCAAAAACAATGTGATGAACCGTTAGCGTCAGAACATACTCCTGGTCTGCCAGGTGAAACAGCTTAGCGCGGAAGAGAGGACCCGTTTCCAAATTGAAGGGAAACCTCGCCTCTTCACTTAAAAGCTGATTGATGTAGCCCTGTTTTAGGGGTTGTAAGGACTGGCGCAAATCGATCATGCTCAAGGGCATTTCTGGGGGCTGGCTCACGAACATCGGCACCCCATCACAAACCTGAAAGGCTGCCCGCAAGGATTCATGGCGTTCAACCAGGGCGCTCAAGCTGCGCTGGAGGGCAGACACATCCAGGACTCCCTCAATGTGAAAGGCGAAGGGAATATTGTAAGCAGCATTCTCTGGGGCGAGCTGACTCAGCCAAAAGAGGCGTTCCTGGGTAAATGAAGCCGCGATCGCGCGATCGCGCGGAACCGCTACCAGAGGAGGGGCACTCTTCCGCAAACTTAAGACGGTTTGAATAGACTGCCAAAGCTCTGCCGCCGTAGATGTTGGTGCAGACTGCGATCGCGCCTGCTGACTATTCGGCTGACTCGTCTTATCGCTCACACAATTAGCGGTCATATTTACAAGTTTCCTATTTAGGGGAACGGAGGGCGCATCCCACTTTTGCCAGTACCTATGCCACTCCCTCGCAAGAGAGAACCTATTCAGAAGCAAGCTGTCTGGGGTAGATTCCCATTTATAGGAAAATAATAGACAGCCAACCGTTGGACTAGGAGGTTTGCAAATCGGGGATACACCTGGAACAGATGCCCTGATGCCTGGTTGCCTATGCGTTAGCAATGCCTTAACAATTTACGCCTAGCATTTTGTCAAGAATCTTTGGCAAAATCGCCTTGCGTTAACCTTGCCTACCCGAAATTAATCGAATCATATTCTGAATGGTTTGAAAGTTTTCAAAATTAATCTCATTCGTATCAAACTCAATGCCAAATGATTCTTGCAAATTAAAAATCAGCGTCATCGCATTGATCGAATCTAGACCTAGCGTGAAAATATCAACATCATCTGACAGATCCGACGGACTAGCGTCTGGTAGCACATCTAAAAGAACAGCCTGAGTTTTTTCCCGAATCTCATCTACCGTTAACTCGTTCGCTGTATAAGACATATTTGCTCTCCAAAGTAAGTGACGTTAAAAATGGTTGATGACTCAAGAAATTGAAGTGGAAAGCGGTCCAATTTTTATGCTTTCGTAGTGAGCAAATTACGCAGCGGAGTACCCGTGAACACCATGCCACAGGACTGGAACAGCCTATTTTTATCGGCTCCCAGTTGTTGACAAGCTGAGTAAATAAGGTCTTCAGTTTCTTGCCAGCCAATACAGGAGTCTGTGATTGACATTCCATACTTCAACCCTTTTCGCCCGCTGGAAACTTTTTGGCTTCCAGAAACCAAGTTGGACTCCAGCATCATGCCAACAATAGAACGATTTCCGTCAGAAAGCTGCTGTAAAACATCCTGCATGACGTCGCCTTGGCGTGCAGGGTTCTTATTCGAGTTTCCGTGACTACAATCCACAACAATTCGCGGTAGCAGCTTAAGACGGCTCATTTTTAATTCAATTTGAGAAATGCTTGCTGCATCGTAATTTGGCTGTCTCCCCCCTCGCAAAATTAGATGTCCATAGGGATTTCCTCTTGTGCGAAAGGTATTTACCCGCCCATTTTGATCAATTCCCAAAAACTGGTGAGCCGTTCTGCATGACTGAATGGCATCGAGAGCAATATTCACGTTTCCATCCGTTCCATTTTTAAATCCAACGGGCATCGACAACCCGCTGGCCATTTCACGATGGGTTTGTGATTCTGTGGTGCGTGCACCAATGGCGGCCCAGGAAATTAAATCTGAGAGATATTGGGGCGTAATCGGGTCGAGGGCCTCAGTCGCAATGGGAAGATCTAGTTCCGCGATTTTAATTAGCAAATGGCGGGCCGTTAATAGCCCCTTTTGCACATTAAACGAGCCATCTAGATCGGGATCATTGATGAGTCCTTTCCAGCCTACCGTTGTGCGGGGCTTTTCAAAATATACCCGCATCACGACAAGAATTTGATCTTGAACCTGATCGGCAAGCTTCTTCAGGCGGCCTGCATAATCTATGGCGGCATCAATATCATGAATTGAACAAGGGCCAACAATTAAAAATTTACGAGGATCGTTTCCGTCAAGGATATTTTTGATTGCCTCTCGGCCTTGAACTACCGTCTTTATAGACCGCTCTGTCAGCGGCAACTGCTCTTTAACCTGCACAGGAGACAGCAGAAGATTAGAAGATTCTATGTTTGTGTTGGTAATTGGAAGTAGGTTCATACTGGTAGATGCTGAATTGCCTGCACTAAGAAGATAGATCAGTTGCCAGTCTGCTTACAGTCGCAACCATAGCCTAGAGCCTGATGTAAAAGATCACCCTTTAATTGCAGTAGACTCTGATAGCAAATATTATCTGCTACTTTCACTTACTAATTTTTCAAGTATTTAACGAGCTACACTAAAGCCTTTCGCAGAATCTTTCCCAATGGGCTTTTTGGAATTTCATCTCGGAATTCAATAATTTTTGGCACCTTAAATTCCGCTAGCCTTTCTTTGCAAAAGGAGAGAATCTCTTCTTCTTCGCAGACCGTCGATTCTTTGAGTACCAATACGGCCTTCACCAATTCTCCGGCGTGAGCACCCTTCACGCCGACGACAACCGCCTCTTTCGCTTTAGGATGTGCCATCAACACATCTTCCACTTCGATAGGATCAACTTTTCGTCCACCCGTGTCGATCAGAATTTTTTTCCGTCCCGTGATATACAGATGGCCGTACTCATCCAGGCGTCCTAAATCTCCGGTGAAGTAGGCACCATTCTTAAACGCCTGTCGATTGAGGTCTGGAAGGTTGCTATACCCTGCCGTCAAGGTTTCACTTTGAACAACAATTTCTCCGATCTCACCAGCTGGTTGATCGTTGCCCTGGTCATCCAAAATTCTCACAGTAGTGCCTTGGAGTGGCGCACCCACAGACTGATAGGAGGCTTCAATGTTGTGATCGAGGTTGATAGCGATCGCTCCAGCTTCAGTACATCCGTAGAGCTGTCTCACAGGCACCTCAAACCGTTGCAGAAATTTATCAAAAATCTCTTTACCCAAAAAGTTGCCAGCCGAAAAGCATAACCGCAATCGGGACAGATCTGGGCGGATGTCAATGGGAGTTTCAGCAAGGGCATTAAAAATATACGGCACCGCTGGAAAGATTGAAATGGCCTCACGCTCCAGCAGCTTCAGCACCTCGGGACACCGAAACGCAAAGGGCACCTCGACTGGAACTCCCTTTTGCATAGGCTGTTCCAAAATGACCAGCGTTGCTCCATTACAGGTGGCTGCCAGCAGACAGTTTCCTAACCCGTGCGCATGATACATAGGAACAAGGCACAAGATGTTGTCGTCAGGGCTCATATGAACTGTTTGAGCAAAGTTGTGTACTTCATGGTATAGATTATGCTGAGTTCGACAGACCCGTTTGGGCCGACCTGTAGACCCTGAGGAATACTGATAAATTGCGGCTCCCTCAAAAGCAAAAAGCGGCTCTTCCCGATCTAGCGCTTCAGCAGAACCAAGCAGATCATTCCAGCGTTTCACACCAATCTGGTCGCCATCGATCGCGATAAGCAGAGGCGGATGGTCAAGATCAGGTGCGATCGCCTGGCAGATTTCAGCCCGTTTGGCGTCGGTAATGATGACCTTAGCTTGGCTGTCTTTGAGGTAATACCCAATTTCTTCTGCTTTGAAGAGATGGTTTAAGGGAAGGACAACCGCATTCAAACGAGTAACAGCATAAAAGCTGATGACGAACTCAATGCAATTGGGTAAAAGAATTGCAACGCAATCACCAGGTTCTACTCCTACCGATGCCAGGCCTTGGCTGAACCTCAGCACACTATCGTGAAGCTCTTGATAACTCATGCTGCGATCGCCACATACAACAGCAGTTTTGTCGGGATATGTGGAGACCGTCTGCGACAATATTTGATTCAACATAGGTCAAGGTGGTGAGATGCCAGAATTTCAAACTAATATGAGCTTGAAGCACAGGATTAAACGTAGCAATTTAAAGGCTTCCGACTAGAATTTGCCCAAAAAATAGCATTCCGGAAACTTTTCTGTAATCATCATGACGGATTTTTGATTGGTCACTACGCGGTAGGTTCTCGACAAAAGTCTATCACTCGGTTCGATATTAAAGAACTGAGATAAATCCTCTGACTTTTCCTTGCTGGAATCCAAAATTTCCTTAAAGGTTTCTACCTTTTGCTCAAACCAAAGTTTACCGATAGGCGTCTTAGTTTCTAACAGTGCTTGCCTGAAGTTTTCGTCGAGTCGTTCAGGAACCACAATCGATTCTGCATAAACGAAGTTTCTGCGGCTAATTTTGCCTTGCAGCAATACCTTTCGAGCAATAACTTCAGTGCCCTCCTTTAAACCCATTGCTGGGATATCTTGTCCTAGCAATACGAGTTTTTCGGACAGTTTAACAATACGAATTTGCTCAAATAAGTACGCTTCTAGGATATCGGTTACAGTGCCATCTGTCGTAAGCAAAATTCTTTGAAATGTGCTCAACTCAGCAGGTTCGATATGGCTACGATCCAGAGTTTGCTGTAAATCAGTTCTCATCAAGGAATCGTGAATCAAAGCTTCAACCATAGCAGCTGTCATCTCGGTAGGGGGCTCAAAAGATGATGTAGTCTCGAAGCATTTTGAAGTTGTTGTAGATTTTTTACAAGTTGTGGCTATGGCTTGTCTAGACGTTAATGCCACCTTTACAGGAAAAACATAATTCTCCGAATTAATACTGTTGCGGCTTTGAGCCTCCTGTGCGCTAGCCTTCCTGAAGCTACGGCCCGTCCAGGCATTTACGCCTTTTTACGTAAATTCCACAGGTTGACGATTATTTTTTACTGTTCCTTAACCCAAGTCGATCGCTGAAACCCCCTCGAATAGGGGTTTCTGGTACAAGAGCAACATGCTGACTCAAGTGGAGTTTAAGGCTCTGTAGTCATTTGGGCAGCAGATTCTAGGGCCTGAGATCGCCACTTGCCCAAACTTTCCAATGGTTCAAAATCGATGCGTATCCGAAAATAACGTGTTAACCTACGGCATGTCGGCTATGAAGCTCTTCACTTTTTGCTTAAACTTGGCCACCACATCACGTTAATTTGCCTGCAAAATTTGTATCCAAAGCTACATCTTTTCACAGGCAAATCCTAGTCCTCAACTAACACCTGATCTACAACTCCGCTGCTTCCTTTACCATGCTAATCAAGGAAGACATAGCAGCTAACTAGGACATGCAACCAGGAGATCTGCTGGTGGTCGATCGCGCTCAGACGGCCCAAAATGTTTCTCTCGTTACAACGGCGATCGCGGTTGGCCTTCAGGTGATCAAACTATAGGCATATTGGGTCAAGCCTGTACCGGCTACAGGCTTGACGCCAGAAAAAACGCTAGACATATCGATTTGGGCGTTATTACTGGAATTGATTTCTATAGCCGCAAACGGTTAGACCCTGGTGGGTAATGGCTGTTTTCTAAGGTAGTAAGATGCAACGGCTTAACGACCCACCACTGCCAAAACCGGCTATTGGCGCATTACCTACGATCACCTCATCTGCGACAATAGCCATTTCTACTTCGACACCGTCAGCCCCGACTTTGTCGCCGCAATTAGCGCTCGCGGTAGCTACTACGATGTGTGCAATTAGGTGCGCCTAATGCTGCACACAAATGTGGGTGAAAGGCTTGAACCGTCGTGACGCGAAGGAAAAAAAGGAGGTAACGTGGGGCGCTGTTCGTGGCGATGGAAAAAAAGGAGGCAACGTGGGGCGCTGTTCGTGGCGATGGATGGCACGTAATACTTCAGTTCAATCATATTCCAGGGACTTGAGCTAGAGAGCCTGCCTAAGAGCAGCAGTTGAATTTCCAAAGTGAGAATTGCTGTATCATCGCGCTGCGCGATCGCGATGCCTGAAGGGGTACAGGCAACGGACGGCCTACATTGCAGGTGTTTTGTCACGCCTGCAATGTAGGCCGAGGGCCTGGGCAGCGGTGGATAACCTGACGCCGTAAAGTGCTAGTCTTGCGCGCTATCAATCACGAACTTGCGGCCGGGGGGGGAGAGGAATGGTAGTCGCCGCAGAACTAGCTAAATTGCCAGAGCGCCTTTAACCAGCGCCAGGCGGTGGACTGGTGGTCGGGCTGCGATCGCAGCCCTTGGCCCTATCTTTGATGCCCTGTCGGTGGCCGACTACCTTGACCTGCACAGCGACAAAATTACCGAGGACGTCGTTCGCGCCCTGCTGGAAACCACTATCCGCATCGGGTACGGCGTGGAGCCGGAGGAGTCGTCGGCCCTGCAGCTGCTGTTTAACCTGCCCACTGTGACAGAAGGGGTGGAGCCGATCAGCAGCGATGAGACGTTTTTGGTGCAGGGGGGCAGCGGTCTGGTGCCAGTGGCCCTGGTCGCCAAGCTCGACGGTCAGCGAATCGTATCCTGCCGCCGCCGCTGTGGAAGCGGTGCGGGCCGGGCTTTTAGCCTTCAACGTTTGCCATGTCGGTCGAGAACCCAGCCCCGGTGCCGTTCACCTGTTTCTGCGAAACGAGGCTATCGATGCAGAAACTGGGGAGTTTCCTCTAGCCAGGTGGCGTGAACCTCTAGAGTTTGGCCAACGGGCAGGGCATCCCAGGTTTGGGTAAAGTGCTGGAGCTGCGATCGCACCCTATGCACATTCCCTACCGTCGCCTGGGCGGGGCTAGCCACATTCCGCTGCTGACAGGTGACCTCTAGAATCTCCAAAAAGTTTTCGCTGGGCTGAAACCCATTCCACATTTCCGCTTGAAAACACTCCACCAGCGATTCCGCCTGGAGGGCTTGGGTGAGGTCGTCAATCTCAAATTCACCCGCATCCCAAGGCGGCTCTGATACTAAATCCGACTTGTATACCTCCGGAATAGTGTAGGGTTGTGGGATGCCTAGACATCTCCATCTCGAACCTCAT
>PYGV01000153.1 GCA_003022385.1 filamentous cyanobacterium CCP3 | reverse complement strand
GAGCAACGGTGGTAGCCGGTCGGGCGACAAAGGCCTGGAAACCTTCCACCTCGGTCATGTACTGGGCCCAGGCGTTGGCATTCTCTAAGTTAGTGAAGCCGCCCGCCCGCACCACCGTATCGTTGAGGTAGTCGCAGACCAGGACGGTGCTGTTTGAGGGCAGCAGATCTTGTACGCGATCGCGCTCGGCCTCGGTATTGCTGCGCACCAACAGCAGATACTCATTGGCCGAAGGCGGCGGACAGGGCGGAAACTGAGCGCTGGCAGGGTTCCAGAACCCCACCGCAGGGGCCAGCATCAACCCCAGGACAACGGCCCCCGGCCTCAAACTCTGCCGCTGCCAAAGCTGTACTCGCGTTCTATTGCTCCGTCTCAAGCCCTGTACCATTGGTTTCTTTACTGCACTGCCAAAGTCTGCCAGCGATTCTAGCCTAAACCACCGATCGCTGAGCAGAGAATTCAGGTCTTGGTCTTAATTTCATCGGTTGCATTACCTACACACCTAGGATTTGCTCAATCGTCCACCCAAACCAGTCCCCCGATTGGGCCAGGGTCAGGAGCGCTTTCCAGGCATCATAGAGTTCAAGCCTCGCACCATGGATAACGGGGGTATTGAGCTCGATTCAATGCGGCAAATCCCTGCCGCAGGTGACGGGGCAGTGGGTGGCCGGACGCAACCCTAATGGTTTTGTGCAAAACGCTGAAAAAATACTCTCAAGCCTTGGTTAACAGCCCAGTGGTGTATTCCGACGGTCGGGGGGCAACTGGCAGTTCTCAGCCGCCGATGCCCGCTCCCAATTAGCGCGACTTTAACTCCCCTCCTAGCCTGTCATAATTACCTTGGCAGACGACTGGAAAATTTTCTCCTATTCTTGCAGGAGTACGGAGAATAAAGCAGCCTTCTATGACGACTATTGCCAACACTATTGCCGCCGAGCTGGAGATTCGCCCTGCCCAGGTTGAGGCCACCCTGGAACTTTTTGCTGAAGGAGCCACAGTGCCCTTCGTAGCCCGCTACCGCAAAGAGCGCACCGGGGATCTAGACGAGGTACAGCTGCGGCAAATCGCCGAGCGTCACCAGTATTTGACCGAGCTTGAAGACCGCCGCCAGACGGTGTTGAGTGAGATCGAAGCTCAGGGCAAGCTGACTGAGGCGCTGAAATTGGCCATTGCGACCTGCCAGCAAAAGACCGAGCTAGAAGATCTCTACCTGCCCTACCGGCCTAAACGCCGCACCCGCGCCACTATGGCCAAGGAGAAGGGTCTAGAACCCCTAGCCCAGCGAATCGAAGCGCTCAATCAGACGGGCCGGAAAGCGGTTCTCGTGCAGGAAGCGCAGCCGTTTGTGAAGCCTGAGCAAGGAGTCCAAACGGTTGAGGAAGCCCTGCAAGGCGCGGCGGATATTTTGGCGGAGCAGGTGGCGGAGCGAGCGGAACTGCGGCGGTATGTGCGCGATCGCCTGCTCAACCACGGCCAGTTTACCGCCAGCATCAAAAAAGACCATCCCGAGGGCACCACCAAGTACGAAATGTACCGGGCCTACCAGGCCCCAGCACGGGCGATCGCCTCCCACAACCTGCTGGCGCTGCTGCGCGGCGAGCGGGAGGGCATTCTCAAAGTCGGGCTGGTGCTTGAGGAGGAGCCCGTTCTGCACACGCTCGAAAAGCGGGTGATCAAAACGCCAGGGCCCGACATTTGCCAGTTCTACCGCACCCTGATTCAAGACGCCTACAGCCGCCTGATGAAGCCGTCGCTAACCGGCGAGGTGATGGCAGAGAAAAAAGCCTGGGCCGATGAGGTATCGATTCAAAACTTTGAAGCTAATCTCAAGAACCTGCTGCTGTCGCCCCCGGCTGGCATGAAGCCGACGCTGGGCGTCGATCCGGGCTTTCGCACCGGCTGCAAGGTGGCGGCTGTGGACGGCACCGGCAAATTTTTGGAGTATCAGGCAATTTTTCCGCATCAGTCTCAAAAGCAGCGACAGCAGGCTGCCCAGACGCTGGCAGGGATGATTCGCAAGCACAAAATTGAGCTAATCGCGATCGGCAACGGCACCGCCAGCCGCGAGACCGACGCCTTTGTGGGGGAGGTGCTCAAAACCCTGACCAATCCGCCTGTGAAAGTGTTTGTAAATGAGTCAGGGGCGTCGATTTATTCGGCCAGCGAGGTGGCGGCGGCGGAGTTCCCCAACCTGGATGTGACGGTGCGGGGGGCAATCAGCATTGCCCGCCGTCTGCAAGACCCGCTGGCGGAGCTGGTCAAGATTGACCCCAAATCGATTGGCGTGGGCCAGTACCAGCACGATGTCGATCAAAAGCGGCTGAAGCAAAAGCTTGACGACACCATCGAGAGCTGCGTCAACTATGTGGGCGTTGATCTGAATATGGCCTCCCGCGAGCTGTTGACCTATGTGTCGGGCATTACCCCAACGGTGGCGGGCAACATTGTGGAGCACCGCAACGCCAGCGGAGCCTTTCAGTCGCGGCGCGAACTGCTCAAGGTCAAGAAGCTGGGGCCTAAGGCATTTGAGCAGGCGGCGGGGTTTTTGCGCATTCGCGACGGCAAAAACCCGCTGGACAACACCGCCGTGCACCCCGAGAGCTACGGCATTGTCGATGCGATCGCAGCCGACCTATCTATCCCCATCACCCAGCTGCCCCAGGCCAGCGATCGCCTCCAGCGCCTCGACATCAAAAAGTACACCACCGCGACGGCGGGCGAACTGACCCTGCGCGACATTCTGCGCGAGCTAGAAAAGCCCGGTCGCGACCCCCGCGAGCAGTTTACCTACGCCCGCTTTCAAGAGGGCATCAACGAAATCACTGACCTGAAGCCGGGCATGACTCTGGAGGGCAGCGTCACCAACGTCACCAACTTTGGTGCCTTTGTCGATGTGGGCGTCCACCAAGACGGGCTGGTGCATATTTCGCAGATGGCCGATCGCTTTGTCAGCGACCCCAACGACATCGTCAAGGTGGGTCAGGTGGTAACCGTAAGGGTAATGGAGGTCGACCCCAAGCTCAAGCGCATTGGCCTCTCTATGCGGTTAAAATCCTAAGCCCAGAGAAAATTTATCGATGGCATTGATTCCATCGTGGCAATCCCCTAATGTAGGCAAGGAGAATCGCCCCAGGGCAACGCCTGACCGGGGCCAGTGCCCCATTTAGCGATGTCTAATCTAGCGACAATTTAGCGACAGGCATGACCAAGCACCTCATTCTCTTTCGCCACGGCAAGTCAGACTGGAATGCTGGCTCTGGCCGCGATCGCGATCGCCCGGTGGCCGAACGAGGCATCACCGCCGCCAAAACCATGGGTAAGCGGCTGGCGGCGGCGGGCAAAGTGCCCGATTTAGCCATTACCTCGTCAGCGGTGCGGGCTCGCACCACCCTGGAGCTGGCTGCCGAGGCGGGCGGCTGGAAATGCCCAATTGAGGTCACCGACGAGCTCTACGAAGCCGCGATCGAGCAGGTGCTAGAGGTCATTCACCGGGTGGCTAACCACCACGGCTCGCTCATGCTGGTCGGCCATCAGCCCACCTGGTCTGATGCCATTACCTACTTCATGGGCGGTGGTGCGGTGCACATGCCGACGGCGGCGATGGCCTGTCTAGAGTTTGAGGTGACCTCCTGGGTGCAGGTCGAATACGGTCGCGGCACGCTGCTGTGGCTGTTGCCCCCCCGGCTCTTTGTTTAGCGCGGCTGTCGGATCTGCACAGCTGCCGCACGGGGCGCAAGGCTGTAGGCCCTCAGGTTATCGCCCTCAATCACGACCACGCCCGCAGCGGTCTTGACGTAGACTTTGCCCTCTCGCGTGCACACGACTGAGGCCAGGGCTGAGTTGGCGGGGGCAGAGGGCTGGCCTGTCGATGCCACGGGTGATGCAGCCAAACCACCGGGCAGGGGACAAGGCGGCAGTGGGGTCGCTACAGGTACCTCAATGGGCGGAGTTGGGGGCTTTGAGTCTGTTGTCTCTGCAGGAGCAGACTCTACCGCTACAGCTGAGGTAACCGATGACTTCTGCGGCGCCTTCGCGGCCCAAAACCGAGTCTCTTCACCTGCTTCAGCCGAGTCTTTTTCGAGCCAGACCATCATGTCATCGCCGTAGTGGACAGTTTCGCCGCGCAGGGTCTCAATGTAGAGGGTGCCGCTGTTGATGGCAATGTCGCGAATGGGGTACCACTGGTTTTGAGTCAGCACAAACAGGTCGAGCTGCAGGGTGCGGTTGCCCCGACGGCTAGAGCGTATCCACCACTGTTTCCAAAGCTGACGGGCCTCGGTGTAGTTCATGCGGTAGCCCACAGGGATGACGGAATGGGCGTAGCACAGCACCTGACTATCTAGCCCCTGACCGATGGGCATGTAGTGGTAATCGAGCAAAATCTGGTGTAAGAGGTTAGTGTAGTCGGTATTTCGACGGACCTCAATGCGAGGGGGAGTCGCAGCGTCATAGGCCGTAGCCAGCAGCTTGCCTTTGCGGCCCAGCAGCTGGCGCAGGCTGTTGGCGGGTTGAACCCGCAAAGACTGGTTTGCTTCTAGGGTGGCATCGCCTGAAACAAACCACTGCAGCAGAGTCAAATCATTAGGTGAGGTCATAGCCAAAACACCCCAAGAGGAACGAAACCAGGGCTAGGCCCTCGCAAGCTTACCCCAAAGCGCGATCGCGCTCACTTAAAAGACAGCGACCAGCAACTATCACAAGCTTATTAAGCCCACCTGGTAGGGTTGGGGAGCTATAGCTCCAGTGCCGCAGCGGTTAAACCGCTAAATTGAAATAGATCTACATCCTCATCATCACAGGAGACTATGGCGGCAGCAGTCAGTCTACAGCACGGGTTTTTAGACACCAACGGCGTGCGCCTGCACTACGTCAGCCGAGGGCAGGGTCCGCTGATGCTCTTTTTGCATGGCTTTCCAGAATTTTGGTACTCCTGGCGGCACCAGCTCGACTATTTTGCCGATCGCTACACCTGTGTCGCCCTCGATCTGCGGGGCTACAACGACAGCGATAAACCCGAAGGGCTGGACGCCTACCGCCTGAATGTACTGGTGGAGGACGTGCGGGGGGCAATGGTGGCACTGGGCCACGATCGCATGGTTTTGGTAAGTCACGACTGGGGCGGCGCGATCGCCTGGGCCTTTGCCTACGCCCATGCCGAGCTACTCCAGTCGCTCATTGCCATGAATATTCCCCACCCCGCCAAATTTGTCGAAGGGCTGCGCACCCCTCAGCAGATGTTGCGCAGCTGGTACATTGCGGCCTTTCAGCTGCCGCTGCTGCCCGAACTACTGCTGCAGGCCGGTGACTACTGGCTGATTGAGCAAATACTGCGGGGCATGACCATCGATAAAACCACCTTCAGCGACGACGATCTGCGGGCCTACAAAGCCGCCGCCGCCAAGCCCGGTGCCCTTACCGCCATGCTCAACTACTACCGATCCGTTGCCCAAAGCGGTCAGTGGCAGCGGTCGTGGGGGGTGCTCGAAGTTCCCACCCTGCTGATCTGGGGCGAAGACGATGCCGCTCTGGGCAAAGAACTCACCGTAGGCACCGAAGCCTACGTCAGCAACCTGCGGCTGCGCTACATACCCCAGTGCAGCCACTGGGTACAGCAGGAGCGACCCCAGCAGGTCAACGCCCTAGTGCATGAATTTCTCGCCTCAACCCTATGACCGTATCCCCAGATGTCATTCGGGCCACCCTGCTCGAGTTGGTTGCCCAGCGCGGCCCCAACCAGACTATCTGCCCCTCCGAAGTTGCCCGCGCCCTGAACACCGAGGACTGGCGCCGCCTCATGCCGACCGTGCGGCAGGTCGGGCAGCAGCTCAGGGCCGAAGGGCGGATTGTAGTTACTCAAAAAGGCCAGCCGGTTGACCCCAACCACGCCAGCGGGCCAATTCGCTACAGACAGACAGAGGAAACACCCTGACCAAGGGGCAATGAGGGGGCAAAGGGAGCATAGGCGGCCAATTCGACTAGGACTCGCCGAGTCGAGCCCCGAACTCGCGCAGCGAATTGGATGACCGTCGAGCGTACCTGGGCGTTCCTCGATGGGATGCTCGCTGGCGGCGCCCCGTTGAACATAAAACTGGTTGTAGAGCACCTGGGGCGGTAGGTCTAGATTGGTCATCCAGGACAGCATTGCAGCGGTAGCCCACGGCATAACCGACCTTCGCTCACTCACAGGTTGTCACAATTTCGGGTAGCGAAAAGCCGCTATCGCCCCTGAGGATGATCTGCACCTCTAGCCACGCCCGGCGCAGTCGCCAGAACAGCCAGCGGAAGAGACCCGCCACCCCTTTGCCCGGATGACTTCGTTTGGTTGCCCAAGGCTGTGTAACGTTATTCGGTTTTGTGCATCACAACATCGGCCCCTAACTTGCCGCCCGTGACTTAATAAGGCCGTCCATTCGGTCTATCCTTGTAGGATGCCGTGTTCAGCCCAGCCGTAGCCATGCACAACTTCTTACCCGTCGCCTACTTTGAAGGCCAGTTTTGCGACTTTAGCGACGCCAAACTCTCCGTCGCCACCCACGCCCTACACTACGGCACCGGGGCCTTTGGTGGGCTGCGCGGCATCCCCGACCCAGCGGGGGGCAACCGGGCTTTGCTGTTTCGCCTCGATCGCCACTGTCAGCGGCTCAGCACCAGCGCCCGGCTGCTCAACTACGACCTGCCCGCCGACAAAATTCAGGCGGTGATCGAAGATTTTGTCCGCAAAAACAGCCCCGACAAATCCTTCTACATTCGCCCCTTTGTCTACACCTCAGACCTGGGCATTTCGCCTCGGCTGCACAACGTTGAGAAAAACTTTTTTGTCTATGGTCTAGAGCTGGGCGACTACCTCTCGCCCGAGGGCGTCACCTGCCGCTTTAGCTCCTGGTACCGGCAAGAAGACCGCAGCCTGCCCCTGCGCGGCAAAATTAGCGGCGCCTACATCACCTCGTCGCTGGCCAAAACCGAGGCGGTCGAGTCAGGCTTTGACGAGTCGATTTTGATGAATTCCCAGGGTAAGGTCAGCGAGGCCTCGGGCATGAACGTGTTTATCGTGCGCCATGGCAAGCTAATTACCCCCGGCTACGAGCAGGATATTCTTGAAGGCATTACCCGCGACAGCATTCTCACCGTGGCCCGCGATTTGGGTATAGACGTGGTCGAGCGCCCGGTCGACAAGTCGGAGCTGCTGATCGCCGACGAGGTTTTCTTGAGCGGTACGGCGGCCAAGATAACCCCGGTGCGCCGGGTCGAGTCCTACGATTTGCCCACCCACCGCCCCATCACCGATCGCCTGCGCGACCAGCTCACGGCCATCACCGAAGGGCGAGTCGAGGCCTACAAAGACTGGGTGTTTGCGATCGATCTGGGCTAGCTCAGCAGCTTGCGAAAGGTTACTTTATCGTAGCCCGTGGCGTAGAAGTCGCGAGTGCGTCCCTCTTGCTCATAGCCGCACTTGCGGTAGAACTGGCGGGTGCGATCAAACTCCGGTGTCCCCGCAGTTTCGACTACCAGCATGCGTCCGCCGCGATCCGTCAGAGTTTTTTCCACGGAGTGCAGCAGGCCTGTGCCACGCCCCTGGCCCTGGCGATCGGGGTGGATAGCGATCAGCTGCAGGTTCCAGGTCTGGTCGGTCATCCGTTCCGGCTCGCAGTAGGCAACGCCTACGGGGCCGCGATCGTCGTCGGTGAGCCAGAATGCCTCGCTGGCGCTGTTGTCGTCAAAGGCGTTGGCCAGCAGAGTGTTCAGGGTTGTCAGCTCATCTGGGCCAAATAGGCCAGTTGCCTCAGCTAGGGCCATTAGCCCGCTGCTGTCAGCCGCGATCGCGGGTCGAATCATTCTAAAACCCAGGGTTGGGCAAGGGTAAGTATCGCCAAGATTCTGTACTGGCCGCATAGGCCGCCACATTCCAAAGGCATACTACAAGACACTACATTGACCAGCTTAAAATTTGCTGAGCCCTGGGATAATGGATAGTGATACCGAATCTGAATTCCCCACCCCTGATATCCAGCAGGCCAATCTGTCGGGGCAAACGGTGGTTTGCCCTCATGTTCTGGCTCAGTCGCTCAATGGGGTAGCTATACGTTTAAAGTAGGTTTTTAAACAGCAGCGCTCCCTGTCCCTTGAGCTTCTGTAGACGGGGGCGGTTTTGCCACTCGGCGTAGCTGAGGCACCAGCTTTTCTCTAGGGCATTGAGAAAAAACTGCTCGACTTTTTGAAACAGTTCTGGGTAGCGGCCTGAGATATTCAGCTCGTCGTTGTGAAAGTAGCTGCGGGGGTCAAAGTTGGCGCTGCCGGTGCTGACCCAGTCGTCGTCAACCAGCACAAATTTGGCGTGCATCATGCTGGGCTGGTGCTCGCAAATCTTGATGCCGGCCCGCAGCAGGGGGCCGTACAGTTCGCGACTGGCCAGGTGCACCATTTTTTTGTCGGTGGCGGCACCCATCGTCAGAACCCGCACGTCTACCCCCTTCTGGCAAGCCTGAATCAGGCAGTGGGTGGTATTGTGGTCGGGCACAAAGTAGGGGCTGCCGATCCACAGCCGCCGTTTGGCGGTCAGCATGTGCAACTGCATCAGCAGGCGAATGGACGATTCGTTGAGGGTGGAGGTGTTGTCGGTAATGAAGAGAGGGATGGTGCCTTCGGCCTGAACCCGGTGCAGACCTTCTCTGAGGTCGATGGTGCCCCCTGCGCAGGCCCAGTTTTGCAGAAATTTGCCCTGCAACAGGCTGACCACTTCGCCCTCATAGGCCAGCTCAAAGTCGCACCAGGGGGCGGTGTCGTGCTTAAAGGCGGTGCCGTCCCAATGATCAGAAACGCCAGCCCCACCAATGAATACTCGCTGCCCATCAATAATCAGCAGTTTGCGGTGCGATCGCGAGTTGTAATCGAGCGGCGCGCGCCAGTCAAACTGCCGAAAAAACTGAATCTCGACTCCCAGGTTGCGCAGCCGCCGCCAGTAGACTTGGGGCATGGAGCTGGTGCCCTGATGGTCGAGCAGCAGCTGAATTTTGACCCCGGACAGGGCGCGATCGGTGACGACCTCGGCAAAGGCATCGGCCCGGCGGCCTGGGGTCATAAAGTAGGTTTCGTACTGCACCAGGTGCTGAGCACTGGCGATCGCCTCACGACGGGCGGTGTAAATATCGTCAACTACGGGCCAAAAGCCCACCAGGCGCCCCGTAGTATCGGCGGAGTTGGCCAAGCCCTCCAGGCTGAGGGCAAAGCGAGAGTCATACAGGCCAGGCACGTTGGTGATCAGGCATTTAGAGGCCGATCGAAACAACCCAGTTAGGTAGGCGTAGCTCAGCGCCAGCGCCAGCAGCAGTAGCCCAATGCCCACAATCCACCAGACCACAGGGGGAGGCTCCGAAGCATCGGCAGAGTCGGTAGACATGGAGGCAAAATCCATTGTGTAGGGAAGACCCTAGCGTACCGCTGAACGTCTTCCCACGGCTCTACACCCTAAGACAGATCCCGACAAAACTGCCCCAAGGATAGCGAATCAAATAAGGTGGAATAGCCGCCCCGGCTGTCCGCGGTCAGGCGAGATGCCTGACCCACAAGAATTGCACCTTAAAAAATCTACGTTCCTAAGCTGCCGATCGCGACGACGGCAGCACCCGGCTCAGCACTACGTAGAGCACCAGCGCCGACACAATGCCGTTGATGGGCACAATGCCCCAGCCCGCTGCGCCAGTAACGTAGGCGATCGCTGAGGCAACGACGTAGGCAATTACCCCTGCCCAGTTAAAGGCAGGCTGAGGGTCTACCAGGGATGGAAATACGCTGCGCCGATTGATCCAGTAGTCAGCCATAATGATGCCGCCAATGGGGGGAATAAACGTACCCAGCAAAATCAGGTACTGCACCAGCCCTTCATAGATGCCGCCCCAGGCCATAAACAGCGCGATTGTAGCCCCGCCCAGCACAAACAGAGTGCGGCGACTGGAGCGAAACATGTTCGACCCGGCGATTGAAAAAGCGTAGATGGTGTTGTCCTGGGTCGTCCACATGTTCAAAAAGAACAGGATCAGCCCGCCCACCAGCAGCCCCTGCTGGGCCATCACCTGCACAATGTCGGGTTCGCCGTAGACCTTGGCGCAAAACGCCCCAGAAAAAATCAAAAAGCCGTTGCCCAAAAAGAAGGCAATCAGCGTGGCAATGAAGCCCGCCTTACCGTCTTTGGCAAACCGGCTCCAGTTGGTGGCCTGGGTGCCCCCCGAGACAAAGGTGCCGACGATGATCGTAATGGCCGCGCTGAGGGGCAGCGGATCGGCGATCGCCGCCGCCTGCAATCCCGCAAAGCCGCCCACATCTCGCGTGGCTACCGATAGACTCAGCCCCATCAGCAGCACCATGGCCGGTACTGCCAACCGGCTCAGCCAGTCCATGGCGGTATAGCCAAAGTAGGCCGTCGAGCAAAAGGCGTAGGTAAAAAAGAGAATGATCAGCCAGTTCCACGACTCCGGCACCCCGGCCAGGGTGTTGAGCAGCTGCGCCATCAGCGCTGAGCCCCAGGCGTACCAGCCAATCTGCGTAAAGCCCAGAATAAAGTCGACCCAGCGGGAGCCCACATTGCCAAAGCTGAAGCGCGCCATCAGCACGGTCGTCAGCCCGGTTTCACCGGCAATGTAGCCCAGCAGCGCGGCGTAGAGCCCCAAAATCAGGTTGCCGACCACAATCAGCGCCACCAAGTTAGGCCAAAACTGAAAGGAGGGCCCCACCAGCCCGCCCGCAAACAGGGTGCCCGAGTAGAGCGTAAACCCCACCAGAAGGGGGGCCAATGAAAGCAGCGATCGCCGAGCCGTTACCGGCACCGGACTGAGGGGATAGTCTTCGTTGACGCTGCCCTGGCTGCCCAAAGACGAATCAGAAGTGGTAGACATAGGTATTAAAAAGCGCTTTGGCCCGCATTGTAAGGATAGGCCAGTGGGTAAAAAAGTATTTCATCAAACATTCTTCTGGCAGATTGGCGAGGCGACGCGCCTACCCCAAACTTTGATTGACGGTCAGTTGCAGATCGGGAAAAGTGGGCGATCGCAGCAGCTCAGGTCGTTCTCAAATCTCAGGTATTGGGACGTCGCCATCATCGTCGAAACCTCGCCCAAAGAATCGGTACGCTTTGATGGATTTAGCTTGAGGGCGGCAGACTATCCTGACTGCCCCCCTGACCCGCCAGCCGATGTTTCATCGCCTCCAGCTCGCTATCGACGGTGGTTGAGCCCCCCTCCAGAGCAGCAAACTGGCGTTCGAGGGGGTCGCCGCTGAGTTCTTCGAGGGCTTCCGATTTGGCCTCCAGTTCCATCACCCGCTCCTCCATGCGCTCAAACGCGGCGATCGAGCCGCCGGTACCCGTCTGCCCCAGCATTTCTTGAATGCGCTGGGAGGCTTCGGCAGAGCGGGCGCGGGCAATGTACAAATCTT
The DNA here is from genome assembly GCA_003022385.1 of filamentous cyanobacterium CCP3. Classification (GTDB taxonomy): domain Bacteria; phylum Cyanobacteriota; class Cyanobacteriia; order Phormidesmidales; family Phormidesmidaceae; genus Nodosilinea. The sequence continues at coordinate 859 of PYGV01000153.1, read as the reverse complement.
TTTGGGTGCGGGCGTCAGCAATTTTAGCCTCCAGCCGCCGCATGTTGTCTTTAAGGCCGCTGACCACATCGCGCTGCTGGTCAAGCTGGGCATCCATAGCCTGGGCCGATTGCAGATAGGTCTGTCGTCGGGTCAGCGCCTGACGGGCCAGTTCTTCTTCGCCCTTCTGAATCGCCAGCTCGGCCCGGTTGTACCACTCCTGGGCCGTCGACTTAGCCTGGGCACTCTGGCGCTCGGTGCGCTTTTGAGTGGCGATCGCCTGGGCCACCGCCTGCCTGAGCTGAATCAGGTTAGCCTGCATATCGGCCATCGCCTGCTCCAGCACCTTTTCGGGATCTTCAGCCTGACTGACGGCACTCGTAAGATTAGCCCGTAAGGCTCGCCACACCCGATCAAACAGCCCCATCGATCGTTCTCCAAGGAGGGTAACCTGCTTCAGCATAACAGGCGGGTTCAAGTCGCTGTAGGCCTACGATGCATCGTAGGCCTACAGCGACTTGTGACTTTATGGCGAAATCACCTGCGCCGGAATCCCCTGGCTTTCTAGCTGCTGCTGCAGATTGCGGGCTGACGACTCCTGGGAAAACGCGCCCATCTGAATGCGGGTGCCGCTGGAGAAATTGCGCACGTAGGCATCGCCTACTGCCCCTCGCGCCGACTCTAGCGAGCTAGCTCCGCTGTAGTCGGTAACCACGTAGTAGCTGGGAGCCGCCTGGAGTGGTGCCTGGGTGATGGGGGCTGGCGGTGCCACGGCGGGCGGAGCCGCTGGCGGGGCGCTCGGGGCACTATTCCGAGACAGCGGCTGCGGAGGCTGGGCGTTGGCCACCGGAGGAGCTACACGTATTGCAGGGGGCGGGGT
>PYGV01000483.1 GCA_003022385.1 filamentous cyanobacterium CCP3 | reverse complement strand
CCCACACACCCATGCCCGCGATCGACATCCTCATCCCCACCTACAACCGCCCCGAAGCCCTGGCAGCCACCCTAACTAGCCTCTGCGCCCAGACCTGTCAGGATTTTCTCGTCACGATTTCTGACCAAACCGAAGATTTTGATCTGAATTCCCTAGACACAATTCAAACGGTGCTGCGAGTCCTGAAGTCCCACGGCAACGCGCCGTGTCTGCTCAAGCACCTGCCCCGGCGCGGCATTGCCGAGCACCGTCAGTTTTTGCTGGAGCAGGCCAGTGCCTCCTACGTGCTGTGTCTCGACGACGATGTGCTGCTAGAGCCCTGGGTGCTGGAGCTGCTGCTACAGACCATTCAGCGCGAGGGGTGCGGCTTTGTCGGCAACCCCATGGTGGGCCTCAGCTACATTGACGACGTGCGCCCCGACGAGCACCAGCCGTTTACCCCCTGGCAGGGTCGCGTACAGCCCGAAACCGTTGAAAAAGGGACCCCCGAGTGGGAGCGCTGGCGGCTGCACAACGCCGCTAACCCCCTGCACCTGCAAGCCAAGTTTGGTTTTACCCCCGATCGCCCCTGCACCTACCACGTTGCCTGGGTAGCGGGCTGCGTCTTGTTCGATCGCGCCAAGCTGATGGATATTGGCGGGTTTAGCTTTTGGTCAGAGCTGCCGTCTGAAATCTGCGGCGAAGATGTGCTGGTGCAGCAGCGGATGATGAGGCACTACGGCGGCTGCGGCGTACTGCCTACCGGGGCGTACCACCAGGAGCTGCCGACCACGATTGGCGATCGCACTCACAATGCCGAAAATCTGCTGCCCGTCTAGTTTGCCAGCGATCGCCGCGCCAAAATCACACCACTGACTGTGCCTTTTCCCTCAGCAGCTAGAGCCCGATGCCAACATTTTTTTCTCATCCTAGAAGTAGGGATTGCAAGGCAGGTGACGCGAACGTCCACAGTACTGCTCCCAACGAATTGCTCTAGAGGAAATAACAGACCTATGACACTACCAGTAAACAACAGATTCATCGGCGGATTGGCCGGAGCGCTGGTGATGGGTCTCTCGGGCACCGCAGCTGCCGCAACTCCCCCGGTGCAGCCCCAGGCGACCCAGGGCGTGGCGCAGATCAGGCTCAGCCTGGGAGAGCTGTTTCAAAACGTCTTGCGCTACATTCAGGTCAGCACCATTTCTGACCAGGAAGAGGTCGAGCTGGGCCGTCAAATCAACCAAATGGTGCTGAGTCAGCAGTACCAGCTTTACAACAATCGTCAGGTGCAGCAGTATGTCGACCAGGTGGGGCAGCGACTCGTTGACGCCAGCGACAGCCGCGACATTCCCTACACCTTTCAGGTGGTCAGCAGTGACGAAATCAACGCCTTTGCCACACCGGGCGGCTTTGTTTATGTCACCACAGGGCTGCTGCGAGAAGCCGACAACGAAGCCCAGTTAGCCTCGGTGCTGGCCCACGAAATTGCCCACATCAACGAGCGCCACAGCGTTCAGGCTCTGCGACAGGCCGTGCTCGCCCAAGGAATTGCCGAAACCGCCGGAGTAGAGATGAGTACCCTGGCCCAGGTGGGCTACCAGCTCGCCTTCGAACTGCCGCGATCGCGCGACTATGAGTACGCCGCCGATGCCCAGGGGCTAGACATTCTCCAGGCGGCAGGCTACCCACCTCAGGCTTTTGTGAACTTTCTAGAACAGCTGATGGACGCCTCCGCCCAGCCAGAATTTCTGCGCACCCACCCCACCAGCGCCAACCGCATCCGCGAAATTCGCTCGCAGTATAGCCCCAGTGCCAGCGCTCCTCGACAGGGTGTCAGTGCTAGGAACTATCAAGAGGCCATTGCCCCACTCAATTAAGCGATCGGTTGAGCAGATGTTCCCTTAACCCCTACCCTCAGAAAGAGGCTGCTCTGCGATCCCCTCGATAGGTTGAGTAGAGAAGTTCGAGAGCGTGGTTTTGAGTTTCAAGTGGCTGTAAACATTTCCCTTTAATTGGCCTGCAACTTTTCTTGAAGAAGTTGTGGGTTAACAGGGGACAAAAGAGCTTGAAACTCAAAACTTTCTTTTGCAGTTTTTTTGTTTATTTTGCAAACGTAGAAAACAACATCCTGTAGATGTTTTGGCGATTTTAAGCAGAGGCTTTTTAGCGATGGCAAAATCAGACAGCAAGACCACGACCGATCACAGCACCATCAAAAAATGGGTCGAGTCGCGGGGTGGCTTTCCTGCCACAGTCAAAAGCACTAAGGAAGGTGATGAACCCGGTCTGCTGCGCATTGACTTTCCTGGCTACAGCGGAGAAGACTCCCTGGAGCGCATCGGGTGGGACGATTTTTTTGACAAGTTTGAAGACAGCAATCTGGCGCTGCTGTACCAGGAAGAGCTAAAGGGCGGCGAAGAAAGCCGTTTCTGCAAGTTGGTGAGCCGATAGGCCCAGGTAAGCTTTGTGAAAGCGTTTGAGAAGTGGTTTGCTGTAGCTTTAGTCCCCAGCCGATCCCCCCTGCCTCTCTTGAAAAGAGGATTAGAGATCCCCAGTTTATAGGCGGTGACAGTTGCCC
>PYGV01000482.1 GCA_003022385.1 filamentous cyanobacterium CCP3 | reverse complement strand
CCACCACCTGGGAAGAGGTTGAAACCGAACTGGGCGATTTAGTCCTCGACTTTCACAACCTGCAGGACGACCTCAACTACCAGCGGGCTCAGGCCGCCCTCGGCAACCTGGTGCAGCGCCTTAACCTCACCCCCCGTGAGCAGACCGGGGTCGAAGACGCTCTGCAAAATCTGCGGGGGCTAATCGACAAGCTGGAGAATACGGTGGTGCACATCGCCGCCTTTGGCCTGGTGGGGCGGGGCAAGTCGTCGCTGCTGAATGCGCTGCTGGGGCAGGAGGTGTTTACCACTGGCCCCACCCACGGCGTCACCCAGGTGGTAGAGGGCAGCCGCTGGCAGGCCAGCCAAGATTCGCTTGGGGAAGACACCCCCGACCTGCTGCGGGTTTCGCTCAAGAGCCTGGGCCAGTCGCGCATTGAGCTAATTGATACGCCCGGCCTCGACGAGGTAGATGGCGCCGACCGCGCCGCCCTGGCCCGCCGTATTGCCGAGCAGGTCGATCTGATTTTATTTGTGATTGCGGGCGACATTACCCGAGTTGAGTACGAGGCGCTGCAGGCCCTGCGTCAGGCCAGCAAGCCCATGCTGCTGGTGTTCAACAAAATTGACCAGTACCCCGAAGCCGATCGCCAGGTGCTCTACGAAACCCTGCGCGATCGCCGCCTGCAAGACCTGATCTCCCCCGACGAAATTGTTATGGCCGCCGCCTCGCCCCTGGCCGTGCAGGCCACCCCCCAGCCCGATGGCACCGTCACCTACCAGACTGTACGGGCTCAGCCCCAGGTAGACGATCTCAAGCTCAAAATTCTCGACCTTTTGCACCGCGAGGGTAAGGCCCTGGTCGCCCTCAACACCCTCATGTACGCCGAAGGGGTAAGCGCCGAAATTTTGGCCCGCAAAAAACAGATCTGCGATCGCATTGCCGACGACACGATCTGGAATGCCACCCTGATCAAAGCCGTCGCCGTCGCCCTCAATCCCGTCACCGTGGCCGACCTGGTGGGCGGTACCGTAATCGACGTCATGCTGATTCTTAACCTGTCGCGACTCTATGGCCTGCCCATGACTCGCCCCGCCGCCCTCAAGCTGCTCCAGCAGATTGCCCTGGGCCTGGGCGGCATTACCATTAGCGAACTGGTGATCAGCCTCGGCCTCAGCTCGCTGAAGGGAGTGCTGGGGGTATCGGCGATCGCCACAGGTGGTCTTTCGCTGGCCCCCTACGTGCCGGTGGCCCTGGCCCAGGGCGGGGTGGCGGGTCTGGCCACCTACGGCATTGGCCAGATTACCAAAACCTACCTCACCAACGGGGCGACCTGGGGTCCCGAGGGACCGCGAGCCGTGATCACCGAAATTTTAGACGGCCTCGACGAAGACTCTATTCTGAACCGCATTAAGACCGAACTACGGGCTAAGATTTCACCCTGAAACCGTAGTGTTTGCGGTGCTGATGGGCTACTGGAACATTTTAGGATTTCAGGTTTAACCCCGTCTGTTGAAACGGGCGATCGCGCAAATCGTGCAGCTGGTGGCGCTGATTGTCGCTCGTGTCAGCCTGATTTAAAAGATGTACCCACCCCCCATAGGGCTGAGGGCACCAGGCATTTAGAGGCATACTGGAGCACAACCATCAGGCCGATGGCCAACGCCAGCACTACACCCGTTTGAACGCACTGCTGCCAGCGGTACTCGGGCTGGCGCTGCCGGTAGGCACGCTCCATAGAATCTGCCGCTGGCAGGAAGACAGGAACCATCCGTGCGCAGACGATAGGATGTACATGCCTGGAGAGGTGCGCTTTGCACGCTTGCTATGGCGCTTTTTGCATAACAACTAGCTAGCCGTGAATAGACGCGATCGCCCTTTTACCCTGACCTCTGATGACATTTCTTAAAAACAACAAAACTACGCTGCGGATTATTTTGGCTGTCTGCATGGTTGTTGCTGGCGTTTTACATTTTGTAGTGCCACAGCCGTTTATTCGCATTGTGCCGGGGTTTTTGCCCGCCCCCGCTGCCCTGGTCTATATCAGCGGCGCGATCGAAATCTTGCTGGCCCTGGGGCTGCTGCTGCCCTCGACGCGGCGGCTTTCGGCCTGGGGTTTGGTACTCTTATTTATTGCGGTTTATCCCGCCAACCTCAATATGGCGATTAACCACATTCAAATTTCTGGCATTCCAGATACTTGGTGGTTTCATGCCATTCGTCTGCCCTTTCAATTTGTGCTAATTGCCTGGGCCTACTGGTACACCCGCCCTGAAACCCCTCAGCTGTCGTAAAAGACCATGGACGCACTGTCTCCTGTCTCCTGGCTGGACGCCGCCGAACGACTGGGTACCGCCATCTTGCTGGCCGCTCTTATTGGCCTCGATCGCGAAATTAAAGATAAACCGGCGGGCCTCAGGACCAACATGCTGGTGTCGCTAGGGGCCGCCCTTTTCGTATTGGTCACGGTTCAAAGCGGGCTGGTTCAAACCGATAGTAGCTCTATGGCGCGCACGCTGCAGGGCATTATTACCGGAGTTGGGTTTGTTGGGGCTGGCTCAATTTTGCGTGAAGAACGAGTGCGGGG
>PYGV01000002.1 GCA_003022385.1 filamentous cyanobacterium CCP3 | reverse complement strand
TGCTGATACTCAGTAGATCGACAACTTCCTCCGCCTCCTCTGACTCCACCTCTTCCTCAATGTCTGGAGCCGGACGCGAGGGCAGCGGAATAACCAGCAGCAGGGCGTGCAACCCTACAGACAGCGCCAAGAGTGGGGCCACCAGAGCCCTGAACCAGGTCGGCCCCTTAACGCCGAGGAATTTGTGTGACTCGCCAATGGCCATAGAAAAAACGCTTTACGGTGGGCGATCGCGATAGGGTATAGCCAGAACTGTGTAGGTCAGGACATCCGTAGAGCCTGGAGATATTTAAGCGCCTGAACGGTCTGACAGATGTCTCGACCCAACTGGCTACAGCCATCGCGATTGAATATCCTTTCTGACACGCAAAGCCCTTGGAAAGCAAAACTCTTTCCAAGGGCTAACCTCAGAATTGCTCAAGCTCAACCGAGGCCAGGTTTATAGCTCAGCCAGAATTGACTCGTAGCGCTGCTCAGACAGCGGCACATAGCCCACCTCAGGCACAATTTCAGAGGCGTTGTCGAGCACAAACTCCATAAAGGAGCGCACCTCGGCACTGTCCTCCAGGCTAGACTTCTTCACATACATGAAGATGGGCCGCGAGAGCGGAACGTAGGTGCCATTCTCAACGTTCTCTGGTGTGGGTAGAACACCGTCGACGGCAACGGCCTTCAGCGAGTCCTGGTTTTCCAGGTAGTAGGCGAGGCCAAAGTAGCCCAGCGCGTTGACATCGCGAGAAACCCCCAGCACCAGGATATTGTCGTCTTCACTGGCGGTATAGTCGGCCCGGCTGGCACCAGACTCTCCAACAATTTCGTCGGTGAAGTAGTCAAAGGTGCCGGAGTCGGTACCGGGGCCAAATAGGCCAATCGGCTCATTGGGCCAGCTCGAATCGATCTGGCTCCAGCGGGTAACGGTACCCTCAGCGGCGGGCTCCCACATCATCTTGAGCTGTTCAGTGGTCATCTCCTCGGCCCAGGTGTTGTCTTGATTAATGACAACGGTGAGAGCATCGGTAGCTACGGGCACTTCAATGTACTCAATGCCAGCGGCAGCACAGGCATCGATTTCTTCTTGCTTGATGGGGCGAGATGCACCAGTAATATCCAGCTCACCTGCACAGAATTTTTGGAAACCGCCGCCAGTACCCGATACACCAACGGTAACCTGGGAGCCACGGTTTGCCGCCATGAATTCTTCAGCCATGGCTTCGCTGATGGGGAAAACAGTGCTAGAGCCATCGACCTGAATGACTGAATCTTGAGACAATGCGCTGGGAGCAGCAATACCCGCTACCACAGCAGTGGTAACTACCCCGGCTAGCGCATAGCGGTTGAACTTCTGTCTACTGAGGACCATACAACACTCTCCGTGGCGTGCTAAACACTATCAAAATCGCCATTTGAGAGCTTATAACCCGAATCCTAAGAGAGCCTAATGTCAGCGATAAGATCACATTTAGAAAAGTTTAAGAGCCATTAATCTAAGCCTCCGTAACTCAGTCTCTAGGTTTCTTCTCCGTGAAGTTTAGGGATATTCAGGTTCTAGAAATGTAGCTGTAGCTAGTCGAGTTAGGGCACTTGTCAGACAAACGCTTGAACGTTTTCAGGCTGCGTTTTCAGGCTGCATTAATATCCCCACCCAGGTGACTCTGGCCATAAGACTACAAAAACTCCTGTAGAAACTCGTAGGGTTCCACATCCCAAATCGGTTCAGGGACCAGATAGCTCAGCCGCTTGAGAATGTCAGCTTCAATGGCCGCCATTTGGTCGTGGGCAAAAATGTCGCCCAGGGCTTGGCGATCGCGATCGCGCAGGGGGGCCAGTGGGTTGGCCAGCTGAGGGGCCGCATTGGCCAGGGAGTAGGGAGACAGCGTCGCTCCCCCAGGTTCAAGTGCTTCGGGTTTAGCAGAAACGCCAGCGCCCAAAGCGCTGCCTGAAGCCCTAGGGGATTGCCGAGGGCGGCGCAGTTTTTGGGCAGCAGCCTGCTGGCTGACCGTAAATAGGGCCTTGACCCAGGGATCAGTGTTGAGCGAGTTGCGAACGGGGCGTGAGAACGTTGACTGTAGACTCCAGGGTTCTGACAATTCGGCCCCTGAGTTAACCGGGGTTGAGGCCCCATCTGGGCCAGGGGTATTGCTCATGGTGCTCCAGTGTTGTCGTGACGATCAGGACAGGGCCAGGGTCCTGCAGCCAAATGGCTATCAACAGTCCGGCGACCCTGGCCAAGACTGGACTGAGCTGCTGCCCTGCTTTAGGTTCAGTATAAATGCGGGGGCGATCGGGGTTAACCTTCCCTAAAGCCCATTCCTCAAGGGTTAGCTGAGCTTTTAAGACGCTGAGCGCTGCTGCTTCAGGTAGGTGAACACCGACTTATCGCCAATATCGGGCACGATGGGCTGTACAACCTTGCGCAGGGCAAATACCAAAAACAAAACAGCCCAGACCGCTAGCAGTCCCTGCTCCACGCGCAAAGGCAGCCAGCCCGCTAGGTGCCCCAGCAGCAGCAGCGGCACCAGCGGCGTCAGCAGCTTGGTCTCTAGGCGATCAAAGCAAAAGGCTTCTTTGAAGAAAATGCCGGTCAGGGCCACAAAGGTAAAGCCCAGCCCCCACAGCACCGCGGGCGTTTGCATGACCGTTTGGGCCAGGGGACCATCGATCCCGTGGGAGAGCACTAGAGAGGCCGCTCCCCCCCCCAGCCAGGCCGCCTGCAGCAGTCGGTGCAGGGGCACCAAATAGATATGAATAGTGACCAGACTCAGCCCCAGACCCAGCCAAAATAGCGTGTAGAGGGCGCTAATAGCCTGTACCAGCGTCGAGTTGCAGGGGAAGAAAAGCGCGATCGCAGCGCCCGCCCCAAAGGTCAGCGCCGCCACCATCAGGCCAGCCCGATAGAGTACCACCCCACGGCGATCGGCCTCAGTAATGGTGTAGTCGCCAAACTGCCCCGCATACACTACAGGAGTTTCATTGACAGCGCTATCCATAGCGTTCACCGTAGGATGAGGAACCTTGCCTGTATCCTACCAAGTTAGCGCCTATCGGGTGAGGGCGATCTGGGTCGGCAGGGTGATGGTAAAACAGGTCTGGTTCTCACCGCTGGTAACCTCCACTTCGCCCCCCAGGTGACCCACCAGCTTTTCCACCAGCGCCAGCCCCAGGCCAGTACCACCCTGCTTCCAGGGGTCAGCGCTGGGCACGCGATAGAACTTGTCAAAAATACGGGGCATTTCCTCAGCCGGAATCGTCACCCCGGTATTGGTGAGAGTAATGGCGATCTGTTCCCCCAGCGCGCTGGAACGGGCCGCAGCCTCAAGGGTAATGTATTCGCCAGGGGGAGTATATTTGCAAGCATTGTTGAGCAGTTCTGCTAGCACCCGCTCCAGGCTGGCCAGGTCGGTGTACAGCACCGGCATAGCCGGTGCAATGACTAGCTGCAGAGTCTGATCACGACTCTTGGCGCGGGTCACAAAGCTATCGATCCAGCCCGCCAGCCAGGTCTCGAGCAAAATTGGCTCAGGCTGAATGGGGTGGTTGCCCACGTCCAGCCGCTGCAGGTCGAGCAAGTCATTGATCAGGCTGATTTCGCGCTCGCACTCCTCCTGCAAAATGCTGAAGTAGCGACCAATTCGCGTCTGCTCAGATCGTGGTTTTTGCAGGTCGGCGCTCAGATCAAACTCCTGGCTGAGGGTTACTCCCAATAGCTGTAGCGCCACCCGCATGCTGGTGACCGGCGTGCGCAACTCGTGGGAGACCGTACTGAGAAAGTCGTCCTTGAGCGTGTTGAGGCGCTCAAGTTCGGCCACCTGCGACTGAGCCGCCTGGTACAGCCGCGCCTGACGAATGGCGATCGCGCACTGATTGGCCACCTGCTGCACTAGGCGAATCTCAATGTCGTTAAAGCCGTAGTCGCGCCCGTTGATCAGCCACAAATCGCCTAGCACGCCGCGATCGTCGACAATTGGGCAGGCCAGCATCGCCACATAGCCCCGCACCGGGTTAGGCTCCACCGAGCAAAACTGAAAGTACTGTCCGTCTAGCAGCTGATGATACACCTCCGGAAAGGCCTCCATCTGGGCCACCCGCCCCTGGTACGAAGGGCTGGAGCTGTTGTACTCGTAATAGATCGTCGATGTGCCCTGCTCCAGATCGTAGAGCGACGTATTTGACCCCTTCACCTCCAGAGCTTCCGTCAGTTCTTTCACCGCCGTCAGCATGATCTGGTTCACATCCAGGCTGTCGCGCACCCGGTCGGTAATGCGCTTGAGGGTGGCCTCAAATTCCAGCGCCGTCTGAAGCTGCTCGGTGCGCTGGGCCACCTGCTGCTCCAGGTCGGTATTGAGCCGCTGCACCTGGTTATAGAGGCGAGCCTGCTTGATCGCACCGCCCATCTGGGCAGCTACCTCCCGCAGCGTTTCGATCTCCCAGGTCGCCCAGGAGCGGGGAGCGCTGCCGTGCAAGGCGCACATTAGCCCATAGAGTGACTCCGCCTGCACAATCGGCACAATCAGACAGGCTTTGACCTGGGCCAGCTCAAACTTAGCCCAATCGGCGGCGGGCAGCTGAGCGGCGGTCATATCATCGATAACGTCTATTTCTCCCTGGCGATAGCGCAGCAGATCAGCCGCAGTAAAGCTCAGCTCAGTCTGAGCCCTATCCGATTCGGCCATCGTGCTGTGGGCTGACTCAGCCGCCACCCCCCTGTAGTCGGGGTCAAAGCTGTAGAACAGCACCCGGTCAATGCGTAAAAAGCGACGCACTTCGTTGACCGTGGTTTGTAGCAGGTCTTCAGAATTGAGGAAATGCAGGAGGTGCTGGGCGATCGCCCCCAGCAGCCGCTCTCGCTCCGACTGCCGCTGCAGCGTTTGCTCCACCCAGTGTAAAGGCGTAATGTCCTGCAGGCTAACCATCAGCTGAGGGTCGCCACTGGGGGCCAAAAACTGCCACGCCGTCGCCGTCATGCGGCGGTAATCTCCGGCGGCATCAGTCATTTCTACCACAAAAGGCTGCGCTTCGCCGCTGGCCATGGCCCGCTGCCCCGCCGCCATCACTTCCTGACTCACGGCTAAGGGCAGCACATCCATCTGCCGCTGCCCCAGCAGGGCTGAGCGATCGCACCCCACCAGGCGGGTACAGGCCGCGTTGAGAAAAACCCAGCGGTGATACTGGTCTGTTATCCAGAGCGGAGCCGCGATCGCATCTAGCATTTCCCAGGGCATTTCCCAGGGCGCATCGGCAGCGCCATCAAGGCCAGACCGCTCTCCCGGAGGCACAGAGTCAAGGGGCAGGGTAGACATATCCGGTGGCAAAAAGGGGGGGGCGAGAGAAAGGGGCGTATGCTCTATAAACACTATGCCCAGGGCCGCTCAAGAATGTCCCACTCGACCCAACAAAAAATTAATTTTAGAAAAACATGGCGGCAGGCTATGACTTAACTGCTCCTATAGTCTATAATCGTAGACCGTGCACATTTGCAGGCCCTATGAACGCAGAGGAAATCATCCGCTCAATTGAGGCGGAGCAGCTCAAGACCGATTTGCCCATCATCTACGTCGGCGACACCATTCGTGTTGGCGTGCGCATTCAAGAGGGTGGCAAAGAGCGAATTCAGCCCTACGAGGGCACCGTCATCGCCATGCGCAACGGCGGCATCAATCGCTCCATCACGGTGCGAAAGATTTTCCAGGGGGTAGGCGTCGAGCGGGTTTTTCTGCTCCATGCTCCAAAAGTGGCCAGCATCACCGTGCTGCGTCGCGGCAAGGCTCGTCGGGCCAAGCTCTACTACCTCCGCGATCGTGTTGGTAAGGCGACTCGCTTGAAGCAGCGTTTTGATCGCCCAATCAACTAGAATTGGGTATAGCTGAGTTTTGGTGCCCGGCACCTGGCTCCATGCGTCCTTAGTTCAGTTGGTAGAACGCGGGTCTCCAAAACCCGATGTCGGGGGTTCGAGTCCTCCAGGGCGCGCTGAGGTGTGGCAGCGACAGTTCTCAAGTCGACTGGCGTTTTTGTTCTAAAACAGCCCAGACTGGCGAGTATTGTCACTGCCTGACACCTGATAGTCAGGCCAGGGAGTTTAGTTGCTACTGCTTAGTGACTGGGTTTTAGTCACTAGGTGGTGGCTGAGCTTGTCCCATTGCTTAGTTTAGCTAGCGTCACCAGTTCATTCTTCCGGTTAGACAGTTCGGACCAGCGCCAACAGGAGCCAAACCAGTGGTAAAAAAAGACACTGCAACAGAGTCTAAGGGTAAGACCACAGATACCCAGGGTGCCGAGCAAGGCTTTAGCGTGGGTACCTTTCTACAGGGTACCAAAGAAGAGTTGGGCAAAGTGGTTTGGCCGAGTCGGCAGCAGCTGATCAGTGAATCTGCTGCCGTTATTCTTATGGTCAGCCTTTCTGCGACGCTGATCTATCTGGTTGACCGACTGTTTGGGTGGGTTTCAGGGCAGGTATTCTAATGGCGCTTGAAGACTTCAACTATGATGACGCTCCTCTTGATGAGCCTTTAGACGACGAGCTAGAGGACGAATCGCCCCCAGAAGGCGCTGGGTCGTCTACTGAAGAAGGGGGCGAAGGTGAAGCGGCGCGTTACTACCAGCGCAAGGCTCGCTGGTATGCCGTACAGGTGGCGTCTGGCTGTGAAAATCGCGTCAAGCTCAACCTTGAGCAGCGCGTCAATACCCTAGATGTGGTCAACCGCATTTTTCAGGTTGAGATTCCCCAGACTCCAGCCATTAAGCTTCGCAAAGACGGCACCCGTCAGAACATTGATGAAAAAGTCTTTCCTGGCTACGTTCTGGTGCGCATGTACATGGATGATGAAGCTTGGTCGGTGGTTAAGAACACCCCCCACGTCATCAATTTTGTCGGTGCTGAACAGCGTCGGGCCTACGGCCGTGGTCGCGGCCACGTCAAGCCCATGCCCCTCGGCATGAGTGAGGTAAAGCGCATTTTCAAACGCACCGAAGAGCAAAAGCCGGTGGTCAAAGTCGATATGGCCCCTGGAGATAAGATCACCGTGCTCTCAGGTCCCTTCAAAGACTTCGAGGGCGAGGTGGTGGAAGTCAGCCCCGAGCGCAGCAAGCTCAAGGCGCTGCTGTCCATCTTTGGACGCGACACACCAGTAGAGCTGGAATTCAACCAAGTGGAAAAAGAGAGTTAATTAATGGCTAAGAAAGTTGTAGCGCTGATTAAGCTGGCACTCCCTGCCGGAAAGGCCAACCCAGCTCCCCCTGTAGGCCCAGCCCTGGGTCAGCATGGGGTCAATATCATGGCGTTCTGCAAAGAGTACAACGCCCGTACCCAGGACAAAGTGGGCCTCGTGATACCGGTTGAGATTTCGGTTTTTGAAGACCGCAGCTTTACCTTCATTCTTAAAACCCCTCCTGCTTCGGTTCTGATTAAAAAGGCTGCCGGTATCGAGCGCGGCTCAGGCGAGCCCCGCACTAAAAAAGTTGGCTCTATTACCCGGGCCCAGCTTAAAGAAATTGCTGAGACCAAAATGCCTGACCTCAACGCCAACGACATTGAGGCTGCGATGAATATTGTTGAGGGTACCGCTCGCAACATGGGCGTCACTGTTGGCGATTAGGCTTAAAGCCTTGCTCTCAGCCAGCGTTTAACTGTTCACATTATGGGGGAGAGGCGCTGCTTCGTTAGACCCCAAGGAGATCATCATGGCTAAAGTATCTAAGCGCCTGCGGGAAGCCCAGGCCAAAGTAGAAGACCGTCTCTATGAGCCCTTAGAAGCCCTGGAGCTGCTCAAAGAAACGGCTACCGCCAAGTTTACCGAGTCGGCAGAGGCTCACATTCGGTTGGGCATTGACCCCAAGTACACTGACCAGCAGCTGCGCACAACGGTTATTCTGCCTAAGGGCACCGGGCAGACCATTCGAGTCGCCGTTATCGCTAAAGGTGAAAAGGTGGCTGAGGCGACCGCTGCTGGGGCCGACCTCGTGGGGTCTGAAGAACTCATTGATGAGATTCAAAAGGGCATGATGGATTTTGACATCCTGATTGCCACTCCCGACGTCATGCCTCAGGTAGCCAAGCTGGGTCGTCAGCTTGGTCCACGTGGCTTAATGCCCTCTCCCAAGGGCGGCACCGTTACGTTTGATCTACCCCAGGCCATTAGTGAGTTTAAGGCCGGTAAGTTAGAGTATCGGGCTGACAAAACTGGGATTGTCCATGTTATGTTTGGCAAGGCAGACTTCAGCGTTGACGACCTGATGGTCAACCTCAAAGCTCTGCAGGAGAGCGTTGATCGCAACCGCCCTTCTGGGGCCAAGGGTCGCTACTGGCGCACGGTTGCTATTGCCTCTACTATGGGGCCTGCCATTCGCTTAGACGTCAACGCTCTGCGCGATTTCAAAATGAGCGATGCTGCCTAGGCTAACCAGCCAGGCAAGCCAAGTTTTCCCCAGACCAACCAGGAGACTAAACGGCTGAAATAATCCCCCAAAACCGCATAGACGACCGTAGACAGCAGGTGCTGACGAAGCGCTGCATAAATCCTGCCGAGGTTGACGTAACGACTCACGTGCTTTTGCTCCGGCTAAGCACATGCGGTTGTTGGTCTAACCCCGGCATGACTGTCGGGGTTTATTTTTGGCCAATGCCGATCGCGGTATATCCAAGTACCTGGATGGGGTAATTGAGTTTCCCTATCCCCAAATAAAAGGAGGTGAGATTGATATGGGGAGAACCCTAGCAAACAAGAAAGAGTTGGTAACTGAGATTCAGGAACTGCTCGACGAAGCCCAGCTAGCCTTTGTCATTGACTATAAAGGCCTCACCGTGGCTGAAATTAGCGACCTGCGCAACCGGCTACGGCCCAAGGGTGCAGTGTGCAAAATCGCCAAAAATACGCTGATGCGTATTGCTGTTGACGGCAACGACACCTGGCAGCCCATTACTGAGTTTCTCAAAGATTCTTCGGCCTTTGTGCTGGTTAAAGAAGACTTTGGCGGGGCCATTAAAGAGTACCAGGCCTTCCAAAAAGACACTAAGAAAACGACCCTCCGGGGCGGTGTCATGGAAGGTCAGGCCCTAAATGAAGATCAGATTAAGGCCATTACCGAACTGCCTACGAAAGAAGAGCTTATGGC
Organism: filamentous cyanobacterium CCP3; assembly: GCA_003022385.1. Lineage (GTDB taxonomy): Bacteria > Cyanobacteriota > Cyanobacteriia > Phormidesmidales > Phormidesmidaceae > Nodosilinea. Next base: position 72,673 of record PYGV01000002.1, on the reverse strand, counting down.
TCGTCTGGCCGGGGCTATCAAGGCGATGCCGACTCGCGTGGCTGTGGGCATCAATGCCGTGCCAACTCAGCTGGCGGTGGGTGTCAGAGAGGTACCTGCGTCTCTGGCTCGTGCTATTCAGGCGATTTCCGAAAAAGACGCGGCCTAGGCTCGTCTATCACGTTTTTGTGTTTGATTGTTTTTCTACCAGGAGTTAACCGGTAACTATGTCTGCTAAAACTGACGAAATTCTCGAACAGCTCAAGTCTCTATCCCTGCTGGAGGCGTCTGAGCTGGTCAAGCAAATCGAAGAAGCCTTTGGCGTTGACGCCTCTGCCTCCGCTGGCGGCGGCATGATGATGATGGCCCCCGGTATGATGGGCGGCGGCGGCGCAGCAGCGGCTGAGCCCGAAGAAGAGAAGACTGAATTTGATGTCGTTCTCGAAGAAGTGCCCGCCGATAAGAAAATTGCCGTTCTTAAGGTGGTGCGCAGCCTGACCGGTCTGGGCCTGAAAGAAGCCAAAGAAATGGTGGAAGCCGCTCCTAAGGCCGTTAAGGAAGGCGTCACTAAAGAAGACGCCGAAGATGCCAAGAAGCAGCTTGAAGAAGCTGGCGGTAAAGTAAGCGTTAAGTAACCTAACGCTTGTCAATTAGGTTCAAAACCTTCAGCTCCCTGTGGTCTCATGGGGAGCTGTTTTTTTTGGGTTGGTCTGTGCGTCTTTGGGCTGGGGGGTTAGCATGGAGGTAAGATGCGTGAGGTTTAACAATGACGCAATACTTGAAGCGGTGGGAGTCACCTCGAAAACCGGGCCGCAACGACAAGGGCCGAGGCGGGGCAGCGCGGCAGCGGCAGCTGCAAAAACGACAGCAAACCCTGCGCCAGCGCCTCAGCGCTTGCTCACAGCAGAAGCCAACTCAGCAAAAAGGGGAGCCAGTGGCTCCCCTTTTTGCTGAGTCTGTAGCCTAGGATTGAGGACTTTAGCCAATTAAGAGTTCTTCTTCAGGGTATTGAATGGCTGAGGGTTTGGAGTCACCCAGCAGCGCGGCCATAAACAACAGCACGCCAACTCGGCCCAGGTACATGGTGAAAATAATCACGTATTTGCCAATATCCGAGAGGTCAGCGGTAATGCCGGTGGAAAGCCCGACGGTGGCGAAGGCTGAAACGGATTCAAAGAGAATCTCAATGAAGTTTAGGGTGGGGTTGCTAACGGCAACCAGGGCCGTGGCAACAACAACGACCAGGGCTGATCCGACGACGACCGCGATCGCTTTGAGCACCCGGCTGGTAGGAATTTGCCGCTTAAAGCAGAGCACCTGCTCCTTGCCCTGCAGGGCCATTCGGGTACAGGCAATCAAAATGCGAATCGTGGTGGTCTTAATGCCGCCGCCCGTACTGCCGGGGCTGGCCCCAATAAACATGAGGGCAATCATGATAAACAGCGAGGCGTTGCCCATGGCCCCAATATCAATGCTGTTAAAGCCAGCGGTACGGGCGACAACGGAGTGAAACCAGGCAATCAGCAGCTTGTACTGGGGGGCGACTGGCCCTAGCGTGTCTGAATTTTGGTACTCGATGAGAAAAAAGGCCAGGGTACCTACGACCAGCAGCACCGCTGTGGTACTGGTGACGACTTTGAAGTTGAGGGAAAATAGGCCCCGGCAGCGATTGCCCTGGATACGGGCGCGTAGCCAGGTGAGGAATTCCATGATCACCTGATAACCGATGCCGCCAAGGATGATCAGCGCCGTAATAATCGCGTTGACCCAGGGGTTGAGCGCATAGCCGATCAGATTATCTTCAAACAGGCTAAAGCCGGCGTTGTTAAAGGCGCTAACGCTGTGAAAGGCCGATAGCCACAGGCCATAGGCTGGTCCATAGTCCTGGCTAAAGACTGGGTAAAGGCAGAACAGCCCGGTTAGCTCAAAGACAAGCGTCATGGCGATGATAGAGAGCACCAGCGACTTGCCTCCAGCCAGGGCGGTGTTGTCCATTGACTGCTGGATGGCCAATCGCTCTCGCAGCCCCAGCCGTCGCCCCAGCAAGAGGACCAAAAAGGTGTTGGCGGTCATATAGCCCAGCCCCCCCACCTGAATCAGCGTCAGAATGACGGCTTCGCCAAAGGGTGAGAAGTAGGTGCCGGTATCCACCACAATTAACCCGGTAACGCAGACGGCAGAAGTAGATGTAAACAGCGCTACTAGAGGATCACCCCATCCCTTATTGGTGGTGGATACGGGTAGAAACAGTAACAGCGTGCCGAGGGTAATTAAGACGAGAAAGCCAAGACATATGGTGCGAGGAACCGTCATTTGCATGAGCAAGGCGTCCAGGGGGTTAGGGAGAATGAGGCAACCCTATAATTCCACGAGTTGACGCTCTCGACCACTATGCCGCAAGATTTAACCGCTAGCTCCGATCGGGGGCGGTGTTCTTTCGCGTTTGAGTAATTATGGCCAATGCCCTGTACAAAAAAATTCAGACGTTCTATGACGACTCGTCGGGGCTGTGGGAGCAGATCTGGGGCGAGCACATGCACCACGGCTACTACGGTTCCAATGGGCGTCAGCGCAAAAATCGACGTCAGGCCCAGATTGATTTGATCGATGAGTGTCTGAGCTGGGCCGGCATTCACCAGGCGGCAGATATCCTCGACTGTGGATGCGGCATTGGCGGCAGTGCTCTGGAATTAGCAACCCGGTTTAACGCCAGGGTAACGGGCATTTCCCTCAGTCCAGTACAGATTCGGCGGGCGACGGAGCGGGCTCAATTGGCCGGTCTGAGTGGAGATGCTGCCCCCTGTGCTCGTTTTGAGGTAGCCGATGCGCTGAGTACCCCCTTCGCCGATCAGAGCTTCGACTTTGTATGGTCAATGGAGAGCGGGGAGCACATGCCCGACAAGGTGGCCTTTTTGCAGGAGTGCTACCGGGTGCTAAAGCCCGGGGGCCGGCTACTGATGGCGACCTGGTGCCATCGCCCTACAGACTCTCTGGCGGGGCCACTGACCTGGCTGGAGCAGCAGCAGCTCAACTGGATTTATCGGGTCTACGGCCTGCCCTACGTGATTGCCCTGCCTGACTACGAGGCGATCGCGCACAGCTGCGGGTTTAGTTACCTAAACAGCGCCGACTGGTCGCTGGCGGTGGCCCCCTTCTGGGACGAGGTGATTGCCTCCGCCCTGACGCCTGAGGGCATAGCAGGGTTGCTCAAAGCCGGGCCGGGCACCTTGCAGGGAGCTCTGGCCTTAGGCCCTATGCGTCAGGGGCTACAGAGCGGCCTGATTCGCTATGGACTGCTGTGTGCAGTGCGCTAGACAATAGGTGGGCAACCACGAGATCGGCGGCAAAAAAGGGTGAACCCCCGGAAGAGTTCACCCTAGATATAATGCGTTGTCTCTGTCCCAGGGGTCGTTGCCCTACTGTCGCTCTCTACTGAGGCCGAGCAGCGGGGCAGTCGATGGCGCGTACGGCGGCGGCGGCGGTGTAGTCGCGCAGCGCGTTGGTGTTGGGGGCAAAGTTAGTCCCAGTTTCGTTGAGGGGACTTGCGATCGCACAGACCGCCGCCATCTGCCTAATTGCGTTTTCGCCCCAGTGGCCGCCGATGTCGGTAAAGTTTGTCGGGTTGGGAATGTTAGGAATCAGCCCGCCCGTCACCTGATCGCGACCGGGCACCGGAGTGCCGCTGGTCGTATCGCCCGCCCCGGCATCCGCCCGAATCAAGGCCAGTTTGTAGATCATGGCCATCAGTTCAGCCCGAGAGACATTGTCGGTAGGCCGGAAGTTGCCGGTACCGAAATCGCCGGTCACAATACCCAACTGCTTAGCCTGCTGAATTTTGAGGGCGCTCCAGCGGTTAGCGGCCACATCTGGGAAGGGTGGGCTATAGACAACTTGCGATCGCTCCGCAATCAGCGACGTGGGCAGAATCTCACCCGCCGTTTCGATCACAACCGACACCGCCTGTTCGCGGGTGAGGGGAGCCGTAGGTTTAAAGGTGTTGTCCGGGAACCCTGAAATCACTCCAAGACTGGCGGCACGGGTAATTTCAGCTGCGTATCGGTTGCCCCGAATGTCGTTGAAGGCCAGGGCAGGCGGGGTGACGGGCGGGGTGACAGGCGGCGTCACTCCACCACCGGGTTGCTGACCCTGGAGCTGAGCCAGGGTGAGGTCGTTGGTGAAATACACCAGGTGCGAACTTACAATTTGCCCATTGAAGGTGCGCTTGGTCAGCGACCAGCCGGGGTTAAGGTCAATTTGAGTAAAGCCCGTGGGGCTGATGCCGTTGGCGCGGCCAATGGTAATGCGATCGCGCGAAATCGTGCTGGGAGCAAATTGCAGCAGCAGATCGCCGTCTCGCTGGTTGACCTCAAAGCGAGTGCCCGACAGATCCTGTCCGGCTAGACGAATAGCATAGCCATTGGTGTCACGCTGGAGGCGACAGGTACCGGTAAAGTCAAAGGTGTTCCACAGTGCATTGACTTGGGTGGGCTCACCACCGGGGTTAGCAATCGTCCAGCAGGGGGGGTTGGGCTGGAGCTGTTCTACAATGTATAGCCGATAGGGCTGGGCCGCACTGCCGGGTACAGCCACCACCAGAAAGTTGGCCGCATTGATATCAGTATTGCCAAAGGTCTGGGCCAGCAGCGTGCCTGTCTCGCGAACCATGGGCTGAACTGGGGTGCGGTTTTGGGCAACAGCCTGCCCTGCCCCGCCTAGCACCCCAAGAGTGGCTGCCATCAGCGCAGCCGCTTTAAGCTTCGACATAGGATTCATTGTCACCCGTCCTAGTTTCCTGGATAGTAGATAGCGATTTTTGATGTGGGGATATTTCTCTACCTTAAGCCCTGGCGATCGGGGGCAAACTCCGCCTTCAACCAGTTACCAGACTGGCTGATAACACGGGTTAACGGCTCAACATCAGGACTATGAACTGAACCTGCCCGAGTCCCACACCTGCATTAGCCAGGGGTCAAATAAACCATCGTCGCAAGGCAACGACCGAAACGTTTCAACCTGAACCAGGCCTTATCAGCCGAGGAGGCCAATGGATCTGATTAGCCTGAAAAGCCGCCACTTATTGTAGGAGCATCCCTGGTATACAACCCCACTTGTTGCAAGTTTTTCCAGGATTTGTTGCAAAACCTCACGGTTTAACTTTACCTCCAGGCGCAGGTTCCAGTCGGCACAAGGCTTCGCGGCCTAAAGCTGAAACTCATCTAGCCCAGACGAGGTAAGCCCAGGCAGGATAATATCGCGGCTGACAGAAGCTTTGTAGCTCTCCTGCTGGGTGACCAAGTCAATAGAGATGGCTTCGAATCGAGCCTCCAGGCAGCCCAGGGGCACCGTTAACTGTAGATTACCCTCCAGTTGCCCCTGACCGTTGGGCAGCAGATTCATCACCTGACGAGGCTCATCGGCGAGGCTGCGAGTTTGAGGATCGGTAATCCAAACCTTGAGGTACAGGCGATTGGGATGAAACGGCACCCGGATCGTCACCAGGACAGGTTCGCCTGCGGTCAGATCGCCCTCGGGCAACACCAGAATGGGCATGGGCGGAGTAATCGTCTCAGCGGCCCCAGCCTCGGGTTCCTTAGGGGCTACTGCTTGGTCCGGGGTAAGCGTTCTGAGGGCGGGGTCTTCGTCCTCGTAGATCACCACCTCACCGGCAAAGGGAATGAACTTTGGCAGGGCATCGTCGACATCCTCTGCCACCGCTGGCTCTGCCTCAAGGGTCTCCTGAGAACGCTGGTCTAGGGCTGCCTGCTGCAGGTTGACGGCCAGTTCGTTGAGTCTGGACCAAAAGCGGTCTTGCAGCTTTAAATCTTTAAACCCCATATCTTCGTGGGAGATAAGCTGCGGCGCTGGCCTGCGCGGCTTGCTGCTGGGGGCAGGGGGCTGGCCACTCAGCGCCGCTAAGGGATCAGCCGCCTGGGAAGGGGGTGAAACTGGCGGTAAACTCAGCCCTCGGCTCGGGTTTGAACCGGCAGCGGTTTCGCGGACCGGAGTCCCAGCCTCTGGGGCAGCCTCTGGAGCAGGAACCGGAGTCGCTGGATGTGAGGCTTTTGGCCGTCCTACGGGGGGCAACGTAGGCTGATGCGCCGCCGTCTCATAGGGAGAGGGGTAATAAATTTTAGGGGGTAAGGCAGTACCACCGCGAGGCAGGGTCAGAATGGGCATTTCCCGAGGCGGGGCCGCGCGGCTGGCGATATCCCAAGTTTTGAGATCGGGATTAGAAGGGGGTGAGGTGGCAACAGACTCCGCCGCATCGGCCGGCTCAGACGAAAAGACGACGTCTAAATCGGTATCGGTTTCGGCCTGATTGGCGATCGCATCAAACAGCGAGGCCACATCCACCGTCACCGTAAATTGGTGCAGGGCCACCACCTCGGCCCCGGCCAGCAGCCCCACTTCTCCCAGCAGCAGCCGAGTCGAAAGTCGCGGGGGCACCGCTACGGTCAGCGTGACGGTGCTGGGCAGTGCGGCTACAGCCAGCGGGACCGGAGCCAGCGCCACAGCAACGGCCGTTTGGGGGTCAGACAGCCGCACCACCAGCGTCAGCGGCGGGCGACCTGGGCTGTCGCCAGGGGCCGGCCCAGTCACCGTCGACGTCAGGCCTAGGCTTTCGCCCTCGCTGCCCAGCAGCGCGGTGTGGGGCAGGGTCAGCCCGTAGGTCCGCTCGTCTAGGCCCGCCGCCAGCTGGGCCTGAAAGGCATCCATAGCCGCAGCGGCAGCTTCTAGATCGATATCAGGGGCAGAGCTAGGGGCCACAGGGTCGGTTTGCAGACCAGCGGCGATCGCGCCCAGGCCCGCGCTGCCGTCGTCGGCAAACCAGTCGTCGTCGTCGGCAGAGTTCTGAGCTACCACGCGCAGCTGCACGGCGTAGCACCATGTAGGTTGAGTCGGGGCGGCTTCGTCGGGGGAGCTCGCGCTGGCGCACTGAATATCCCAGCTGCCCTCTCTCAATCGGGTAAAGGGCATCACCACCATCAGGCCGTTGCTGTTGGTCTCGCCCTGACGACGCAGGGTACGACGCTTGGCGGCTTCACCTTGCAGGGGCGATCGCAGTTCCTGACCGCCGGGCAGTAGCTGACTAATCTGAATGCGCACAGGAGTATTGGTCTGGCTGGTGTGGGCCATGACTCGGTAGCGGCCCTCCAAAATTTCTACCTGGGCAGCATCGAGGGGCAGCCAGCTTTGGTCGCCCTCCTTTTGCAGCAGAAATTCCCAGTACTCCATAGCTCCAGCCCTGACGTCACGTTCCGTTACTAACCAAGCCGCCCATGATGCTTCAGGATACTCTATGCCTTCATTTTGGTGGAGCCCCTTCTCTGCCCTTTTGCAGAAGGAGTTTTCTGACGCAAAACATAAACTTCAGTAAACAGTCGTCATCTGGAGATGCAAACCATGTCCATAGAAGATCGCGCCAAGGCAACGGCCAAAGATATCGAAGGCAAGGTTCAGGAAGCGGGCGGCAAGCTAACCGGCGATCGCGAAGCCCAGATCAAAGGTAAGGCCAAGCAGGCCGAAGCCCAGGTGCGCCACTCCGTTGAAGATGCCAAAGACAAAACCAAGCGCGCCATCGATTGATCAGCAGCCTAAAGCAGGCCTGACTCGGGCGAAGTTTATCGCGATGTTCTCCCTTGCCCCTTTAGCAAAGGGGAGCAGAGTGAGACTTAGACAGCCCAAAACTGGGGGGTCTAAAGCTCAGCAGTGGTTGCCCTGCCCGATTGAGAATCGCTGCAAGGCGAATTTGATGTGTTGGCAAAGGACTCTATCCCCGTAGGTAGGCTCTTTCGCCCGAGCAGGTTCCGATTCTTTTTAGGATTGGAACCTTTTTGCCTTCTATACCATTCATCACCCTGCGATCGTCACCTTTCTAGACGCCCAACGTCCTACGCGCCCAACGTCTCCATCAGCGTCGCTTCAGAGGCTCGAAACCCGACCAGCACCGCCCTGCCGTCCTTTACAAACAGGGGGCGCTTCAGCAGCATGGCGTCTTGACTAAAGGCTTTAATCCATTCTGAATCGTCCCAGGTTTGCTTCTCGTCGCCCAGGGCGCGGTATGACAGTCCAGAAGTATTGCGCATCGCCCTGCTGCCCAGGGTATTGACCCAAGCGGTGATCAGCTCTGGGCTGGGGAGAGCGTCTTTTGTATTGACAAACTCGTAGGCAATGGCGTGACTATCGAGCCATTGCAGCGCCTTTTTGCAGGTGCCACAGTTGGGAATGCCGTAAACCATTAGCGCCATAGCGGCCTCAATTTGAAAGACTAACTATGAAGTCTAGAATCGATTTAAAGCTTTGAGAATGCGGCTAAAACACCGGAGACGCCCCAATGACTAGGACGTCTCTTTAGGATGTTTTAAGCTCTCAGAGAGAATTTTGCGGAAACGTCTCGATCGCTTAGGTATCGTAGACCCGGCACTCGTCGGCCTCAGGGTTGTTGTCGCAGTAGGTCTCCAGGGAGGTTCTATCCGTCCCCTTGTCGCGCCGATGAGAGGCTTCAGCCTGAAGCTCTTCTACGGCATCCCAAGCCGCAGCACACTCCTGAGAGTTGCTGCCAGAGACGTCACAGGCGTTGCGGGCATCTTCAATTTCTTTCTCAATGCGCTCTTTGATGTTCTCGCTCATTTGCTTCCTTTACCGTATGTAAACAACTACCTTGGGGGACTGCCGCCTGGCAACTCAAGGGATGAATCCGCTGGCGTCAATGGACCATTTTGGTTTCAGGCTCAGTATACTTCACTGGTTTTGATGGCCTGGCGATGGAAACTCTACCGCTGCAGGGAGGGTTACTCCCTTGACAGGAAAATTGCTGGCCTGTCGCTACCTGCCGCAGCCCCCCAAGATGAACCTAATCGTTAAGTCCAGCCAGTAGGTTCGGCCAGTAGACCCAGTAGAAGTACCTAGTATTCATATTACACATCCCTACCCTGGCGGGGGTGCCTGCTGAACATTGTTCGCTAGGCTTGATCTGCTGAGGTAATGGGCATTCCGATCTAGACTGGAACCACAAGAGGAGGGGCGTACCCGATGACCGACATTCCTCAACCGGGCCACACACCTATGGAGTGGGCGAACGCTGTGTCTACCTGTCCTTCCCTAGAAGGGGCTGTTAAGGAGGTAGTTGAGCAGCTCCAGGGGCGCTTAACGGCGGCCCCTGACCTGGGGCTGGTGTTTATTTCGTCCTCGTTTACCAGTGAGTTTGCCCGGCTGTTGCCCCTGCTGCAGAGCCTGCTGCCCATGCCTGCCCTGGTGGGGTGCAGCGGCGGCGGTATTGTCGGCACCAGCGCCCAGGGCCAGCCCCAGGAACTCGAAAATACCCCGGCCCTCAGCCTGACGGTGGCCAAACTGCCGGGCGTATCGGTGCAGAGTTTTCATGTGTCAAGCGACGACCTGCCCGATCTTGACAGCCCACCCGGAGCCTGGTCGGAGCTGATTGGGGTCGATCCAGCGCAAAATCCCCAGTTTATTTTGATGGCCGATCCCTTTTCATCGGGCGTTAATGACCTGCTTCAGGGGCTAGATTTTGCCTACCCCAGCGGGGTAAAAATTGGCGGGCTGGCGGGTATAGACGGGTTTAACCGCCACAGCGGTCTATTTTGCGATCGCACCCTCCACTCTGAAGGCGTAGTTGGGGTCGCCCTCTCGGGACCTCTGGTGCTCGACACCATTGTGGCGCAGGGGTGCCGCCCCATTGGCCCGGTCTACCGGGTAGACAAAGCCGAGCGCAACATTTTGCTGACCCTGAACACCGCCGATAGCGACGCCCCCCGCCCCCCCCTGGACCTCCTGCAAGACCTGTTTGACACCCTATCGGAAAGCGATCGCAAGCTGGCCCAAAGCTCGCTCTTTATCGGCATTGCCCAGGACAGCTTTAAGCTCACCCTCGACCAGGGCGATTTTTTGATTCGCACCCTGCTGGGGGTTGACCCCAAGATGGGCGCGATCGCAGTGGGCGATCGATTGCGCCCTGGCCAGCGAGTGCAGTTTCACCTGCGCGATGCCCATACCTCCGCGATCGATCTCGAAAACCTGCTGCAGCGCTACCAGCGCCAGGTCACAGCCGCAACCACAACCGCCGGAGCGCTCATGTTTGCCTGCGCCGGACGGGGCGAAGGGCTCTACGACCAGGCTAACTTCGACTCCAGCCTGTTCGCCCAATACCTGCCGGGGCTGCCTTTGGGCGGCTTTTTCTGCGGCGGCGAAATTGGCCCCGTGGGGCAGACAACCTTCCTGCACGGGTTTACGTCGGTCTTTGGCATCTGCCGACAGCCGTCGTTTGAAGTGGAGGGATAGTGAGGTGAGGAAGATAAGGGAGATGTGGGAATATAGGCACGGAGCGGCCTCCCGCAGGGTTAGCGAAGAGTTCAAAATTCAAAATTGAGAATTCAAAATTTTGTTCGCGCAGCGTCTCCGGAGGAGAAACTTTGAATTTTGCACTTTGCACTCCCCCTTCCTCATTTCCTCACCTTCCTCATCACCTCATCCTCCTCATTTCCTCACCACCTCCCAGCTCCGGCGCTGGCGTCACCCCCCGTACCGTCAGCGTGTAGGTCACAGCACTGGTGCCAATGCCCTGCCAGCCGGTTATAAACCCGCCTTCGTCTAGCACAGGCCGATGCTGAGGAGTAGTTACGGCGGCGTAGTAAACCCCTGTGGCGGGCAGGGGCACATTGTCGAGGCGGGGTTGCAGCGCTGAGGTGGTGCGGGCCTCGCCCAGCAGTCGGCCCTTGGCATCAAACAAAAACAGGAGCGAACTGTCGTCGGTATACAGCAGTCCGGGGCGCTGCTGGATGACATCGAGGTCGAGGCTGGGGGTGTCGCCCTCGGCACCGAGGAAGGCATACACGTCGACGCGACGGCTGACGGCCCCTGTGGATACGCCGCTGCCGCTGCGGGTGTTGATGCGTCGAGCCTCCGCCAGCGGGTCCAGCGGGGTATCAGCGCTGACCCCTAGCCCGGCCTGCCAAAAAGCTTCAAGCTGTCGAATCGTTTGGTCAGGAGTCAGGGTGGAGCTACTGAGGCCCACACGGGATGCAGCGGCTCGCTCTAGCTGCAAAGGTCGCCCGCTGTAGCTCGGCAGGCCAAACCCCTCCAGCACCGGCTGGCAGGCGTCAACATCGGTTACAACCACCTGATTTTGGCGAAGAACCTGCATTTGGCGACGCAGAATCACCAGTTCGGCCTGGGTCTTAACCGGCAGGTCGGGCACCTTTTCCAGGTCGCTAGCCCGAGCGATCGCGCTATCCCAGTCGCTCAGACACACCGCCAGCTGTAGCGACGATCGCAGAATAGCCGTAGATTGAGCCTGACCAGGAACCGCTGTCACCAGGGCTAGCCCCAGCACAATGGGCAACGCATCCCAAACTCGACCGATCGCCGGCAGGCGCATCCGTGACCAAGCTCTCATTGCCGTTGCCTCCTCAAGGATTGATGTACCCGGTGGTATCACTGTACCCACAAGTCTACCGAGGCTCGCCCATAGTGGGCCAAAAAGTCTTTGCTGCCGGTTTCTTGCCGCCGCTGCCAGGCCCAGAGCTGATCCCCCAGCGAGAAGTGCCACCACTCATTGGGGTGGCGGCGAAACCCAGCGGTCTCCATCACCTGACTGAGCCGGGTGCGATGGACGTGGAACTGCTGCTCAATGGGGACAGGGCTGGCGGCAAAATGGTCGGGTTGCGATCGCGGCGATACCTCGTCGATGGGCGATCCCATGTCTACCACAGCGCCGGTTTTGGTGACTAGGGTGACATCCAATGCCGCCCCGGTACTGTGGGGCGGGGGTGTCGCCGGGTCGTCGCTGGGCATAGCCCAAAACTGAGTTATCTCGGCCATCACCGCTTCTCGCTGAGTCGGTGTCAGGGCCTCGGCCACCCAGCCCCGAGCCTGCACCTGCTCTAAAAACGTGCGCTCCACCATAAAGCGCTGCACGGCCACCGGACGAAAAGCGTCAAAAACTTGAATGCGCCAGCCTGGGCACTGCTGCTGAAGACAGTCCTGCGCCTGGAGCAGGGCGGCTAACACGCCCGATCGCAGGTAGTAGGGCGACTGGTGGCCGTAGGGTGCCCCCAACACCTGGTAGGGGTGGGGCTGGACCAGGGAAACGCGATCGCCTCCAATAGGCACCAGCGGCTCTCCACAGTCGCAGATAGGCACGGCCTGATAGGGTTTCATAGTGCTCTTTAACTTAGAAATTGGTTCCATGTGCCGAATTTATATGGGCGCTTGTGCATCCGGTCGCGTCCTAACAGTGTGTAGCTTTTTAGCCGTTAGCTTATACCTCGGGCCACCGAGCCAGTGCAATATCTTGAAGCTTTTTTGAATTTAATCCAGGCAGTTCTTTGATCAACAGCGGAGGCTTAGCCGGAGTGCATCTTTGGGTAATCTGTGAAAGTCCAACAGCTTGTGGTGCCGTAGTATTGGCTAGGTGGTTAGGAATTTTAATCGTGGGAATGGGCCAGTGGGGCTGGTGGCTGGCGGCCCTGGCTGCACCCAAAGCTGCAATAGTCATCACCGGACTGCTGATGGCTTACGGGCTGGGGGTAGGCTGGGGTAGCGTGATGCCCGCTAGCGCGGTAGTCTCCAGTGCGATCGCCTTGGTCGTCGCCTTTGATATCTTTCCGGCCTTTTGGCCCGACAACATCCACTACAAATACTGGGCTTACACTGTTCTAGCTCTGTGGGCCTCCAGCATTACCCTGGTATGTCTGTTGGCCAAAGTCGGGCAGACGCTGCGGCACAGTAAGTCAACCCGCCGCCGAGAGCAGCTCGTGCTGATGATCAGCCTGCTGCTGGCGCTGTGGGCAGGAACCAGCCTTTACCAGAACCATTGGCCTGGCTGGGTGCCCTGGGAAAATCTTTAGCGCTTGAATATAGAGTACCCACAGCACCCACATCCCAAAAACATTAGTCGGAGTCTAAGCGCCCCATGAGAGCCTACTGGCATAAAATTCGCAGGCTTACAGCCGCTGGCGTTGCGTCCCCAGCCGTGCACCCACCTGCGGCGGCTGAGGGGCGCAGGCCTTTGCCCCAGCCTGCTACCTACCTGGATCAACTTCACCCTGAGGTCAAGGCCAGTCTCACCCCTCAGCAGCGGGCAGACATCGAGCGCGTGATTGCGCTGGCCATCCCCAAACCAGCGCCTAAGCTAGTCGATATGCGGTTCACCATTGACCTATTGATCAGTCGCTATTTCATCGTGCTAATGGTGGGCAAAGATCGCCGCCGTGCCCAGCGTAATGTACCCGTCTCGCGGCTGACGCAGATGGGCAACTGGGTTATGGCCGTGGCGCTGCTGCTGGGGTTCAATCTGGCTTTGAGCACCAGCATCGTGATGCTGGTCTACCTAGTCAAATCAGCTCTGGGCATTAATCTGCTACCAGGTCACTTTCGAGGTTTTGGCAACTAAATGCCCAGTAATGATGGCGATCGCGCTGCTCCAAGCTTAATGCATCCAGGCTTCTGGCTAACCCTCTAACGCTTCACCTGTCCCCGCTCAAAATCGTTCCAGAACATAGTCAAGAAATACTGCTGCTCCTGGAGACAGACATTTCCCTTTCAGGTAGACCAGATGCCACTGTTTTCGCAGCGAAAATTCTGCAATGGGCAAAATAGCCAGGTCAGTTTCAAGGTCTGTGCAAGACAGCTCTGACGCAGGCAGCACCGCAATCCCTAACCCAGCTCGAATGCTGGCCTTAATGGCTTCACTACTGCTCATCTCCAGTCGTCTGCGAACCTCGATGGCCTGAGCCGTAAAAAAATCTTCCAGCAGTTGGCGACTGGCTGAGCCTGGCTCGTTCAAAATCCATGATTCCTGGGCTAGCTGCGGCGGCGTGACCACTGCCTGCCCTGCGAGGGGATGCTGCTGATGCGCCACAATATGCAGCGGCACATCCATGCAGGGCAGTATTTCAACCCCGTTCAAAGCTGGCGGCAGGCTAAAAAAGTAAATATCGTCTTCATTGTTCTGCAATCGCTCTAGCAGCTGATGATGATCCCCAATGTGCATCGACAGCTCCAAGCCTGGGTAGCGATCCATAAACGGTTTGAGCTGCTGAACCAGGGCCGTTTTGCCGGTTTCAACCGTGGCGACTTTGACGATGCCTTGCTCTAACCCCTGAAACGCCACCAGCGCCTCATCCAGGGTTGAGAGTTGGCCCAAAACCTGGCGACAGGTGGTCAGCAGGGCTTCGCCTGCCCTCGTCAAATAAAGCTTTTTGCTAACGGTCTCAAACAGGGGCAGGCCAATCGTTTTAGACAGCTGCTTGACCTGAATCGAAACCGTGGGCTGAGTCAGATACAACTCTTCGGCGGCCTTTGTATAGCTGCCATGGCGAGCAACCGCCTCAAAAACCTCCATTTGATGGAAGGTAATTCCCCTGGTGTTGGGCAGTTGCTGATTCATAGCAGACAATGCACAGTAGAAATACCTACCGAGTTTAGCAACACCAATGTTGTTAAAGCAAGAAAATGTGTTGCCTGATATAGGATTTCGCGCTCGAATACCGCTACGTTGGCTTCAGCATTGTCGTGATTTTCTATGAACCAGCCGCCCAATCTAGACCCTGTAGCTGTAGAACCATCGCCTGAAGCGCTATCGGCCCGGCTAAAAGAGCTAGCATTGCTCTTTCTAAAGCTGGGGGCGATCGGCTTTGGTGGTCCCCAGGCTCATATCGCCATGATCCACGACGAGGCCGTGGCGCGGCGCGGCTGGTTTGAAGAAGACCAGTTCATTGAAGGAGTGGCGATCTGCGAAATGCTGCCCGGCCCCGCATCGACCCAGATGGGCCTTTACACGGGCTATCTGCGAGCGGGGCAATTGGGGGCGCTGGTGGCGGGGTTGTGCTTTATCGCTCCCGCCTTTGTCATCCTGGTGGTGTTGTCCTGGGCCTACTTTCGGTTTCAGGGGGTGCCCCAAATTGAAGATTTATTCCTCGGCATTTCTCCGGTGGTGATCGCCATCATTTTGGGCTTTTGCTGGAAGCTAAGCAAAAAGGTGATCAAGGACTGGCAGGGGGTGGCGATCGCCCTTGCAGTTCTGCTGTTTTCCCTCATATTTCGCGTCAATGTGCTGCTGCTGTTTGTGCTGGCGGGTGTAGTTGGGCTCATAGTCTATCGACCCACCGCATCGCCTTCGAGCGGGCGATCCAGCGCCTGGCTAGCCCCGCTGCTGCCTCTCACCCAGGCCTGGCCCACTCTTCTCACCACAGTACCGGCAGAAACTTTGGCTGTCTCTAGCTTTTGGGGTTTAGAGCGAATTCAAGACTACGTTCTGCCTTTATTTACCTTTTTCTTTAGGACCGGGGCGTTTATCTTTGGCGGCGGCCTGGTGATCATTCCGCTTTTAGAGACTGCGGTAGTCGACGACTTTCAGTGGATGACCCGCAGCGAATTTCTCGACGGTGTGGCCCTGGGATCGCTCACTCCAGGGCCAGTGGTGATCACCGCTGCCTTCGTGGGCTTCAAGGTGGCTGGGGCGCTGGGGGCACTGGTTGCCACTGTGGGGATTTTCACGCCGTCGTTTTTGTTCATTATGTTTGCCTCGCCCTTTTTGCTGCGGCTGCGCCAAAATCCCTGGATCAAAAGTGCTCTTAAGGGCGTCATGCCAGCGGCCCTGGGGGCGATCGCCGCCGCCGCTATCCCCCTCGCGGCGGCGGCGCTAATTCAGCCCACCCTGCCCCGCACTGTCGTTGCTACTACTGTAGGCCTCGCCGCTCTGGTGGCCCTGGTGCGCTTTCGCCGCCCCACCTGGCAACTGGTGCCCGCTGGGGCGATCGCAGGGCTGCTGGCTGGAGCGATCGTCTAATTTTGGATTTTAGATTGGGGATTTTGGATTTGCTCTCTTGCGCCGCAATGTCTTGATAGAAGCGACGGTCATAGCGAGAATTTCGTTGGTCTCAGCCATCAGACTTTTTACTCGTTCTGCGGAAATCTCTTCGGTCTCAACAAGTAGTTCTAGCCAGTAGAGGCACTCATCCGCTTCTTCTTCAACGATTCCCAACTTAGCGATCAAGTCGGCTACTGATTTCGCGCGACATGCGGAACGATAATTTGCCCCAACTGACGTCGCACAGCGAATCAATTGCTTACCAATTACATCTGTCGCAGGCTTTCGCGGCAACGCCTCCACTAGCCGAATAACCCGCAGCGCCAGCACCTTTGTCCGCTGCTTAAAAGCCTGTTCATCCAACCCTCAAACCCAAATGCACCTGCCCCCAGCTTGCCCAACCACCCCGCCAAAATCCAAAATCTAAAATCTAAAATCCAAAATCCTTACGTCGTTACCATGCCGTGCTCCAGGGCAAACCGCACTAGCTCGGTGCGGCTGTTGGTGCCGGTTTTACTGAATAGGCGGCTGACGTACTTTTCGACGTTGCGGACGCTGGTGTCGAGGCGGCTGGCGATTTCTTTATTCATCAGCCCCTCGGCGACCAGGTCGAGCACGCTCTGCTCGCGGGGGGTGAGGTCGATACGAATGTCGGAGGCCACCTTGGCAATGCCGCCCTTCTGGCTGAGCATCGCTTTGATTTCTTCGATCTGACGGGCCATTACCGCAATATCGGGGATGTCGCCCGAGTCGGGGGTCTGGGCGGCGCGACGACCAATCAGGTTGCTGACAACAGCCACCAGCTCTTCGGGGTCAAAGGGTTTGGAGAGGTAGGCGTCGCAGCCCGAGTTGTAGCCCTGAATGCGATCGCTGGTCATGCCCCGCGCCGTCAAAAACAGCACCGGCAGCCCCTTAAAGCGCACATCGTCGCGCACCTGGGCCAAAAAGGCGTAGCCGTCCACCTGGGGCATCATGATGTCTGAGATCAGCACGTCGGGGGTTTCCTGCTGGAGCAAATCCCAGCCTTCCTTGGCGTTGCTGGCGGCCCGCACCGTGAAGCCGCTGTCTTCCAGGTAGGCCTGCACCGCCTCCCGCAGACCAGGCTCATCATCTACCAGTAAAATATTCCCGCCTTGATCAGACATAACGCTGTCCCAGATGACCTATTTAATGCACACTTTAACGTGTAATTGAGAAGCCGGAAGCGGTTCAGCTTCAGAAGCTCGTCAGAAGGGGCATGCCATGCAAAATTTGCTGTTTTATCTGGGCTTTGCCATCCTCATGGCTCACGAACTCGACGCCATGACCCAGGCTGAGTGGCGGCTGCTGTTTATTCTGCGCCGTTTACCCGAAGCTACCGCTGAAATGGCTTTTGTGCTGGTACACATTCCCCTGGTGGCGGGGCTGCTGTGGCTGACTAACCATGAAGCCCCAGCGATCAAGCAATGGTCAAGGGTTGCGATCACCGCTTTCCTCGCCATCCACGCCGCACTACACAAACGGCTCGACCATCATCCCCTCTACAGCTTCGACTCGGCTCTTTCTGTAGGTCTAATTTACGGCGGTGGGGTGCTCGGATTGCTCTATCTAGGGTCTGTTTGGGTAGGCAGAATCAGCCAATCCGTTCCGATCCAGGACGAGTTGTAGTCACTTTTTTGCCCCAACGCCGCATTGAGGCCAGCCCTCTATTCTCAATACCATCCTGGCTAATTTCAAACTTAAATTTTCGATCGACTACCATTGAAGACAGTCCCCTCCAGGCCAAGGGTGGCCTGGGCTAGCGATCGCAGGAGCGTTGATATGGACGGGCCACTTCCTCAGGACATGCTGAAGAGCGAGTTGCTCAACCGTCTGGCCATTAACCTGGATACCGCCGAAGAGTTTGGCCCGATTGCTGAAGTGTGGGTCAACAGCCGTACCCATCAGGTTCAGGGCATTGGCTGTAGCGCCGGGGGGCTGCTCCAGCGCCAGAGTCGGCGGTTTTTGTGGTCTCAGATCGGCTCGATTGGCCGCGATGGCGTGGTGGTTAAGGCGGGGGCGCAGATTGAGGCGATCGACGAGCACCTGCAAGATTGCCTGCCCTTGGGCATGGTCGAAATTTGGTCAGACCACGGCGATCGCACCGGTCAGCTCTTTGACTATCGCTTCGACCCGGCCACTGGCAATATTTTGCAATACCTGTTTATTCCAGAGGAAGGCAGCGGTCTGGCCCCCGGCCTGTATGCCCTCGACCCGGTGGCCGTGATCAGCACGGGCCGCCGCCGCATGATGGCGGAAGATGCCGCGCTGCGTTCAGCTCCTTTGATTCGGGCTGGCCTACCGCAGCCGCCAGAACCTACAGCGCCGCGATCGCCCTTTGAACGCCTTCCCCTCGATCGCCTTTCCCTCGACCAAATACCCGACCCTCGCCAGGGCTGGGATGCCGCCGTTAAGACCACCCGCCAGGCCCAGCAGCAGGTGAGCGATCGCCTCCAGGACCAGCGCCAAAAGCTGGGGGCCGAGGCCCAAGACCGCCGCCAAAAGCTCCAGGCCGAGGCCCAGGACAAGCTAGGTGGCCTGCTGGGCAACGTCAAAAAGCGCACGCGCCACCTGCGTAACCAGCTGCGTGAGGCCGTTACCGATGCCACTGCTGGCCTGCCCTCTGGGCCAAACCTGCGCGACGACAATGTGCCCACCATTGACGTCAACGCGATGGAGCTCTGGCCTGAGGACGATCTGCCCTCAGAACGCCCCCTCTATCGCCCCCCAAATCGCCCAGAAAACCGCGACAATCGGGCCGACGATCGCCCCCGACATCGTTAGAGCTGGCTACAGGTCGCGCTGGTAGTCAGCAATCGCCTCCAGCAAATCGGTTTTGCTAGCGGCCGGAATTAGATCGGCCATCGTCACCGTTTTTTGACCGCCGCCAATCGCAACAGCGGTGGTGGTCAGAATATCGGTGACCGCCGCTTCGGTAACCTTATCTTCTACCACCAGGGGGTAGAGTTTTTCGGCCAGGGGGGTATGCAGTTTGGCATCGCCCAAATACAGGTGCCACTTGGCGACATCGAGGTAAACTTTGTCGCCAATGGCTGCGGCCAGGGATTCAATGGCCCGAGCTGTAGACGCATCAGACATAACTAAGATTCTCCATTGGGGTCAGGTTTGGCCGTGGGAGACAGCGGCACGGGGGAATAGTCTGCGATCGCAAAGATGTAAACGGCATTGCCTACGAGCACGGGCAGCCAGGTTAGCGTTACTTTAGCGACCCAGGGAACCCAGTTAGGATCTAGAGTATGAAAAAACCAAAGCCCAGAATTCACAGCAGTGAATGCCGCTACATGCACCGCGAAGTTAATGCGGTCTTCTAACTTGCGGTAGGCAGGGTCTTCTCGGGTCGGTTTACGGGGCCAACGGGGCGGCATAGGCCAACTATTGCATTCAAAGCTACATCTTCATTCTAAGGGCGTGGGGGCCAAAGGGGTTGGGGCTGACGGCGCAACCATGCCCCATTGGCCAATGTAGGCATATATGGCCAGGGCGGCCGCCGTTTGCACATTTAGCGACTGCACCACCCCATACTGAGGGATTGTCACCGACTGGTCGCAAGCCGCCGCTACGGCAGCAGGAATGCCCGTCAGCTCGCGCCCCAGCACCAGCACCGCCCGCTCCGGAAAACGCAGGTCAGACAAGGGCAAGGCCTGGGGCTGAAGATCGAGCGCGATCGGGGTGTAGCCTCGCTGTCGCTGCTGGTGCAGCCACTGGGGCAGGTGATCTGGGGCGCACCCCATTAACGGCTGCCACTGATGGGTCGCCACTGCCCCCTGACGAAACTTGCGGTCCTGGGCCAGATTCAGGTCGCTCAACACCAGCGCCTCCAGTCGAAAGGCCTCGGTCGTGCGGCAGAGCATGCCCAAGTTGAGCGGATTTTCTACCAGGGTGGCGCACACCATCAGCGCGTGGCGGGGCAAGTTGGGATACTGGGTACGAACTGGCGACATACAACAGACAGTGCGCCCAAAAGACGGTGCGTAGATGCTAGCTCAGGGCCACCGAAACAGTCTGCAAAAAAGTAACAACCCGCGCTGCCTCTATGGGCAGCGCGGGCAAAGGAGCATTGCTGATCGAGCTACCTGGACTTATGCCCCTAGCAAGGCAATGTTAGAGAATACAAACTCCTGCGAGTCTTCCTGCATGTCGGTGCCATTCTCAATCGTGGTCTCAATGGCGCGGCGCGCGAGAATGTAGTAGCCGCCTACCTCGGTATACTCGTCTTCAAAGTCGCTGAGGCCGCCCTTTTGCTCGCCCGTTTTGGGGTCGTGGTAGACCGAGTCGTAGCGGTGCGATAGGTAGCCCGCCCCAGTGTCATGGCTGCTGTAGGTGTGAATGGTGACAACCACGCCGTGAATATGGCGGTGCACCATCGAAACCTCGTTGTTCTTAATTTGGTAGCGATCGCCTTCCGCTTTGCCGCCCATGAGAATTTCGACCGAGCCATCGGGCAGGGTTTCGCCATAGCTAAAGGTGTTGTTGCCGTGGGTGTCTTCAAACCCGCGCCGAACCCGGTGAATGGAGACCTCAAACAGCTGGCCATGAACCGCCTTTTGGGCCGTATCGTCGGCCATGCCGCTCACTTCGAGCTTGAGGTCGGCACTGACCTTAACCTGGCCAGCGTAGCTTTGGCCGTTGTGGGTGAAGGTGACATCGGCCGTATAGCCAGGAAAGGCCGCATCCCAGGTGTAACGGTTTTCGTAGGCCGCCCGAAAAAAGTCCCGTGCGGCGAGTTGAGTTCCAACCATCAAAAAATCTCCCGGTGAATGTCGGTCGGCAACAGCAGGGAGCTATTGCACGAGGGCTTCTCTAGCATACCGATTCTAGCCTTCCACCGCCTGCCCCTAAACCTAATCAGGTCAATTGAGCCTACGACTCAGAGTCCACCAAAAAAATGTAGCCTGGTTTACAGCTTGATTAAAAGTGCTTCCTTAAAATAAAAAACCCAACGTCTACTTGGGCGCGATGCCGCTGAGAGTTCTGCTGGTAGACAGAGCTTTACCAGTTCGTTTTGGCTGTCTTTTTCCACAAGCACCTGTGCAGCAACAGTTTTGTGATAGGCGCTTAAACTCTTACTCGGCAGGCTCTTTTGACGGCAGCCTCGCTCTTAACCTGCTGAATCAGCACGTTATCCACAGATTTTCTTGCGGCTGTGGATAACTCGTGGTGCCCGGGCCAGCTCAGGTATAATCGCCTTCAATCAATGTCCAAACGCAGCGTATTCAAACGCGATTAGAGGTTGACAAGCCTGTCGCTAGCATCGGCTCAATCAGGGCATCTCCACACTGGGTAGGGTCTCAGCCCTGAGCTTTGCATATTCGTCTACGGCCAAAAACAGATCGCTGAGCTGGGCCGCCGTGGTAAACGGGTTTAGCAGTACTGCTTTCAACCACCGCTGACCCTGAAACACCGGCAGCGACAAAAACGTATGGTGTTGGTTCAGCAAATACTGCTGTAGGCCAGCATTCCAGCTATCCCACTGGTCCGGCGGTAGAGCCGCTGGGCAACCCCGAAAGCAGATCAGGTTCATGTCTGGATCGCTCGCCAGCTCCAGCCAGGGCCGCTGCCGCACCTGAGCCACAAAGTGATCCGTGAGGGTATAGCTGGCATCGATCAATTCGGCGCAGCCCGCTTTGCCCAGGTGGGCCAGGGTTAGCCACAGTTTCAGTACGTCGGTGTGGCGGGTGCCTTGCACCGACAGTTCGCCCAGGTTGGCCCAGTTGGCTTCGGTGTTCATGTAGGGGGCCGAAACCCGAAAATGGCTGTGCAGCAGGCTCAGATCGCGAAACAGCACCGAAGCGCAGGTTTTAGTGACGTACAGCCATTTTTGCGGGTTAAAGGTGACTGAATCGGCCTGCTCAATACCCGCTAGCCGGTAGCGGTGGGTAGGAGAAAACGCGATCGCGCCGCCATAGGCCGCATCGACATGCAACCACAGGCCGTAAGCCTGGGAAATGCGGGCAATTTCGGGCAGGGGGTCAATATTGCCTGTCACCGTCGTCCCCGCCGTCGCCACCACCGCAAAGGGCTGCTGCCCCTGGGCGATCGCGCCCTGAATCTTCGCGTCCAAAGTGCCAATATCCATCTGGCCTCGGGCGTTGGCCGGTATTGGCACCACCCCATTCAGCCCTAGCCCCAGCAGCATACCCGCCTTTTGAATCGAGGTGTGGGCCAGTTCTGAGGCGAAGATCACGGGCGGCGGCCCACCGGCCAGCCCCTCGTACAAGCAGCCAAGCTTGACGTTGCGAGCCACGGTTAGGGCTTGCAGATTGGCTAGCGTGCCGCCGCTCGTCAGCAGTCCGCCTGCGGTTTCGCCCAGCCCAAACAACTGGGCAATCTCTGCCAACAGCAGAGGCTCTAGCCGCGACAGGGCTGGAGACATTTCAACGCTTAGCATGTTGTTATTGAGCGCCGCCGCCACCCAGTCACCGACGATAGACGCCGTACTGGGTAGCGGGTCCATATGGCCCATGTAGCCGGGGTGCGACGGGTTCATCGACTGGGCCATTAGATCGCTCAGCGCGTCGAGCAGGGGCGCGATCGCCGTCGGCTGTTCTGGAATGCCCTGAAAGGGAATCTCCTGCACCGATGGCAGCGGCACGTGATCACTGGCCCCAGCTAAGTAATCGAGAATTTGCGCCACCACCTGCTGACATACGGCCTCAATGGCCGCTCGGTTGTGGCCCTGGGGGTCAACAAAGGCATTGGCGGGCAGAGCAAGAAAAGCCAATGGGCACCTCTAGCGGGGGAACATGGCTTAATTATCTCGCTAATACGCCTCTGCCAAGGCGATCGCTCGATGCAAAGTACCCCTGGAAAGCACCCCTTGGTCTGTTCTGTCGTCTGTCATCTGGCTTTTGACGCTCTAAAGGGGCTGAATCAGAATAGGCGTCGATAGGTGTTCCTGGGGTGCCTCAGCTCGTTCTTGGGTAATGGCGATCGCCCGCACTAGACTGGGATCGCGACGGTATACAGGGGGGAGATCAATCGGTTGGGTCACATTGCCCTGCGCATCGACGGTAAACACCGTAGTCAGAATGGCGTTTTTTTGGTCTACGGTGGCCGGGGCGTTGGGGTCTAGCACTGTCCACAGCACATACACGCTGCCGGGCTCCAAGGGGGGCAAATTTTCTACCGTTAGCGAACCCGCCAGGGTATCAGGATTGAGCACCACCTGGGCCTGCCCCGAAGTGGCGTCATCGGGCGAACCCAGGGCAACCGTGAGGGTTTCGTCGCGACCGGCTCGCTCGAATTGCAGCGTCCGCCACAGCAACAGATTGCTCAGACTCAACCCCGCAATCAGAGCCGCAGCGGCGGCCCAGGCCAGCGGCCAGTGCCGCAATCGCCGCATCGGTTCAGACGCCAGTGCACCTGCAATCGCGGTCGCCGACGGTTTGGCCACAGCCATCTCGCCCCCAGCCGCCGCCAGAACGACCGGCCTCAGGTGAGCCGGGGGAGAAACCGGATCGCCATCGTAGGCCAGCTCCAGAGCCTGCTGCATCTGGTCGATATCCTGCTGCAGGCTAGGGTCCGCCGCCAGCAGTCGAGCCACGGTCGCCGATTCCTCAGGGCTGAGGTCGTAGAGAACGTAGCCAGCCAGCAGGTTTTGTAGTTGTTCGGGTGAAATAGACCCGGTCATAGTGCTAGTTACCCCGGCGATTTTGGAGAATTTGCCGGAGCTTCAGCAGCCCCCGGCGAGAATGGGTCTTGACAGTGCCCAGGGGCGTGTCGAGCTGCTCGGCAATGGTGGCCTGGGATAGACCCTCATAGTAGGCCAGCCGCAGGATTTGCTGCTGGTTAGCCGAGAGCTGGGCCAGCGCCGCCCGGATTTCTTCGGCTCGTTCACTCTGGGCTAGGGCATCGGCAGGAGTAGGATTGGGGGGCTGATCGCTAGCCTTCAGCCGAGCCACAGAATCGCGGGCCGACTGGCGCGATCGCAGTCGGTCTATGGCTCGCGATCGCGTCAAAATGGCCAAATAGGTTCTAAACGAGCCCCGCTGTGGGTCGTAGGCCGTCGATTGGGCTAGCTTGACAAAGATGTCTTGGGTCAGGTCCTCTGCCTCCTGGGCGTGGCCTAACACCTTGAGCGCTATCCCATAGACCAGTCCGCTGTGGCGATCGTATAGCGTTCCCAGGGCGCTGGTCTGCCCTGCCTGTAGGGCCAACCACAGGTCTGCATCGCTCAGCGTTCCGGCGTTTGCCGAGGTCAATTGTTCAAAGTCCATATCCGCCGAAGGCTCAGACACTAGCCTCGCCGTCTCGGTTGCCCTGAGGCGAAGATGTACCACAGTCATGTTCTATACAATGCCATGATTTGTGTCTATTGCCATCCTCTCGAGTAGCTGACACAGCTGCCGCCACCCGAGAGGAAAACCTGCAATGGAGCCTAGACGGGCGTTAGAATCCCGCGCAGCTCACCGCCCCGATTGCGAGTGGTGTGCAGGTCAACATACAGCATGCCGTTTTGCAGGGCCTGAAGCTGCTCGGGGGTAAGGGTATAGTCGCCCATGGCGCTGCCGCCCCGTCCGGTGTTGTCCATGGTTACCTCTAGGGCATACTGAAACGGCCCGTTTTCACTGGGGCTACCCCGATGGACGTGGAAGGCCGAGGTGATGTTGGGGTTGGGGGGATCCACTGGATCGGTAGCGTAGTTGCGCATAGCGCTGGACAGTTCTCGAAAGCTGCCTCTCACCACCAGGCGATCGCCCGCCAGTGCCGCCCCAACCACCCCACGGGCATCGGTCATCGGCGAATTGGGCACCACATTCTGGGGGTTGAGCATCGCCACATAGGTAACGATGGAGCCACTAGAACTCCCCTGGGCCAACAGCGGTGCCGTTGCCGCCGCCAGGTTGGCGTCAATTTGTGCACCTACAGCAAAGTTGCCCGAGACTGGCGCGGTCACCGCAATCCTTGAGGTCGCCAGCGGCGTTTGAGCCAACACCCGACCCGCTAAAGGAGAGTATAAGAGAACCACAAACAGACCAGTCACCAAGACGATAAAGCCGTTCCGCAGTTTTTTTCGTTCGTTAAACATAATGCTTTCATCCAACAGATTGTTTGATGTCCCTATAGGTAGAGACCTACACCTAGTACGTCAACTGTTCTAAATTGGATGCAGATAACGCGACACAGATAGCAGGTGCACAGACAGCGACCGCAGAGCACGATGGGGCGATCGCCAAACCCTTTCAGAAGCAGACCAAAAGCGCTATATGTGGAATACTCCCTAGCCCTGGCTGCGCCGCATGAAGCTTTTCTGCCAACCATTTACCGTGCATAAGCGCGTACCGCTTACTATCAGTCGCGGCACCACGGCTCAGTCCACCAACCTCTGGCTCAGGCTCAGCGCCGAGGGGATCGAGGGCTGGGGAGAAGCGGCCCCGTTTTCGATTGGCACCCACCAGCAAACCCTAGAGATGTTGCAAGCCGATGTAGCCCGCTTGCAGCAGGCGCTAGAGCCGTTTCATCCCTTCGATCGCCAGGCGATAGAAGCCGTTGTAGTCGAGCTATCCATTCACTCCGCCAGTCGCGCCGCCCTGGATGTGGCCCTGTGGGACTGGTGTGGTAAGGCCACTGGGCAGCCAGTCTGGCGGTTGCTGGGGCTAGACCTTAACCAAATTCAGCCCACCTCGGTTACCGTGGGCATTTCGTCGCCTGAGGCCGCCCAGCAGCGATCGCAGGATTGGCTACAGCAAACCTCAGCCCGTGCCCTTAAGGTAAAACTCGGTAGTCCCAGCGGTATCGAGGCCGATCGCGCCATGTTTCAGGCTATCTACGATCATGTCCCGGCCAGCGTCAGCCTCAGCGTCGATGCCAACGGCGGCTGGACGCTAGAGGAGGCTAAATCAATGGCAGAATGGCTGAGCGATCGCCGCGTCACCCACCTTGAACAGCCCCTGCCCGTCAGCCAAAATACCGATCTGGCAACTCTCAAGCAGCACTCGCCAATTCCTATCTTTGTGGACGAAAGCTGCTTTAGCAGCTCCGATATTCCTTACCTAGCGAATTTAGTGGATGGCATTAACATTAAGCTGATGAAAGCAGGCGGACTCAGCGAAGTGCTCAGGATGATCCATACTGCCCGAGCCTGTAGCCTGCAGGTCATGTTCGGCTGCTATTCCGACAGCAGCCTGGCCAATGGGGCAATGGCGCAGCTTTCGCCCCTGGCCCATTACCTTGACCTCGACAGCCACCTTAACCTCCGCGACGATCCCTTCACTGGCCTGGCGCTGGTCGAGGGATGTCTGCTGCCCTCCCATCAACCTGGACTTGGACTCAGCCATGCACCTGACGCCCGATAGCCGCATCGCCCTACTCATGCACCAGGGCACCCAGAGCACCATGGGGAAAACTGGGTTGTCCCTGCTGCGCTTTAGCCAGTCGCCGATTGTGGCCGTAATCGATTACCAGGCGGCGGGGCGATCGCTGGTTGAGCTAACCGGCATCGACAAACCGATTCCCGTAGTTGAGTCGCTGACCGAAGCGCTCACCTTTACCCCAGACGTGCTCACCATCGGCATCGCCCCCTCAGGCGGCAAGCTGCCCGACGCCTGGTTCCAGGAGATCGAACAGGCCGTCAAAGCGGGCTTGAGCATCGTCAATGGGCTGCACACGCCCATGGCCGACCATACAGCCCTACAGCCCTGGCTCAGGCCCGATCAGTGGATTTGGGATGTTCGAAAAGAGCCTGAGGGCCTTACCGTGGGGAGTGGCCAGGCCAGTCAGCTAGCCTGCAGGCGCATCTTAACCGTGGGAACCGACATGTCTGTCGGCAAAATGTCAGCCACCCTCGAACTGCACCGCGCCTGTCTGCGGCGCGGGCTGCGCTCCAAAGTCATTGCCACCGGGCAAACCAACCTCATGCTGGGAGATGACGGTGTGCCCTTAGATGCCATTCGGGTTGACTACGCCTCGGGCGCAGTCGAACAGCAGCTCATGCGCTACGGCCCAGATCACGACTTTATTTTTGTAGAGGGGCAGGGGTCGTTGCTCAATCCAGCTTCCACCGCAACGCTGCCGCTGCTGCGGGGCACCCAGCCAACCCATCTGGTGCTGGTGCACCGGGCCGGGCAGAGCCATATTCACAACTTTCCCACCGTCAAAATTCCAGATTTACCCGCTGTGGTGGCGCTGTACGAACAGGTGACCGCAGCAGCAGGGGCATTTTACCCGGCTAAAGTGGTCGCGATCGCCCTCAACACCGGCCACCTCACCGCCGCCGAGGCCGAAGCCGCAGTGCAAGACATTGAGGCCCAAACAAATCTACCCTGTGCAGACATCTTCCGTACAGGGGCCGAAAAATTATTGATGCCAATCCTAACTTAGGTCAGGCTACTTTTTGCGAAGGCGATAGGTAATGCGCCCCTTGGTCAAATCATAGGGGGTAAGCTCTACCTTGACGCGATCGCCCGGCAAAATCTTGATGTAGTTACGACGAATTTTCCCTGAAATGTGGGCCAACACGTTGAACCCATTATCCAAATCGACCCGGAACATGGCGTTCGGCAGCGATTCGGTAATGGTACCCTCCATTTCAATTAGGTCTTGCTTAGACAAACTGACTTCTCCCTAAGTGCAAAGTAACCGACTGAACTCTAGCATAACCACAGCAACTACTCGATTACCAGGTGCTGAAGGTCGGCATGTACGGCTTCCATGGTCTGGTTTCCATCCACCGACACCAGCTGCTGACGGCTGCGATAAAACTCAATCAGCGGCTCCGTTTGCTGACGGTACACCTCAAGTCGGTTCAAAATTACCGACTCCTCGTCATCCTTGCGGCCTCGCTGCAGCAGCCGAGCCACAATCACGTCATCCTCGACATCCAGATTAATGACGAAGTCGGCAGGTTGTTCAATCTGCTCCAGCAGCTTCTGCAAAAACTCTGCCTGAGGCACGTTGCGGGGAAAGCCGTCCAGAAGCCAACCTTTTCGGGCATCATCTTGAGCTAAACGCTCCTCAATCAAATCGAGAATCAACTCATCGGGCACGAGTTCCCCAGCGCTCATGTAGTGATCGGCCTTTTGACCTAGTTCACTGCCTGCGGCCACTGCCGATCGCAAAATATCCCCAGTAGAAATATGAGGTACCTCACAATCTTTGGCCAGCAATGCAGCCTGAGTACCCTTACCTGCCCCCGGTGGACCTAGAAAAATAAGTCGCGTCACTACTGTTTCACCATTCCTTCGTAGCGCTGGGAAATCACGTAGGTCTGAATTTGCTTAGCTGTATCAATGGCAACACCCACCAAAATCAGGAGTGACGTGGCACCAAAGCCGCGAAAAGTCTGTACCCGAGTCAGGCTCTCGACAGCGCTAGGCACAACCGCGACCATCCCCAAGAAGATAGCACCTAAGAATGTCAAGCGATTCAGGATACGGCTGATGTACTCAGTAGTAGCTTTGCCAGGGCGAATGCCAGGAATGCTGGCTCCCATTTTCTTTAGGTTGCGGGAGACATCGTCAGGATTCATCACCAGCGATGAGTAAAAGTAGCTAAAGAAGAGAATTAATACCAGGTAAAGCGAAACGTAGAACCAGGAGGTCGGATTCAGGTAGTTATTCACAAACTGACCGAACGCCGGATTAGACACGTACTGAGTCAGCGAAATGGGCAACACCAGCACCGCAGAGGCAAAGATAATCGGCATTACTCCGCCCTGGTTGAGGCGCAGGGGCAGATAGTTGCTCTGCTCCAGGTACAGCTTGCGGCCCACCTGGCGGCGAGCAGAAATAATGGGAATCCGACGAGTGCCCTCCTGCACAAAGACAATACCGACAATCATGGCCAAGAAGGCCAGCATGAGAATAATGACGCCGCCCACGAGGCCGCGATCGCCGCTCTGAGCCAGCTCAATAGTCTGCCCCAAAGAGCGAGGCAGAGTCGACACAATGTTGAGGAAAATCAGCAGCGAAGCGCCATTACCAATACCGCGCTCGGTAATTAGCTCACCCACCCACATCACAAACATTGAGCCTGCGGTCAGAGCAATTACCGTTTGAGCAACAAAAGCCGGGCCTGGAACTTCTGCAAACTGGTACAGCAAGAAGGAGGAAAGCAGCGTACTCTGCAAAATTGCCCAACCCAGAGCAACGTAGCGGGTGATCTGAGAAATCTTGCGTCGGCCAGCCTCGCCCTCATTTTTCTGGAGGTCTTCTAGCTGAGGCAGTGCCGCTGTCAGCAGCTGCATGATAATCGAGGCATTGATGAAGGGCAAAATCCCCAGGGCAAAGATACCCAGGGCCGACAGACCGCCGCCCACAAAGATATCTAAGAAGCCCACAAACCCCGCCAGGCTTCCCGACTGAATCGACGCGGCAAAAGCCTGACGATCAATGCCTGGGACCGGAATAAAAATTCCTAGCCTGACCAATACCAACAGACCCAGGGTTACCAGCAGACGACTGCGCAGGCCAGCGGCCTGGGCCATCTGCATAAACGTTTCCTGCGCGCTGGGATTTTTACCCCGACTTACGACCATGCAACAATACCTCAGCCCTACGTTTAGCAATACATTTGTGGCAGTTGGCACCTATAGACGCTATAGACACCCCCCTCATCTCAGTCTAAGGGATAGGAGAACCATCGCGCTATGCAGCCACTTCGCAGGTGCCACCAGCTTGCTCAATTTTCTCTTTGGCCGACTTGGTAAATGCGGCAGCCTTAACGTTTAGCGCTACGCTCAATTCACCATCACCCAGCACCTTTAGAGGACCATCGTTAGTAGTCAAGATGCCGGCTTCTAAAAGCGACTCAAGGGATACATCGGTACCCGCTGCCAAATCGGCCAGACCCTTGATGTTGATGATGGTGTATTCTTTCTGGTTGACCAGGGGAAAATGCTTAAGTTTTGGAATACGGCGGTAGAGGGGCATTTGGCCACCCTCGAAGCCGGGTCGAGTACCGCTACCCGATCGCGACTTTTGGCCCCGCATACCGAAACCGCAGCTAGCGCCCTGGCCCGCTGAAATACCGCGACCTACGCGACGGCGGCGGCGCTTGGAGCCTGCTTGTGGTTGTGCGTCGTTGATTCTCATGGCTGAGGAAAATAAAAACAGTGATACCGAAAGACTTAAACGTACAGATTTTCGACCGGAATATCCCGCTCTTCAGCTACATCAGCGAAGGTGCGCAGAGAGGCCAGGGCATCTGCAGCGGCCCGAGCGTTATTGAGGGGATTATTAGACCCCAGCTGCTTGGCCAACACATTACGAACCCCGGCCAGTTCCAACACAGTGCGTACAGCACCACCGGCAATTACTCCAGTACCAGGGGCCGCAGGACGCATGAACACCTTGGCACCGCCACCAATCCCATTCGATGGATGGGGGATGGAGTAGGAGCGGGTTAGGGGCACATCGACCAGGTGCTTTTTGCCGTCGGCTACGCCTTTCTTCACAGCACCAATCACATCCCCGGCCTTGCCAACGCCAACGCCGACCTGGCCCTTCTCGTTACCAACCACGACAATGGCCCGGAAGCTGAGCTTTTTACCCCCCTTCACGACCTTAGTGACGCGACGAATTTGAACGACGCGCTCTTGCCAGTCGGTTTTTTTCTCTTTAGTACGCGCTTCTTTACGACGGTTTGCCATGCCTTTCCCCAGCCTCGTTTACATCAAGCAAAATTAGGTGTTTTCGGATTTTAACTAGCGATTGAAGTCCTAGAGGCTCAAGCCAGCTTCCCGGGCCGCATCGGCCAGAGCTGCTACTCGACCGTGGTAAAGCTTGCCGCCCCGGTCAAAAACAACCTGAGTTATACCAGCCTTCAATGCTCGCTCAGCCACTAGCTTGCCAACCACGGCAGCAGAGTCCTGGGTCGCGCCTGTTTCATCCGTCAAAACATCTGGCTCAACGGTCGATGCGGCCACCAGCGTGTGGTGAATCGTATCGTCAATGATTTGAGCGTAGATATGCTGATTCGAGCGAAACACGGCCAAACGGGGCCGTTCAGGGGTGCCAAACACGCGGCGGCGAATGCGGGCGTGACGGCGACGAGTTAATTCTTTACGACTTGCTTTCATGGCTTACTTCTTCCCTGACTTACCGGCCTTACGTCTGACCTGCTCACCGGCGTAGCGCACGCCCTTACCCTTGTAGGGTTCAGGCGGACGGCTCGCCCGAATGCTGGCCGCAATATTACCGACCAACTCTTTATCAATACCGCTGATGACCACATTGGTGTTGTTTTCAACCGCGAATTCAATACCCGCTGGGGGTTCAAATACCACGGGATGGCTATAGCCCAAACTGAGGTTTAGGTTGCGGCCCTGCACCTGAGCCCGGTAGCCAATGCCCTGAATTTCCAGACGCTTCTGGTATCCGTTGGAAACCCCTTCAACCATGTTAGCCACCAGGGTGCGGCAAAGCCCATGACGCTCACGGGCCAGCCGCGAATCATCTTTGCGGTTCACCAGCACGGTGTCACCGTCTTGAACTACTACGACACCGCTGGGCAAGGTGCGAGACAGCTCACCCTTAGGCCCTTTAACCTGAACATCCTGCCCGTCAATCGTGATTGACACCTTAGCCGGGACTGGAATTGGCCGTTTGCCAATACGTGACATGATGCAAAACTCCTAAATCCTTAGCACTCGATAACGCCCTACATAACTAGCGGTAGGGGATGGCACCGATTCGCCACCCCCCCTACCTGACCAACTTAACTACCAGACATAGCAAAGCACTTCACCGCCAATCCCCTGACGGCGAGCATCGCGATCGGTCATAATGCCGCTGGAGGTAGAGACAATGGCAATGCCGATACCACCCAGCACCCGAGGCAGCTCTTTCCGGTTGGAGTACACGCGTAGACCGGGCTTACTAACGCGGGTGAGATTACGAATGATGGGCTGACGAGTTTTGCCCTTGTACTTGAGGGCAACCACTAGCTGAGGCCGTTCTTCAACGGTAGTCTCAGAGTAATCAGTGATAAAGCCTTCCTCCTTCAGTACCTTGGCAATACTCCGGGTCATCCGGGTAGAAGGAATGCCCACGGTTTGGTGCCGCGCTAGATTCGCATTCCTAATGCGAGTCAACATATCCGCAATTGTGTCGTTAGCAGCCATAGTTCTAGTACGCGTATAAACCTGTGTTAGTTGTCACGGAACGGCATACCCAATTCCTTGAGTAGTGCTCGGCCTTCTTCGTCGGTGCTGGCGGTGGTCACAATGGTGATGTCCATACCGCGAATCTGATCAATGCTGTCGTAGTTAATTTCAGGAAAGATGAGCTGCTCCCGCAGACCTAGGGTGTAATTGCCACGCCCGTCGAAGCTTTTGGGGCTGATACCGCGAAAGTCACGAATCCGGGGCAGAGTCAGGTTGATAAGACGATTTAGAAAGGCATACATGCGATCGGAGCGCAGGGTTACCATGATCCCCACGGGCATGCCCTGGCGAATTTTGAAACCTGCGATCGCCTTCTTGGCACGGGTTACCACTGGGCGTTGACCAGTGATCAGGGCGAGCTCGCTCAGGGAAGATTCCAGAGCCTTAGCATTCTGAGAGGCTTCACCAAGGCCTCGGTTAACCGTCACCTTGACAACTTTCGGCACCTGGTGGATATTTTCGTACTTAAACTGCTCCATCAGCTTAGGTACGACTGTGTCTTTGTAGAGGGTCTTGAGCTGGTCGGTCATGGGTCGTTGCTTCTGCTTTCCTGGGCTTGGTCAGGACTAAAGTTAGGGTTGGCCAGCGGGCCTAGTCAATGATTTCTCCGGTCTTTTTCAGCATTCGCACCTTACGGCCGTCTTCGGTAAAGGTGTAAGCAATTCGACTGGCTACTTTCTCTTTCTCGGAGTACAGCATGACGTTGGAGCTGTGGATAGGAGCCTCTTGGGTCACAATTTGCCCAGATTCTCCCTCTTGCTGAGGCTTGACGTGCTTGGTGCGAATGTTGACGCCCTGCACAATCACCTGGCTGGTTTTGGGGATAACAGTGAGTATTTCGCCCACTTTGCCACGATCGCGTCCAGCAATCACCTGAACCGTATCCCCTTTACGCACGTGAACCTTTTGACGTACGGGTGTTTTAGACGGTGTTGCCATTAGAGAACCTCCGGTGCCAGCGAAACAATCTTGGTAAAGTTTTTGTCGCGCAGTTCACGGGCAACCGGCCCAAACACACGAGTGCCCTTGGGGTTGCCGTCCTGGTTAATAATCACAGCAGCATTGTCATCAAAACGAATGCTCATACCACTGCTGCGGCGCAACCCCTTCTTTGTACGCACGACTACGGCGCGCACCACATCCGACTTCTTGACGCCCATATTGGGTAGGGCATCTTTGACAACGGCGATAATCACATCACCGACCCCGGCATAGCGACGATTGCCGCCCAGCACGCGAATGCACATAAGCTTCCGAGCGCCACTGTTGTCTGCCACGTTTAAGTACGATTCTTGCTGAATCACAATCTCCCCCTATGCGTCTGCCGCGCGATTAACAATGTCAGCCACCACCCAGCGCTTGGTTCGGCTCAGGGGACGAGTCTCAAGAATCCGCACCTGATCGCCTTCCTGGCACGTATTTTCCTCGTCGTGGGCCTTGTAGCGCTTGGTCCGCACCACAATCTTGCCGTACTTAGGATGGGACGTCCGACTCTCCACAGCAACCACGACGGTTTTATCCATCTTGTTGCTGACTACCATCCCTACTCGTTCTTTAACCGCCATCTGCTTCACCTATTCCCTACACTGATACCGATTCTGTTGTGGCCGCTGCCACAGTGTTGGCCTGAGCCACTAACTCTTCTTCTAGGGCGGCTAGCTGACGCTCGCGCTGAACCGTCATCAGCTGAGCCAGGCGATGACGAGCATGCTTAAACTGGTGGTTTTGCTTATCTAGCTGCCGGGTAGCCTTTTGAAAGCGCAGTTGAAAGAGCTCACGCTTGGTATCAGCGATCGCGCTCAGCAGCTCTTCATCACTAAGGCCGCGGGCGTCTTTAACTTTTGAGAGTGCCATTGCCTATGCCTCCTTACTGTCACGCGCGATGAACTTGGTCTTGAA
This sequence comes from filamentous cyanobacterium CCP3, assembly GCA_003022385.1. Taxonomy (GTDB): domain Bacteria; phylum Cyanobacteriota; class Cyanobacteriia; order Phormidesmidales; family Phormidesmidaceae; genus Nodosilinea. Next base: position 38,825 of record PYGV01000002.1, on the reverse strand, counting down.
AGGCAGCTTGAAGGCAGCAAGTCGCATAGCCTCGCGGGCAGTCGCTTCGGGTACACCAGCAATCTCAAAGACAATGCGACCTGGCTTTACCACAGCAACCCAATACTCCGGATTACCTTTACCCGAACCCATTCGGGTCTCTGCCGGACGCATGGTCACAGGCTTGTCCGGGAAAACGCGAATCCAGATTTTGCCGCCCCGTCGGACGTAGCGAGTCATCGCTCGACGAGCAGCCTCAATCTGACGAGAGGTCAACCAGCAGGGCTCAGTGGCCTGGAGGGCAAAATCGCCAAAGTTGATGTCGCTGCCCCGCTGAGCCATCCCGCGCATACGTCCGCGGTGCTGCTTGCGAAATTTAGTTCGTTTTGGACTAAGCATGGATCGGCACTCGTGAAGTCACAGGTCAAAAGTAATCAAAAATTGGAGTGATCAAAGAAACGCGGGGTGAGCTCTAGTCTTCGTTAGAGCGGTCTTCAAACTGCTGCCGTCGCCGGGGCTGCCGTCGTCGAGGCTGAGCATTGGGAGCCGCTGGAACTTCTTCCTGACCAGGAATGATCTCGCCTTTAAAGATCCACACTTTGACACCCAAAATACCGTAGGTCGTTTGGGCCGTAGTGTAGGCGTAGTCAACGTCAGCCCGTAGGGTGTGGAGAGGCACTCGACCCTCGCGAGTCCATTCAGTGCGAGCAATTTCAGCGCCATTTAAGCGACCGCTCACCTGAATTTTGATGCCCTCAACCCCAGCTCGCTGAGCCCGCTGAATCGCCTGACGAACGACCCGACGAAAAGAAACCCGGCGCTCTAGCTGCTGAATGATGTACTCCGCTACCAGAGCTGCATCGGCATCAACCCGATTCACCTCGACCACGTTGACGCGAATCTGACGACTGGAATCTTTGAGCAACTTTTGCACACCCACGCGCAGGGCTTCGATGCCAGCACCACCGCGACCGACGACCACCCCAGGGCGGGCCGTTCGCACTTCAAGATCAATCTGGTCAGCTTTGCGCTCAATACGAATATCGGCAATGCCAGCATTACTCAAGGTTTTCTGAACGTACTCACGAATGCGGTAGTCCTCCTGGAGCAGATCAGGATAACGAGTTCCCTCTGCAAACCAGCGAGAGCGGTGATCTTGAACTACACCAAGGCGAAACCCGGTTGGATGAATCTTGTGTCCCACGAACTAACCCTCTGGAAATAGGTGCTTAAACAACTGGTGTTTGAACGGCGGCATCAATCTAGCGAACACTCGCTATTCGGCAGCCGGAGCTACGGCAATGGTGATGTGACAAGTTGGCTTACGAATCTGGTAGGCTCGCCCCTGCGCTCGAGGCCGGAACCGCTTTAGCGCCGGCCCAGCATCGGCAAACGCCTCGCTCACAATCAAACCAGCAGGGTCCAGTCCGTTGTTGTGTTCCGCATTTGCGACTGCCGAACGCAGCACTTTAATAATCGGTTCGCAGGCTTTATAGGGCATAAACTCTAGAATAATGAGCGCGTCGCGATAGCTCTTGCCGCGAATTTGATCGAGCACTCTGCGCACCTTGCGGGGCGACATGCGCACGTAGCGGGCCACCGCTTTAACCTGCTCTGAGGTATCTACAGCCATTTCTCCAGTTCCTCTACGTAATACCTAACGACGAGCTTTTTTATCGGTCTTAGCGTGGCCGCGAAAGGTTCGCGTGGGGGCAAATTCGCCCAGCTTGTGGCCCACCATCTGCTCAGTGACATAGACCGGCACATGCTGACGGCCGTTGTGCACCGCAATGGTGTGACCAATCATCTGGGGCAAAATTGTCGATGCCCGTGACCAGGTTTTGATCACCTGCTTATCACCTTTGGTGTTGAGGGCTTCAATTTTAGAGAGCAGGTGATCGGCCACAAAAGGACCTTTTTTCAATGAGCGAGACATGATGCTTCAGCGCCAATAACAATTCAAAAATTAGCCAACCGAGACAGAACACGCAGACAACGCCTAGGCGTTACGACCGCCACGACCTCGCTTAGACACGCGACGGCGGCGACGCACCACATATTTATCGCTGTCCTTATTTTTCTTGCGGGTCTTGTAGCCTAGAGCAGGTTTACCCCAAGGGGTGACCGGGCCAGAGCGTCCAATTGGGGCCCTACCCTCACCACCACCGTGGGGGTGGTCGACTGGGTTCATGACGCTACCACGCACTTCAGGACGACGACCCAGCCAGCGCTTGCGGCCTGCCTTACCCAGACTGACGTTGCGAACGTCAGCATTGCCTACCTGACCAATAGTGGCGTAGCACTCTCGACGCACCATGCGCACCTCAGTGGAGGGTAGCTTGAGGGTGACGTAGTCACCTTCTTTAGCAACGACTTGAGCCCCGGCGCCAGCCGAGCGCACCATTTGGCCGCCTTTGCCAACCTGCATCTCGACGTTGTGAACCGTCGTACCCAGAGGAATCTTGTAGAGAGGCAGGGCGTTGCCCACCTCTAGGGGCGCATCCGGCCCAGAGATTACCGTGCTGCCAACGGCTAGCCCACCGGGGGCCAGGATATAGCGCTTCTCGCCGTCCTCGTAGTGAAGCAGAGAGATGCGGGCATTGCGGTTGGGGTCGTATTCAATGGAGGCGACCTTGGCAGGAACGCCCAGTTTGTCGCGACGGAAGTCAACGACGCGGTACAGACGCTTGTGGCCACCGCCACGGTGACGACAGGTGATTACCCCACGATTGTTGCGTCCCTTGGGACGATGCTTCGACTTGGTCAGCGACTTTTCAGGCTCGCTGCGGGTGATCTCGGCAAACTCGGAAACGGTTCGCTCACGAGTACCAGGGGTATAGGGTCGGTAGGAACGGATGCCCATGGGATTACTTGCTGGCTACACGGCTAAAGGTCGGACTAGTGAAAAATTTAACTCTGTCAACCCGTTAGAGGTCGGGGAAGAGGGGGATAGAATCGCCAGCGGCCAGGGTGACCACAGAGCGCTTGTAGTGGGGGCGGTGCCCAACAAAACGACCCATCCGGCGCTTTTTCTTAGGAGGATTGTAGGTATTGACCGCAACCACCTTAACGTCAAACAACTCTTCGATCGCCGCCTTGATCTGCAGTTTGTTGGCGCGGGGGTCAACCTCGAAGACGTACTGGTTATTCTCCAACAGGAGCGTTGCTTTTTCGGTTACCAGGGGTCGGCGGATTAAATCAGCCAAAGATGGGGTGTTTGCGGCATTAATCACTGTAAACCTCCTGGATGGCCTCAAGGGCTGGGGATGTAATTACTAGATGGTCGGCGTTGAGTAAATCATGAACATTGAGGTTGGCAGCGGTAATCAGCTTGACGTTCTCAAGGTTGCGAGCTGACAGATAAACCAGCTCTTGCCGTTCGGCAATTACCAGCAAAATTTTGGCGTTGGGATCAATGCCCCAGCGGTCAATCGCATCGAGCAGATCGCGGGTTTTGGGGCGAGAGAACTTGTCCTCAAACCCTTCAACCACCACCAAATCATCAATTCGGCCTTGGAGAGCGGTGCGCAGGGCAAGTCGCCGCTCCTTGCGGTTCATCTTGACGGTGTAATCACGGGGCTTGGGGCCAAAAATACCGCCACCGCCACGCCACAGAGGAGAGCGGTTGGAGCCAGCCCGAGCCCGCCCCGTTCCTTTCTGCCGCCAGGGCTTGCGACCACCACCTCTAACCTCAGCGCGGGTTTTAGTAGAAGCCGTTCCCTGGCGAGCATTGTTCATCTGCCGCACTAGGGCACGATGGACGATATGAGAGGCAGATTCGGCTTTGGCAACCTGAAGATCTAGGGATGCCGTACCCGCCTCTTCGCCCTCCCAGTTTTTTACAACGCACTCAACCATTGTCTGAACCTATCTCTTAAAAAGCTTTGAATGCCTAGAGGCCGAACTGTCCGCTGTCTGCTGAACTAAGCCTTAACCCATTGGGCTGGGGCAATACTCAGCAACCCACCGGGCTTGCCGGGGATAGCGCCTTTAATCAATAGCAGGTTGCGATCGCTGTCTACTCTCACCACTTCCAGCTTGCGAATGGTCACCTTGGTATTACCGTACTGACCGGCCATGCGCTTACCAGGGTAGACCCGGCCAGGGGTAGTACCCGCACCTGTCGAGCCCGGCAGGCGGTGGTTTTTAGAACCGTGAGCCATCGGACCACGGCGGAAGTTGTGGCGCTTTTGATAGCCAGCAAAGCCACGACCCATGCTCTTGCCGGTCACATCTACCAGCTGACCAGCCGTAAAGGTTTCAGCTGTGACCGTTTGCCCTAGCTCAAAACTATCGGCAGCCTCTACCCGATACTCTTTCAGATGACGCAGGGGAGCGCTACCCGACTTGGCGAGGTGGCCCAGCTCAGGCTTGTTTAGCTTCTTCTCGGTCACCTCATCAAAGCCAAGCTGAATGGACGCATAGCCATCGGTGTCTTTGGTCTTGACTTGAGTGACTACACAGGGGCCAGCCTGCACCACCGTAACGGGGATAGCATTGCCTGCCTCATCGAATATCTGGGTCATGCCCAGTTTTTTGCCAAGAATACCGACTGCCACAGTCCTGTCTCCCTATTAACACACTACGAAATGCGCAGGACTCTCTCAGGCTGAGAGCTTTGCGCATCTACAACGACATCAACTTTTGAACACCCCACAGTGGAGAGGCTCACCGGGGCGAGCGGTACCGATACAATCGGTCACAATTCAAAAGAAAACTAGCTTGCTCTGACGGACCTGCTTCGACTCAGACCTCGCGGTCAAAACCGCAAACACCAATGATAGTGCGGCGTTAGAGCTGCTAAATGCCAGGACTTGGGTAGCTCACTGAACCACTCAGTATCCTTTTTGTCGGCGATTTACCATGGTACATTCCTGGTTCAGATATGTCTACAGTTTTCTCTAAAAAGTTTTCTGGCCACAGAAATATCTTTGGACGATGAACAAATTGAAGCGCAGGAACCCCTCGGCTAACGTTACTCCGCTCTGAACACAGTACAATGACACCTGTATTGTTTGGCCGAGGGCAACTATGGCGCTGCTAACAACGGGTAAACCCTTCATTAAAGACTTGGAGAGTAGCGGTGCGATCGCCGTGCGCATGCCCCTAGAAGGCGGGTTTGAAGGCCGCTATGAGCGCCGTCTCAAGGCCACGGGCTACGAAACGATGAAGCTGACGGCCCGCGGTTTGGGCGATCTATCGTCCTACCTGATGGCTGTTCACGGCGTGCGCCCGCCCCACTTGGGCAAAAAAACGCTGGGTAGCAGTGCGGCGGTGGGCTACACGTACTTTATTCCCCCAGTGCTGACCTATCGTCTAGAGTCGATGTCTGCCAAAGCTAAGGGTATGGTGCTCTGGCTGATTGAAGGGCATATACTGTCGCACCAGGAGCTGTCTTACCTGGTGAGTCTGCCCACTATTGAGCCTCGGGTTAAGGTGGTAGTGGAAGTGGGCGGCGATCGCTACTTCAGCTGGGAACCGCTGGCCAATTTGATTTAGCCCTGAGCCAGCCTGCTACGCTTAAGCCATTGCGTCTAAGTAAGCTTCCCCTTTGAGGTCGCAAATCTGGCCCGTTGGCTCTATTGCTGTAAAGCTCTGGATAAGGCTTTGGCTGGATCACCTGAGATCGCGCTTAAAACTGCTTGAGAAAAGCTGGACTGCCCCTGTCGGGACTTGCCCTGCATGGATACTGAAACCGCCCCTGGAACTGCTGCTAGGAGCTGCGCCGTAGAAAACCTGTTGCCATCTCCCTACCAATCACTTCAGGTGGGGAACTGGGTCAAGCTGATCTGCGGTGCCAGCTACCAGGACATGCCGACCGTGCGGCGTTTGGCTATGCTCTACGCTTTGGCTGGGGTCGATTGCATTGACGTAGCTGCCGATGGTGCGGTAGTAGCCGCTGCCCGCCAGGGACTGGAGGATGCGGTGTGGCTGGCCAAGCGTTTGGGCGATCGCAGGTCTGCGTCGGCAAACTACGGTCTGCCCTGGCTCATGGTCAGCCTCAACGACAGCGAAGACCCCCATTTTCGCAAGGCCTACTTTGATGGGGCCCATTGCCCGCCCGACTGCGATCGCCCCTGCGAAACCATCTGCCCCACCGCCGCTATTCAGTTCCAGGCGGCCAGTTGTGGCGGGGTTAAACCCGAACTCTGCTACGGCTGCGGTCGCTGCATCGTCATCTGTCCGCTAGATGCCATTGAAGCGCAGTCGCATCAGGCGAGGCCGGAGGCGTTTCCCGAAGAGCAGCTGAGCCAGATTGATGCGGTTGAAATTCACACCCAGACCGGACACCAGGCTCAGTTTGAGCAGCTCTGGCAGCGGCTTCAACCCTGGCGACCTCACCTCAAGCTCATCTCCATCAGCTGCCCTGATCACGCTCAGGTGGTGCCCTATCTGCAAACCCTCCACAGCATCATGGCTCCCCTGGAGGTGCCACTAATTTGGCAGACCGACGGCCGCCCGATGAGCGGTGACCTGGGCAAGGGCACGACCCACGCGGCCATTCGCCTGGCCCAAAAGATTCTACAGGCTGGCCTACCGGGCTATGTGCAACCCGCTGGCGGCACCAATGGCTACACTGTAAGTAAGTTGCTCGATCTTGGCTTGATAAACAACGCGCCTTCTGCTTCTTACCTAAATTCTCACCCTAGCGGTTTGGCATCTCCCCAGAGTGGCGGGATGGCTAACCACGATTCAGTCTTAGTTCGCAACACAATCTCAGGCATTGCCTACGGTAGCTACGGGCGATCGCAGGTGCAACCGCTGCTCGACACCATTGACCACGAACTTCAGCCCTGGTTAGACAACGCTTCTCTAAACCAGTCGTCTAGCGGTCAGTGGGGCAGCTCTGAGCCTGACACAGCCCCCGCTGCCCCATGGCAGCGACTCGATCACAGTGCCCTGGGCCAGGGGTTGGCGCTAGCCCAGCAGCTAGTGGGCCAACTCAAGATGGATAGACATTTTTTACCAGCACGGTATGGTTAGCTATAGCGACAGTGACCGCATAAGTAACGAATACGACCAATCGACAGACGACCAATCGGGCAACAGTACCCCTGCTCAAAGCCCCGCTAACGACATTTCTGCTACTACTCATCATCTCACCGTGGACTTTTTACCCACCGAACCTGAAGGGACAGCCACTCACCAGCCTGCCCCTGCCCCTGCCCCCCCTATCGATGACTTAGACCAGCTCCTGAGCATTCTGCCGCCTGCGATTCGCCTGCGGCTGACCCAGCACCCCCAGCGCCAAAGTCTGATCGAGGTCATTTTGGATCTGGGTCGCCTGCCCGAGGCCCGGTTTTACAACAGCGTCGAGTACTTATCTGAGGAACCCGTCACCCACGTTGACCTAGACCACTGCATTAAGCGAGTGGGCACCTTTGGCGGCGATAACCGGGCTGGCATCGAAAAAACGCTGCACCGAATTAGCGCCATTCGCAACCGCTCTGGCGAAGTGATAGGCCTCACCTGCCGTGTGGGTCGGGCCATCTTCGGCACCATCGGCATGATTCGCGATCTGGTCGAAACCGGTCGATCCATTCTCATGCTGGGTCGGCCTGGCGTCGGCAAAACCACTGCCCTGCGCGAGATTGCCCGCGTTTTGGCCGATGACCTGCAAAAGCGGGTGGTCATCATCGACACCTCCAACGAAATCGCTGGGGATGGCGATATTCCTCACCCGGCCATCGGTCGGGCTCGACGCATGCAGGTGGCCCGCCCCGAAGAGCAGCACCGGGTGATGATTGAAGCCGTGGAAAACCATATGCCTGAAGTCATCGTCATCGACGAAATTGGCACCGAGCTAGAGGCGCTGGCTGCTCGCACGATCGCTGAGCGCGGCGTGCAGCTCGTTGGCACCGCCCACGGCAACCGGCTCGAAAACCTGATTAAAAACCCCACCCTCTCAGACCTGATTGGCGGTATTCAATCGGTCACCCTGGGGGATGAGGAAGCCCGCCGCCGGGGCAGCCAAAAAAGCGTGCTGGAGCGCAAAGCGCCACCTACCTTTGACATTGCGGTAGAAATGCTGGAGCGCCAGCGCTGGGCAGTTCACGACGATGTGACAGTCACTATAGATAATCTGCTGCGGGGGCGACAGCCGGGGCTGCAAATTCGCACCGTTGATGAAAACCAGAAGGTGGTGATCACTCACGAGCTACCGGGTTCAGGCCGAGAGGTCGCTAAGCCCTCGCGATCGGGTTTGGGCTGGCGAGCGGCGGGGCAGATGGTACCGCCTACGGCTGGCTCCGCTGTGGCTCAGCGTACCTTGGGCAACGGCAGTAACGTTCGTCCGTTAGGGCAGGTATTTAACTCTGAGCCGACCACAGACCCCATGTTTGCCCATCTGCTAGATACAGTCGATGACGGCGATATTGTCGGTCCCAACGGGGAAGATGCTATGCGCCTCTACCCCTACGGTCTCAGCCGTCACCAGCTAGAGCGGGTGATACAGACCCTGCACATGCCGGTGGTCGTCACCAAAGACCTAGACAACGCGGATGCGGTGCTGGCGCTGCGATCGCATGCCAAAGCCCAGGCCAAGCTCAAGCACATGGCCCAGGGGCGGCAAATTCCAGTTCATCTGGTCAAGTCCAACAGCATTCCTCAAATTACCCGCGCCCTGCAGCGGCTGCTGGACATGGACGACAACCCCGCCGCTGTAGATCTAGAGCTATTTAGCCACAGTGGTGGCGACGACGAGCTAGAGGCTCTAGAAGAGGCCCGCCTGGCGGTGGAGCAAATTGTGATTCCGAAGGGGCAGCCGGTGGAGCTACTGCCGCGATCGGCCCGCATTCGCAAAATGCAGCATGAGCTGGCTGAACACTACCGGCTTAAGTCCCTCAGCTGCGGCGAAGAACCCAACCGGCGACTGCGCATTTATCCAGCCTAAGACAGAGAGCCGCCATCAAAACCCGAAATTCTATGGCCACAGGGCGCTATAGAATAAGAGCACCGAAACGACACCAGCGCAGCTTTTGTGCAGGACTCAGTGCCTATTCTTCAGGGCCTATCGTTCGGCCTGAACTTTTTCAAAGAAGCCTATGAAATCCTTAATTGCTCGTCTTTTTGCCCTAGTATTGGTGGCCGTCGTTGGCCTGACGGGGTGCAGTGCAGGCACTAGCGGTATGCTGACTGGCGACTACCGCCAAGACACCCTAATGCTGGTGAATAGCCTCAGAAACTCGATTGAGCTGTCTGACGACGACCCGGCAAAACTTGAGGCTCAGGCCGAGGCCAAAGCCGTCATCAGTGACTTCGCCTCTCGCTATCGTCGAGACGCTTCAGTCGCCAACCTCAGCTCGTTCACCACTATGCGGACTGCGCTGAATGCGATCGCGGGGCACTACAGCAGCTACCCCAACCGCCCCCTGCCCGAAAAGCTCAAAACCAGAGTCGAGCAGGAACTCAAACAGGTAGAATCTGCCCTCAACCGAGGGGCCTAAAAACCTGCGAGCAACTGATTAATTAGCTGAAACCGCCTGTAGGCGGTTTCTTTTTGCCCATGCCCTCACCCTTGTCATCGCACCAAGTCAGTGACCTCATAGCGCAAGGCAAAATTTGTAATTGACGAGTTGGCATCCGTTTGCTAGCATAGCAATTCTGTAGTAAAGTGCGAGTTGGACATGAAAGTCCGTGCGTCTGTGCGCAAGATGTGTGATAAGTGCCGTGTTATCCGCCGCCGCGGTCGGGTCATGGTGATTTGTTCAAACCCTAAGCATAAGCAACGGCAAGGGTAGTGTTAGTGCGGCAGCTTCTTCCTGCTGAGAAGAGCTAAAGCGCCAAATTGATGATTAATGAGCAAATACAGATGAGCAAGTGGGCTAAAATAATCTGTTTTAGTCGTTAGACAGAGCTTTCTGGGTCTGGGCAGCAGCCTAAGTCAAGTTACTGGGTTAGCCGCTACTGGGCTGTTTGGTTAGAACCAAGTATTGGGGGAGATAGTTAAGGTGGCACGGATAGCAGGCGTGGACTTACCACGCGACAAACGAGTTGAAATTGGCTTGACCTATATCTATGGTATTGGCCTGACTCGCTCTAAGGAGATTCTGGCTAAAACTGGAGTTGATCCTGATGTGCGCGTCAAAGACTTGACGGATGGCGATGTGGCCAAGCTGCGCGACTCTGTCGAAAGCGATTACCAGGTAGAAGGTGATCTGCGGCGGCTTGAAAACATGAATATCAAGCGCCTCATGGATATTGGCTCCTACCGAGGTCGGCGGCATCGGGCAGGCTTACCGGTTCGGGGCCAGCGCACCCGCACCAATTCTCGTACCCGCCGAGGCGGCACTCGTCGTACCGTTGCTGGTAAGAAAAAAGCCCCACGGAAGTAGAGTTAGTCCTACTTCTTAAACCCCCAGCTACCATTGGAGGGTTGAGGTATGAAAGCTCGCTGACTTTGGTGGCGAGTTTTTCCGACTGTTTAGTGGTGCTTCCTCATCTCAACTGCTTACCGACAGTAACGCGATCTAGATCCTAAAGTTTCCTTGAATTGAGTTTAGTGACAACGCTATGGCCAAACCAACCCGAAAGACCGGACCTCGCAAGAGCAAGAAGAACGTTCCCAGTGGGGTCGCCCACATTCGTTCAACCTTCAACAACACCATTGTGACCATCACCGACCAGTCTGGGGAAGCCATCTCCTGGGCTTCGGCAGGGTCTAGCGGATTCAAGGGCGCCAAGAAAGGCACGCCTTTTGCGGCTCAAACAGCAGCAGATGGCGCGGCCCGACGAGCTATGGACCAGGGCATGCGCCAGATTGAAGTGATGGTAAGTGGCCCCGGAGCAGGTCGCGAAACCGCCATTCGCGCTCTACAGGGAGCAGGCTTAGAAATTACGCTTATTCGCGACGTCACTCCTATTCCTCACAACGGTTGCCGGCCACCCAAGCGCCGTCGGGTTTAAGCGCTAGATACAGGCATTGAGAATGTAGCTCCATCGGTGGACAGGGTATTGCGAGGTTTAAGGGAGACAGGATTTTGGCACAGTTTCATGTTGATTGCGTAGAGTCTGTCGTTGAAAGCGATCAGAGTCAGTACGGTCGGTTTGTAATTGAACCCCTGGAGCGCAGCCAGGGGACCACGGTAGGCAATGCCCTGCGGCGAGTCTTGCTCTCCAACCTTGAGGGCATTGCAATTACAGCCGTCAGAATTGCTGGCGCCACCCATGAGTTCTCCACTATTGTTGGCGTTCGAGAAGACGTCCTCGACATTCTCCTGAATATGAAGGAGATTGTCCTGCGAAGCTACTCCAGCCAGCCTCAAATCGGTCGTCTGCTGGTGCAGGGACCGGCCCGAGTCACCGCTGGGCACTTCGAACTGCCCTCCGAAGTGGAAGTCGTGAATCCTGAGCAGTACGTGGCTACCGTTGCCGATGGCCACACCCTGGAAATGGAGTTCAGAATCGAGCGAGGCCAGGGATACCGAGCTGTAGAGCGCAGCAAGGATGACGCTACGGCGCTCGACTTCATTCAGATTGATTCGGTCTTCATGCCGGTCAAAAAGGTCAACTACACCGTAGAGGAGGTCGTTGTATCTGGCTCTATGCAGCGTGATCAGCTAATTATGGACATCTGGACCAACGGCAGTATTACGCCTCAGCAGGCGATGAGCCAGGCTGCCGACATTTTGGTCAGTCTCTTTGTCCCTCTAAAAGACGTCACCCTTGAGCCTAAGTTTGACGAAGAGGTGAAGGAAGAGGACCCGAACAACCAAATTCCCATTGAAGAGCTGCGGCTGTCAGTGCGGGCCTACAACTGCCTGAAGCGCGCTCAGATCAACTCGGTGGCAGACTTGCTGGACTTTAGCCAGGAAGACCTGCTAGAGATCAAAAACTTTGGCCAAAAGTCTGCAGAAGAGGTAATCGAAGCTCTTCAAGAGCGTTTGGGAATTACTCTCCCCTTAGAAAAGGCTTCGAAAACGGCTTGAGAGCAGGGGTGATTTAGGGGTAACCCTAGTGCCCTCTGCGTTTTTCCTGCATTGTTTTAATTTTGTTGTTCATCTGAGTTCAGTACTATGCGTCACCGTTGTCGCGTTCATCAACTCGGGAAGCCCGCAGACCAGCGTAAAGCTCTGCTACGCTCCCTGACCACGGAGCTAATCCGTCACGGTCGAATTACGACCACCAAAGCCCGAGCTAGAGCGGTGCGCGAAGAGGCTGACCGCATGATTACTTTGGCCAAGGATGGCTCGCTTTCAGCTCGTCGGCAGGCTCTAGGCTACATCTACGACAAGCAACTCGTGCATGCCCTATTTGGGCAAGCCGCTGAGCGCTACGGCGATCGCAACGGTGGCTACACCCGCATTGTCAAAACCGTTCGCCGTCGTGGCGACAACTCCGAAATGGCCATTATTGAGCTGACTTAAGCGTTTCCCACAATTCGCTTAGTTCAACTCCTGTGTCCATTTGTTTACTGTCCCTGTTCCTCCCTGTCCGTGTCCCATGGAGAAGTCATCACCTATACAGCGCAGTCTGGAGAGCCAGTCCGCCGAGTTTGCCCAGGCAACTCAGCGGATTGCTTTGGTGGTGCAGTACATGGGCACTCATTTACACGGCTGGCAGTGGCAGCCCAACGCTCGTACCGTACAGGGCGAGATCGAGGCTGCAATTCGCTCGGTGCTAGGCTACGACGTACGCCTTAGCGGCGCAGGGCGTACCGACACCGGTGTTCATGCGGCCGCTCAGGTAGCCCACTTTGATGCACCGGGTTTCATTCCGGCACACCGCTGGGCCGATGTGCTCAACTCTCGTCTACCTGACGATGTTTTGATTCGGGCGTCAGCAACAGTACCCGATACCTGGCATGCCCAGTTTTCGGCCTGCTGGCGGCGCTATCGCTACACCTTTTACACCGGACAGCGGCCCAATCTGTTTGTGCGCCCCTTTGTATGGCACTACTACCGCCAATACTTAGATCAGGGCAAGATTCAAGCGGCGTTGGATGCCATGGTTGGCCACCACGACATGACCGCTTTTCATCGATCCCGATCGGGCAAAAGCCACTCCTGGGTTGACCTTCAGGCTGCTGAATGTCGCCGTCAGGATACCTTCCTGACCGTTGAGCTTCAAGCCAAAGGCTTTTTATACGGTATGGTGCGGCTGATCATGGGGCTAATAGTGAAGGTGGGGACTGGAGAATTATCTCCGGCGGAGTTTGGTCAGCTTTGGCAGCAGCGCCAGCGTCACCGCGTCAAATATGCCGCCCCGGCTCAGGGATTGTGCCTGCTTCGGGTTGGCTATGACGATATTCCCTTTGCCCCGGAGGTATGGTTTGACACTCAGCCCCACTTCTTCTGGGGGGCAGCTGTGGCCTAACGCCAGTTCAGGTTTGATTAAATTGTTTGTTTCATTAGTATGGTTCATCCAAGAAAGGCAGCTCAAGCGCTATGACTACTAAGACCTACATTCCCCCCCACGATTCTGTACAGAAGCAGTGGCACGTCATCGACGCTGAAGGTCAGCGCCTGGGACGGCTGGCCACTGAAATTGCCACCATTTTGCGCGGCAAAAACAAACCCACCTTTACGCCTCACATGGATACGGGTGACTTTGTGGTTGTGGTTAATGCTGAGAAAGTTGTGGTTACGGGTCGTAAGGCCAGCACCAAACTCTATCGCCGTCACTCCGGTCGCCCCGGCGGCATGAAGGTAGAAACTTTCGATAAGCTTCAGGCCCGCATTCCTGAGCGCATTATTGAGCAGGCGGTGAAGGGCATGCTGCCGAAAAATTCTTTGGGTCGTAAGCAGTTCACCAAGCTCAAGGTATATGCCGGGCCAGAGCATCCCCACCAGGCCCAAAGCCCTGAAATTCATGTTGTAAACACCATTCCTGGAGAAGCGAAATAATGCAGGCTACCGATCAATCTCAACAGGCTGTGTACTGGGGTACTGGCCGCCGCAAGACATCGATTGCCCGAGTGCGCTTAATTCCCGGCAACGGTCAGTTGGTCATCAACAAGCGCCCAGGCGACGATTATTTGCAGTTCAACCCGGCTTACCTAAACGCGACTAAGGCTCCCCTAGAGGTACTGGGTCTGGAAAATTCCTACGATATTTTGGTTAACGTCAAGGGCGGTGGGCTAACTGGTCAGGCCGATGCTATTCGCCTTGGGGTAGCCCGGGCGCTGTGTGAACTTGACCCGGAAAACCGTAAGCCGCTGAAGGTCGAGGGCTATCTCACCCGCGATCCCCGAGCCAAGGAACGGCGTAAGTACGGTCTGAAGAAAGCCCGTAAGGCACCTCAGTTCTCCAAGCGCTAGGTTTTGGGACTGGATTGATTAGCTACGGTCTACGAGTGTTTGAAGCAACCTCCAGATCTAGGCTAGAACTCGTTTCCTTTTGTTGATGTTGTTATAACCATTACCATGGCAAAGTCTGACATTCACCCCACCTGGTACCCCGAGGCCAAGGTGTTTTGCGACGGCAAAGAAATTATGACCGTAGGATCTACCAAGCCTGAGCTACATGTAGATGTGTGGTCTGGGAATCACCCCTTCTACACCGGCACCCAAAAAATTATTGACACTGAAGGCCGGGTGGAGCGCTTTATGCGTAAGTACGGTATGACCGATACGTCAGCCGCTGCCCCTAACGATAAGGCCGCCGATAACGCTTAGCCAGCTCTGCTGTAGCACTTAGAGTAGATATTCTGGCTAGACGGCAGACAAGAGGACACCATGGCTGAGGCGTACTTAATTGAAAAACTCAACTCTGTGGAGCAAACATTCCAAGAGCTAACGCGGAGACTGGCTGACCCTGATGTGGCTAAGGATCCCGATGAGTTTCAGCGTATTGCAAAGGCTCGGTCCTCGCTGGAAGAAACCGTAACCACTTACGCCGAGTGGAAAGCTACTGAGCAAGAGCTAGCGGGCGCGCGGGAAATCTACAAGGAGGCGAACAGCGATCCTGAGCTAAAGGAAATGGCGGCTTTAGAGGTACAAACCCTAGAGGAAACGCTGGCTGAGCTAGAAACTCGCCTCAAGATTTTGCTGCTGCCCCGAGATCCCAACGATGATAAAAACATCATGTTGGAGATTCGGGCTGGCACTGGCGGGGATGAGGCCAGCATTTGGGCGGGCGATCTGGTGCGGCTCTACTCTCGCTATGCCGAGGGTCAGGGCTGGAAGGTAAAGCTACTCAGTGAATCTACCGCCGATATGGGCGGCTTTAAAGAGGCGATCTTAGAGATTGCAGGCGATCGCGTCTACAGCAAGCTCAAATTTGAGGCCGGGGTACACCGAGTGCAGCGGGTTCCGGTGACCGAGGCGGGCGGGCGCGTTCATACCTCGACCGCTACCGTGGCGATTATGCCCGAGGTGGACGATGTTGAGGTGCAGATTGACCCCAAAGACATCGAGCTGACCACCGCTCGCTCGGGTGGTGCTGGCGGCCAGAACGTCAACAAGGTAGAAACGGCGGTGGATCTGTTCCACAAGCCGACGGGCATTCGAATTTTTTGTACTGAGGAGCGATCGCAGCTGCAAAACCGCGAGCGGGCGATGCAGATCTTGCGGGCCAAGCTCTATGACATGAAGCTGCGGGAGCAGCAGGAAGCGGTGTCGTCGATGCGCAAGTCGCAGGTAGGGACAGGGGCGCGATCGGAAAAAATTCGTACCTACAACTACAAAGACAACCGGGTCACCGATCACCGCCTCAACCAAAACTTCACGCTCACCCCAGTACTTGAGGGAGATGTAGATACGCTGATTCAATCGTGCATTAGCCGAGACCAGCAGGAGCGATTGGAAGAGCTAGCCGCTGAGTTATCTTCTCCGGTGTAGGTGCTAGCCTAGGTGAGTTGCGCTGGCCTGATGGGCCAGTCTTTGGCTGTTGCCTGAGGAAAACGGATGGCTAAGTTTCTCCACATTGCCGATATTCACCTCGGGTTTGACCGCTACGACACCCCAGAGCGCACTAAAGACTTTTTTCGCGCTTTGCAGACGGTGCTGGAGCGCTACGCGATTGAGGAAAAGGTGGATTTTGTGGCGATCGCGGGCGATCTGTTCGAGCACCGCAATATCAAGCCAGCCACCCTCAACCAGGCTCAAATCTGCCTCCAGGCGCTGAAAGACGCCGAGATTCCGGTGCTGGCGATCGAGGGTAACCACGACAACCGCCCCTACGGCACCCGCACCAGCTGGCTCAAGTACCTGGCCGAGTGGGATTTACTCAAGCTGCTGGAGCCCAACGACGGAGCCGATGCCGAAAATCGCCTGCCCCCCTGGGACGAAGCTACTCGCTCTGGGGCCTATATTGACCTGCCCTGCGGGGTGCGCGTCGTGGGCTCAAACTGGTACGGTGCTACCGCTCCCCGCGCCATTGAGCTGCTGTCGGGGGCGATTCGCGAGCTGCCCGATGGCCCTGACTATACTGTTTTGCTCTTTCACCACGGGCTGGAGGGGCAAATTGCTCGCTACGCCGGGGCGCTGCGCTACAGCGAACTGCTGCCGCTCAAAGAGGCCGGAGTAGACTACCTGGCCCTGGGCCACATTCATAAGAACTACACCGCTGAGGGCTGGGTGTTTAACCCCGGCTCGCTGGAGGCGAACAACGTAGAAGAAAGCCGTTTCCAGCGGGGCGCTTACCTGGTCAAGCTGTCACCCCAGGGCATTGACGCACAGCTGCAAACCGACTACTTTCAGCGCCCCATTGCGCGCCTGGAGGTGGTAGCCAAAGGCCACGAGAGCCTGGACGCGCTGACCCAGATGGCGCTGGATAGGGCGATCGCCGCCGCCGCCGAGCATCAGGGCGATACGGCCCCGATAGTAGAGCTGAAGATTACGGGCCAGGTGGGCTTCGATCGCCTGGAGCTAGATACGCGCCGTCTTCAGGAGAGCATCAAAGCGGCCAGCAACGCGCTGGTCGTCTTGGTCAAATACGATGTGGAAGACGTAGCTTACCAAACGCCGTTGAGCGAAGGTCAAAACCGGGCTGAAATTGAGCAATCTATTTTTGAGGACATGCTCACGGCCCACCGCGACTACAAGTCTCGGGCTCCAGAGTTAGCTCGCGGGCTAACCGATCTCAAAGATCGGCAGCTGGCCGGAGCCGATGAGCTCGACCTCTACGGGCTGGTAGAAACCCTGCTGGGTCTCGATGATGCGATCGCCGCACCAAAGCCGCAGACCGCATCCCAGGAATAAGCTCCAGGGCACCCTGCCCCAGCTATAGGTCACATCAACCAAACCGCGAGAAGGTGTCGCTGCTGCCAGATCATAGCCACACCGCTGACGGCGACAAAGGCAAAGACCAGCTGCTGAAACTGCTGGGCCGATAGTTTTGCAAGCACCTGCTTACCCAACCAGTTGGCCGGTATGGCCCCTAACCCAATCACTAGCCCGTAGGCTATATACTCCCCATTCAGGCTGCCAAAAGTGGCATAGGCGAGCAGCTTAACGAGATGCAGCACGGCCTTATTAAAAGCTTTAGTCGCCACCATGGCTTCTTTTTCTAGCCCGTAGTTGAGGTACAGCGGGTTCATAATCGGGCCGGTGCTGCCAATTAGGGCGGAGCCAATAGCGTTGACTAAAGACAGCGGCAAAAAATACCAGGCCCGAATAGTGAAACAGTTTTCTTTAGCAGGCAGCAAGTGGTTAACGACCATGGCCAATAGCCCCGCTCCCAGCAGTAGCTGTAGGCCCTCGGCGTGAATTTGAGTGAGCCCATAGGAGCCAAGGAGAGCGCCTAGGGTGGCACCCGGCACGTACCATGCGGTCACCTTCCAGTTGATGTCATCCCAAAATACCAATCCCCGCTGCGCATTCCCGATCAGCAGCCCGGTAGTAATAACCGGGGCTACGGCCTGCGTACCCAGCAGCAGCGAAATCATAGGAATTAGAATGAATGGGCTACCGCCTCCCGCTAGCATGCTGAGAAACCAGGCCAGAAAACTAGCCACAAATAAGCTCAAGGCGATCATAGGTTGCGGCAACACTGTGACTAAAATTTTAGTCTAGGTAGCGACCATGCTCCTCAGTCAGGGTGTGCTACCCCACGGGTGACAGCGCTAGCCAGCAAGGGCAAGATATAGCCAGGGTCACTAAACCGTTCAAACGTTTGAACGCTCGTCTGCCAAACGTCCTACACGATTGGCTACAGCTATATAACGTTCAGGCATTTCAGCTCTGGCCAGGATACCGCGAGTGCGCAATCGCCATGTCCAGTATTTCGCTGTTATCATTTCCTGACTCAGGCGGCGATTGCTACACCCCAACTATTTAAAGTCTAGGCGCAGGCAAACAGAAACAGATGGGGAATAGTTGGTTATGCTTGAACTTTTCTCCTCCTGCTTTTCTAGTTTTGATAGTGGCGTATGGCGCAGCCCATAGACTCCAATTCTCCAGCCTCTGGTTCTAAGCATGCCGACAAACTATCGGCTGAGGCCCTTTACCAACAGGCGATCGCAGCCTTTAAGGCCCAAGACCATGATCAGGCCTTAGCCCGGTTTCAGCGCCTAGAGCAGCTCCCGACGGCATCGCCCTACTACCTCAAAGCCCTGATGGGTCGAGTGCGCGTGCACCAGCGCCTGGGCCAGGATGATCAGGTCAAACGACTCTGTCACCGGTTGCTCGACAGCCCCTCCCCCCAGGCTTGGCATTGGGCTGAGCAGATTCTGAGCCAGTCTAAATCGACCGCGATCGCTAGTACCTCCGACGCCAAGCCGCACACTGCCGCTGGGGCGGATTTGAGTGGCTTCGTCCCCTTAGACAATGCCAAAAACTTGTCGCAGTTACCCGCCGCCCCCCAGCCGCTGGCACCTGCTCCCGCAGAGCGGCCCGTTAAACCAGCTCAGCCTGCGCCCCAGGAGGTCGCTGATGCGGCTCAGGCCACGCCGGTTCAGGAGACTCCAGAACCTGAGGTGCGATCGCTGTTTCACTATCAACAACTCAATCAGCAGCCTGACGCCGAAGCCAGAGATATACAGACCAGGCCAGTTGGAGATTTCCCTTCGGCGTCCCCACTACCGTCACTAGCAGAGTCTGCTGTACCGGAGCCAGCCGCGCCGCCACCCAGGTCCCAGCCGTCTCGACCACTGCGCCAGGTGCCTTTACCAAAGCGCCCCCTAGCCCTATGGCTGGGCCAGGGGCTAACGGCGATCGCCCTGGTTTGGATCATCAACTGGGCCTTTCACTTCACTTTAAAGACCGTAGACGGACTGCTGCGCTGGGTGCGCTGGCCCGTTCGGCTCAGCCTGCCTGGAGCCTATCAAAGCTACACAATTTGGGTTGTCACCGGGCTGGTGCTGCTGGCGCTGGCCAGCCCCTGGCTGATGGATCGATTGCTGGCGGCCTGGTACCGCCAGCGCCCCCTATCGATTCGTCAGCTGCAAACCCACAGCCCTGGTACGCTGCGCCTGCTGCGGCAGGTGTGCCGTCAGCAGGGGTGGCCCATGCCAGAGCTGCGGCTGATTGCCGACCCGGCACCCCTGTGCTTTAGCTATGGCTGGCTGCCCCGCAATACCCGAATTGTGATTAGCCATGGGCTTTTAGACCAGGTATCAGATCAGACTCTGACCGCGTTCTACAGCTACGAACTGGCCCGCCTGATCAACGGCAGCCTGCCCGTGCTCTCAGCCGTTGGGCTGCTGCTGCTGCTGCTGCATACAGGGTACTACTGGCTGGCTCAGAGGGCAGATACTGTTAGCCAACCGCTAGTTCGAGGCCTGCTGGGCGGCGGCGCAGGTCTTTTTTATGGCCTGTTTTGGCTGCTGCGACAGGGTGTACTGTGGCTATCGCGGCTGTGCTGCCGCTGGGGCGATCGCCGCGTTGTGGCCCTAACCCAGCACCCCGATCAGACCCTTGAGGTCGTCGTGGAGGCGACGACTGCGATCGCAACCTACCTGCAACAGCAGGGCACCCTGCACCCGCTCCACACCAGCCTGGAGGTACTAATGCCTGTCAGCAGCCGTCAAGCGATTGCCCCAGGTCGGCTGCTGGCTACTTCAGAAGGTGCCTCAAGGGGCGTTGGCCATGGGGGGCCGGGCTCCGACCATCGCGCAGGCATCCTCAGCACTCTTTTAGCCATAGATGGACTTAATCCCTATCGTCAGTGGCTGCGGGTCAATGCCTCCCACGAACCGCTGGGCGAGCGGCTGCTCTGGCTCCATCAGCAGGCAATCCTCCGAGGTCAACCTGGCCTCACTCTCGAATCCGAGGCACCTCAGCGGCCCCCCTCGACCACCGTGTCACTTCCCCTGCTGCTGCTGCAAAAAGGCCCCCTGGCGGGCTTAGTAGCGGGTGGCAGCCTGGCTATGGGCCTGTGGTTTATCGGGGGAGTTGTCAATCGGCTAGGTTGGCAGCGCCTGAGCTGGCTCTACCAAGATCCCAGCATTTTAATGGGCGGGCTGTGGCTAGGGCTGGGGTTAGGCCTGCTGCTGCGCATCAACGTGCTTTTTCCTGAGTTTGGCCACTCGCCAGCCAGCCGGCCACCAGAGGAAACGGTCGCCAACCTGCTGCTGCACCCTGCATCCTTGCCGGTACAGGGGCAGCCGGTCACGCTGCGGGGCAAGCTGCGAGGCTTGACCGGGTCCGGCAACTGGGGCTGTCAGGATCTTTACCTGGATGATGCATCAGGGCTAGTAAAGCTAGTTAACCCTATGCCGCTGGCGACTTTACAAGGCTTACTTCAGCCTCAAACCCATCCAGCCGGTTGGGCAGATCGGATGGTTACCGTCACTGGCTGGAGCCGCTACGGTGGCGGCATGCTTTGGGTAGATATTGACCAGGTAAAAATCGATCAGCGTCACAGCTTCTCAGCCTATGGACCCATTTGGGCCACCACAATCAGCCTCATCAGCAGCGGTATTGGCATTTTGACCATTCTTAGAGGCGGTTAGCGGCTGATGTAAAGCAATGTTGCAACAAGCCGCCGTCAGTGTTACATTAATTTACAGAAACACATGCCTGGGTTCCCTGGCCTCTCAAAGAGTTGGCTTCTGGGGTTGTTAGGTACTGGGTTCTCCTACTCTCAACACAGCAAACAAACCAGCCCTCGTCGGCTGGTTTTTATTTAAAGGCTAAATCTGAGCCCAGCAATTTTGCTAAGCAAGGGGCAAATACCGTGTTACCTTGATAAGTGGTGTAGTTGGTCGGTACAACTCTGGCTTTCTGAAAGGTAAGACGTTCAACGTTGTCCAGCAGGTTGAAAGTAGTTCTCTCCTGGGAGAGATGACTGAATCTAGACGGCTTTTACAATGCTTGAGCTATCTTCTGTAAGGCTCCTTGATGGAGCGAAATGAAACCGATGCTGTGCTGTTTCTGCAATTGTTTTGGCTGCGCTTAGGTGCTAACGAATGGTAGTGAATCTAGGCAGGTTTCAGAGCCAAAATTTGTTAAGCTATTAAAAGACTTAACGCTTGACATTTTGATGCGACCTGATTGTTATTTCTAGGTCAGAGTCTGCAATCTTAATAATAGTTGGTTAAATTAGCGGCACTGTGGGCAGGTAGCGGTTGGCCTAAAGCTCAAACTTGATTCGGCAAGGTTATCGATCTCGATTCATTTGCCTTTTAGAACACCAGAGGTATCTCAAATGTCAATTCGCCTTTATGTTGGCAATCTTTCTAAAGACTTAGAACGGCAGGAGTTTGAAAGCGCTTTTGCTGACTTCAACGCTGATCTAGTCTCTGTAAAGCTCATTGCCGACAAAAAAACTGGGAAATGTCGAGGGTTTGGGTTTGTCACCGTCAAGACCGATGAGAAGGCCGATGAAATTGTCGAGAAGCTGAACGGTCAGGTGTTAGCCGATATGCCCCTCAAGATTGAGAAGGCCCTACCCCGCACCAAGCCTGAGGGCGAGTCAGAGGCGCGTTCTGGTGGCGAAGCTGGCACCAAGCGCTCCGGTAAGGGTAGCGCTCGCAAAGCTACACCAGCAGCAACCACCAGCAGTGGCGCCGTCCAACCCGATCCACGCTGGGCAGGAGAACTGGAGAAGCTCAAGCAGATGCTGGCTGCTCAAACTACTTCGAGCTAAGAAGATAGATTTGAACTCCATGAGCTTAGCTAGGCCGTAGAGATTGAACGCTCTACGGTCTTTGCATTGTCTGGAGAACCTGTTGCGATTGCGCAATGGCTCGACAGAGCAGCAATAGCTGAGCGACTTAGCTGTAGAGCACTATCAGTTGCGCAAGTTTCTCAAAACGCCTGAGCTTGCTACAAGACTAACGGTTGACAAGCTCATGTTAGGAAACGCTACCTGGCGGACGGGCGCTTTAGCCAAGCCAAGGGTGCTACACCTTGAAAACCTTAAGTTAGCAGCGATTTTTTAGGGTTTCGGCCACTTGTTTGAGGCGACGTAGCTGAGCGGCCATATCGCGTTTTGTCCAATCGGCGGCAAACCAGTTGAATCCAGCTTCTACCACAGGATTAGAAATTTCAAATTCAAAGCGATTGAGCAGGCTTGTACCGGTCGCATCGGGGCTGCATTCCCAGCGATCGCGACCGTCGAAAAACCCCTGGAACGACCACACTATCAGCCCTGGGGCTCGCTCAACCACCGTACTGATAAGGGTGGGTTGTTTGAAGGGCAGCTGAATCATAAAGCGGCTCTGGGCGCCGACATCGGTGCTCCAATCGCCAATGGGTTCGCAGCGGAGGGCGGGGTTGAGCCAGCGATGCATCAGATCGAGCTGAGTCAGGCATTGCTCGACCGTAGTAGCGCTAGCGCACACCGAAATACTGTGTTCGAACACGTGACGGGTAGACATCCTGACGGTCTCCTGAGAGAATCAGCCCGGGTAGCGGTATAGGAACATTGCCCTGGCGATGGCTAGCATACCTAACCTTGGCGCTCTTATGTCTCTAGGCTGATGCGGTGGCCCGCTGGCTCAACTAAGCTGGCCTGGGCGGTTTGTTTCCTGTAGTTAATAGCCGATTGTAGAGATCGCGCAAGCTGCCCCCCTGCACGATATCTCGTGCACGATGCTCTTTCAGCACGCTCTCAACTACAAGGATCATGATTGACTTTTTCTCAGTAACACTGCTCCAGGTCTCACAGCCTGGAGCTGAACCTGACTATAGTGAGCCCCTGGCCAATCCGGTGACGTCTCCCAATCGCTTCGTGGAGGAAGCGACGGTAAGGTTGGGGCAGTTCTTGCCCAGTCTGCTGGGGGCGATCGCAGTACTGCTGCTGGGCTGGCTGATTGCGACCCTGGTGGCGTTCGCCGTACGCAAACTTCTGCGCAGTACTAATCTAGACGATCGATTGGCGAACTGGGCTATGGGTCGCCCATCTGACACCCCAGTACAGGTTGAGAAATGGGTCTCAACGGTGGTGTACTGGGTTATTTTTCTATTCGCCATCATAGCGGCGTTGAACGTCCTCAACCTAGCCGGGGTATCGGCACCGCTAAACAACTTTTTAGACCAGATCTTCCTCTATCTGCCCCGCATTGGTGGAGCCTTACTGCTGCTGGGGGTAGCCTGGGTGACGGCAACGCTGGTGCGATCGCTGGTTATCAATGGCCTGGGGCGGTTTAATCTCGACGATCGCCTGGCCGAGCAGACTGGCGTAGAGCGGGGCAGCAGCCCGATCGTGTTGAACGAAACCATCGGCAACGTGCTGTACTGGTTTATTCTGCTGCTGTTTATTCCGCTGATTTTAGGCACCCTGCAGCTGCCGGGCCTGCTAGCCCCGGTAGAAGGCCTGATCAACTCCTTCCTGCAGGCCATTCCTCGGATTGTGACGGCGGCTATTGTGCTCGCCATTGGCTGGGTGATTGCCCGCATCGTGCGCGGGGTGGTGACTAACTTGCTGCTGGCCGCTGGGGCCGATCAGCTGGGCCACCGTATGGGGCTTCAATCGACCAGCTCGACTACGACCGGGGGCATGTCCCTGTCGAGTCTGGCGGGCACCGTGGCCTACGTGCTGGTCCTGATACCAGCCGTGGTAGCCGCCCTGAACGAACTCGATATCGAAGCGATTTCGGCTCCCGCCATTTTGATGCTGGAGCAGGTGCTCGCCGCCATTCCCCAGATCATTATGGCTGGGATCGTGATCGCGGCGGCCTACTTTGTCGGGCGCTTTGTGGCCGACCTGGTCACGAGCCTGCTGCGAGGGGCAGGCTTTGACAACATTATGGGGGCTCTCGGGCTGCCAGATCTCAACCTGAGCACCCAAGCGACAACCGTACAGCCTGGCCTCGATGCCGAGGGTCGCCCGATCGCATCTGTGCAGACCCCCGGCCCGACACCTTCAGAGCTGGTCGGCATTATCGCCCTGGTTGGAGTTGTGCTGTTTGGCGTGGTAACGGCCACAGAGATTCTCAACTTTGCCGGACTCACAGACATGGTGCGAGCCATTCTGCGGATCGGGGCGCGGGTGCTGAGCGGTGTAGTGGTGTTTGCAATTGGCCTCTACCTGGCTAACCTGGCCTTTCGTCTGGTCAATTCGATGGGGTCAGGTCAGGCCAAAATATTGGCCCAGGCGGCTCGCATTGCCATTTTGATTTTTGTTGGCGCGATGGCTCTGCAACAGATGGGGGTTGCTCCAGATATTGTCAACCTTGCCTTTGGGCTGCTGCTGGGGGCGATCGCGGTAGCGATTGCGATCGCCTTTGGCCTGGGGGGGCGCGAAGTCGCGGCCAACGAGCTGCGCGAGTGGCTGGCCTCTTTTAAGCAGCGCCAGTAGCGATAACCGTTAGCTCAACGGCATCAGGCCGGGGACTGGGTCTCCGGCCTGATGCGCGTTACTATGGTTAACTAAGCCTTAACAATCGGGTTTTTGGCCATCAACAGCGCTGATCACCGGGGCTAACCCGCCAGCAGCCGCAGCGCCAGTCACAGACTGGTCTAGAGGCCACCACCATGCAGCACAAGAGGCACCTATGGACGGCAAGGACTGGGCGAGCTACATCGAAGCTACCGACGGGCTCTCCAAGCCCTGGCTGCTCATTCAGTGGCGACTTCAGCTCCTGCAGGAGCAGCGGCCCCAGCTTGACCCCGAAACCTATGCCGCTGAGGTAGCTGCACTCCACCAGGCGCTGATGGATCTAGGCGAATGGTGGCAGGGGCAGGAGGAGGCTGTATTTGGAGCCGGGGAGTCGTCTTTAGGAGAGGCCTAACGATGGCTACGACAGAACGTCATAGCGGTGGACGTCACAGCAATAAATCTACCCCCAGTCTCAGCGCCCCCCAGTACTACATCAGCCGCGAGCTGAGCTGGCTTGAGTTCAATCGTCGCGTGCTCCACGAAGCGCTTGACGATCGTACCCCCCTGCTGGAAGCGTTAAAGTTTTTGGCCATTTTTAGCACCAACCTGGACGAGTACTTTATGGTGCGGGTGGCGGCTCTCAAGCGGCAGATCGAAGCCCAGGTCAGCAAGCGATCGCCCGACGGACTGTCTCCTGAGGAGCACCTCAGCGCCATTAGCGCTGCCCTGCGCCCCATGGTCGAAAATCAGCACCAGTCATTTACCCACCGTCTGCGGCAGCAGATGGCTGCCCAGGGAATCTGGCTGCTCGACCACACCGACCTCACCGAAGCCCAGCAAATCTACTGCCGCGACTATTTCGACGAGCAAATCTTCCCGGTTTTAACCCCGCTAGCGGTCGATCCGGGTCACCCCTTTCCCTACATTTCTAACCTCAGCCTCAACCTGGCAGTAGTGGTTGAAGATCCCCGGACTCAGCAAACACACTTCGCTCGGGTCAAAGTGCCCCGGGTGCTGCCCCGATTCATTCGGTTGCCCAACCCTGAAGCCCAGAACCCCAAAGCTCAAGACCCCAATACTCAAGATCCCAGTACTCAAGACTTCAAGGATCGTCCCCGTCACTGGCTGGGGGTGCCCCTGGAGCAGGTGATTGCCGCCAACCTGACCACGCTGTTTCCCGGCATGGTGGTGCAGGAACACTACGGCTTTCGCATCACCCGTAACGCCGATTTGGCCGTTGAGGAAGACGAAGCCGACGATCTCATGTTGGCCATTGAGCAAGAGCTGCGCAAGCGTCGCCGCGGCGGGTCAGCAGTACGCATGGAAATTCAGCGAGATACGCCTGGGCCAGTACGCGCCATGCTGATGGAAGAACTGGCTCTGGCAGAAACCGACGTCTATGACATTGACGGGCTGATTGGACTGGGCGACCTGATGACCTTTATGGCCCTGCCTCTGCCCGATCTCAAAGCCCCCGTCTGGACGGCCACCGTTCCCCCAGCCATCGAAAACCTGAGCCCCCCCAGAGTCGACGCTGACGATACAACCCTGGAAACTGCTGAAGACCTGTTCTCGCTGCTGCGGCGGCAGGATCAGCTGATGCACCACCCCTACCACTCGTTTTCAGCCACCGTGCAGCGGTTTATTACCCAGGCGGCCCACGACCCGCAGGTACTGGCCATCAAAATGACGCTGTACCGTACCTCAGGCGATTCTCCCATTGTCAACTCCCTGATTTCTGCGGCCGAGAACGGCAAGCAGGTCACGGTTCTCGTCGAAATCAAAGCCCGCTTCGACGAAGAAAACAACATCAACTGGGCGCGCAAGCTGGAGCAGTCGGGCGTACATGTGGTCTATGGGCTGGTGGGGCTTAAAACCCACTGCAAAGTGACCCTGGTTGTGCGCCGCGAGGGTGAGCAAATTCGGCGTTATTATCACGTGGGCACCGGCAACTACAACCCCAAAACCGCCCGCCTTTACACCGATTTGGGCCTGCTCAGCGCCCGAGACGATATCGGAGCCGATATTTCTGACCTGTTTAACTACCTCACAGGCTACTCGCGCCAGCAGGTCTATCGCCAGCTGCTGGTGGCCCCCCTCACCCTGCGCCAGCGGTTAATGGAACTCATCGAGCAGGAAATTGCTCTACAGGCCAAAGGAAAAGGCGGGCGCATTATCGCCAAGATGAACTCGCTGGTTGATCCCGACCTGATTGCCTTACTCTATCGAGCATCCCAGGCCGGGGTGGTCGTCGATCTCATTATTCGAGGCATCTGCTGCCTGCGGCCGGGGGTGCCAGGGGTGAGCGACAATATCAGAGTCATCAGTATCGTCGGGCAGTTTTTAGAACATTCCCGCATTATTTACTTTCAAAATGGCGGCAGGGAAATTTTCCTGCTGGGCAGCGCCGACTGGATGCCCCGCAACCTCGATCGCCGGGTCGAGGTCATGGTGCCCATCGCTGAGCCTGTCCTCCGCAAAGAACTGAAGGCAATTTTGACCCTCTGCCTGGAGGACAACCGCCAGGCCTGGGATATGGCCGACGACGGCAGCTACAACCAGCGCCGTCCCCAGGCGGGAGAGGCAACCCGCAGCGCCCAAAACCAGCTGATGGAATTGGCTAGCCGGTCTTTAGCGGAGCGGACGGCTCCAGCGAAACGTCAAAGCGCCAAGCCCCGCAAGCAGCGTTAGCCCCAGCAGACCGGCCAGAGGGTTGCCATCGAGACCGGTCACCCAGGCGGGCACCGTGCCGGTAGGCTGCAGCAGGTTGCCTACCTCTAACAGGTAATAGCCCCACACCAGTCCGGCGTGCAGCCCAACCGGGTGCCCCAACCCCGTTTTGCCAAGACCTACCGGAATTCGTCTGGCCCACCCCAGCACCAGACCCAGCAGCAGCAGCCCGGCAAACTGGGGCAGCAGCACCAAAATGGCGTCGAGGGGTTTGATAAAGTGGGCGATCGCAAAAATCAAGCTGGTTGCGCCCAGGGCTACCGCAGGCACCCAGCCCTGTTCTAGCTCCCGCAGCAGCCAGCCGCGAAACAGCACTTCCTCTGACCAGCCCACGGCGGTAGCGGCCAACGCCCCCACCAGGCCAATCTGAAGCAGACCCAGCCCCTGCGCTCTGGCAGGATCAAGGGCGGCCCACCCTAAGAGCAGCTGCACTGTCGCCAGCACCGCAATACTCAACGCCCCAATCGTAGCTCCAGTCGCCATTCCTTGAGCAAGTTCTCGACGCCCCGCAAACCCTAGCTTGACCCAGGGATAGGGCTCGCCGCGCACCTGTCGCTCCCAGCGGGGCAGCACTACCAGAAAAATAATGTAGAGCAGTGCCGTCGGAAACAGATCACCGCCCGGCAGGGCTCCTCGACCGGCCAGCCAGTAGAGCGGTAGCGCCAAGGGCAGCCAGATCGCTACCACAATCAGCAAAAATATCAGCACCCGCCCCAGAGGCGGGAAGCTGGCCAGCTTAGGCCAAGGCCACTTATTCATCCGGTTCGATCGTGCTGCTTAGACCTAGGTTACACAGCCCTTCACTATAAAACTCGGCGTGCTCCATAGCGCAGGTGATGACCAGCGCGACCCCAGCGGTGTGGGCCTGCATCATAATATCGACCGCCTGGGGCATGGTCAGGCTGGGCACTACCTTAATCAGCGATTCAACCACGTATTCCATTGAGTTGAAATCGTCATTGTGGAGCAACACCCGGTAGCGGGGAGCAGGCTTTTTAATCGTGGACGTAGTTGTCCGCTCGATGGTCTCAACTGACACAGCAATACCTCTTTGCCTACTTCAAAGGGCCTTTTCAAAGCGCCTAATAGAAGGAGCTTGATGTAAGGGCAAGTGGAGAAACCACCAATCAGGGGCAGTCCTAGCAGACTGCGTGCGGGCCTCGTGCCACCTCTTACTGTGCCACTTGCTCAGCCCTGAGCAGACTCAGCTCTAGAATAGCCTTAGCTCTAGAACGGCCTGTCCTTAAACAGCCTAAAGAGCAGCATCCCCTGACCAGGCGACTCAAAGACACGTTAGCAGCGTCTCGTCTCTGGCTAATCCCACCCTCATCATAAAACTTCATGATGGCTTTGGCATGGTACTGGGGGTGAACCAGACCAAATCTACAGCCATCACCAGAATGGTTAAGCCCATCTTCACACTGTACTGAATGCTGTACTGAGGCTACCTACCGCTGCCGGTTGCTCGTCCAGGTATAGGTCGTCCGGGCTGCCAAAGGCTAGCTCAGGTAATCTCGCCCATGCTGTTGGGGCAGCGCAATGGCTACCATAAAGCAGCAGACAGCCGACGCGATCGCTCTGACCTACCGCATCGGCTCTCACGTAACCCCAAGCACGCCAAGCACGATCGACATCTAGTGAGCTATGACATCCCTGGTTGCAGGCCAAATCGTATTTTTAGAGTGCCGCCAGACTCGCCTCTATGCCGAGGTAATTCAGGTGTTGGAATCTCGTCTCACGGGTTGGATACGGCCTCTGGCCCTGGTCAACGAGACAGAGATTATCCCTCTGGGCACGGCCCTCGGCACCGCGGCCCCCGACCTCAATCAAGTCGCTGTGCCAGATATGCTCTGGCCCCTGGAGCAGCTACAGCCCGCGCTGGACACCGAGGTCATTCCACTACTGGCGACCCTGTCAGCCAAGGACTCAGCCCCGGGTTCAGCAGCCAGCTCTGGCGGAGAAGCGATGGGTATCGGTGAATTTGTGCGATCGCTGTGGGCCGACCACCAGGCGGCGGCAAATTCGTCAGAATAAAGGCGGCTCAAAATCGTCTCAAAGCCGCCTGCCCTAAAGCTCCGTAAAAATCCGGATAGGAGTTGTGAAGCTTTTACAAAGATGGTTTGGCTACCGGCAAGAAACCCGAGCGATGCCCTGACAATGCTAGCAGTCAGGTCAGGCTCGGCATGCTTAGCGCCTCAGTCTTTGTTTGTCTAGCCAGGTATTGGCTGCTTCACGGGTTCGCCGTAGACACCCAGCCCTGGAACTAGGCGAATGCGACCTTCGTCCATTTCGTACATAAGGAGTTCTAACGCTTCGGAGTCACCAATCGGTAAGTACCCAAGCCGAGTAAGTTCAGAGTTAATGCCCTGCTCGATGTCAGGGGTCAGTAGCCCGCTGTGAAGGGCTTGCTCTACCAGTCGACGAATGGACAATGTGGGGGCCATGAACCATCACCTGAGCGTGACTTAATTACTGACTATTGTCGGCCCTTGGCCTCAGCTAGCCAGTGACCAGGCCCTCCAAAAGTTGTGAAATCTACCACAAAGAACCGTGATCCAAATCACAAAAGAATTCATCCCTTGGAGATATGTTCAGTAGATTCACGTAGGTATTTACTTAACAAGGTCTGAATCTATATCAAGTTACGGCCAATAGGGCGACAGAAAATGACCAGGCTGAAGTAATTCCGATTACCTTCTTAAAGTAAGCTTGACGGCTTTAATAGTTTTTAACATTATCCAAATCTGGAGTGTACCCAGTATGCAGACGATGACTAAGGAAATGGCTATTTTTCAAGCTCAGGGCTCCCTAAATGCCTCTAACGCCCCCGAATTCCACGCCTCTCTCATGCAGAACATTCAGTCTGATTTGGCGAGTGGACTATTCGTGGACATGAGCCAGGTGGAGTCTCTCGACAGCGCCGGGTTGATCTCCCTGGTGTCGGCGCTCAAGCACGCCCGGCAGCTGCAAAAGCGCCTGTGCCTGTGCTCGGTGCCACCCACCATTCGCATCGTGTTTGAGCTGACCCAGCTCGACCGCGCCTTTGAAATGGTGGATGAACTACCTCAGTTTGTGCCTGCGGCAGCCTAAAGCTCAATTCTGACGGAGCCTACCCTTCGCCCGCTATAGTATGGAGGTCGTACTGTGAGCGTTGGGGCAGCTAGGTTGTGTCTGTATCAGTTAATACATTGGTTGCGGCAGATGTCTCTCGGCCAGGTCGCTACCTGGGCAATGAGTTGGGCGCTGTTCATAAACCCTGGCATCAGGCTGCAGTTCGCTGGGTGTTAACCTACCCCGAGGTCTACGAGGTTGGAGCGTCTAACCTGGGCCACATTATTCTCTACAGCATCTTAAATGCCCAGCCCAGGCAGCTGTGCGATCGCGCCTACCTGCCCGCCGCCGATCTGGCCACCAAGCTTAAGGCAACCGAGACACCGCTGTTCGCCGTCGAGTCGCAGCGATCGCTGACTGACTTCGACATTTTGGGCTTTAGCCTCAGCTACGAGCTAGGAGCCACCAACATTCTCGAAATGCTCTCCCTGGCAGGTATTCCCCTGACCTGGCAAGAGCGCAGTCAGGCCGGGAGCTTTGCCGTAGAAGCGGGCTCCTGGCCTTTGATTTTTGCCGGTGGGCAGACCGCCACCTCCAACCCCGAACCCTACGCCGACTTTTTTGACTTTGTCGCCCTCGGCGATGGCGAAGAGCTGCTGCCCGAAATCGCCCTGGTGATTGAGGAGGGCAAAGCCGCTGGTCTCAGCCGCGAAGCGCTGCTGCTCGATCTGGCTCAGGTGCCGGGGGTGTATGTGCCCCAGTTCTACACCATGGCAGACGACGGCTCGGTGTACCCCCATCGGTCTGATGTGCCCAGGCGGGTGCTGCGTCGGGTGGCCACCCCGATCCCCGCCTACGCCATGGGCCTGGTGCCCTACGTCGAAACGGTTCACGATCGCCTGACGGTGGAAATTCGCCGGGGCTGCACCCGGGGCTGCCGCTTTTGTCAGCCGGGTATGCTCACTCGTCCGGCCCGCGATGTGGAGCCGGAGGCGGTGGTCGATGCGATCGAGACAGGCATGCGCAAAACCGGCTACAACGAGTTTTCGCTGCTGTCGCTGAGCTGCTCTGACTATCTAGCTCTGCCTGCGGTAGGGGTAGAGGTCAAAAACCGGCTCAAAGACGAGAATATTTCGCTGTCGCTGCCCAGCCAGCGGGTCGATCGCTTTGACGAAAACATTGCCCATATTGTTGGCGGCACCCGCCTCACCGGGCTGACCTTTGCCCCGGAGGCGGGCACCCAGCGGATGCGCGACATCATCAATAAAGGGTTGACCAATGAGGAGCTCCTGCGCGGCATCAAAACCGCCCACGAGCAGGGCTGGAGTCGGGTTAAGCTCTACTTCATGATTGGCCTACCCGGCGAAACCGACGTGGATGTGCTGGGTATTGCCGAAACCGTGCGGTGGCTGCGCCAGAGCTGCACCGTGCAGGGGCGGCGGCCAATGTCCTTTAATATCACTATTTCCAACTTCACCCCCAAGCCCCACACCCCGTTTCAGTGGCACTCGGTGTCGACGGAGGAGTTTTTGCGCAAGCAGCGGCTGCTGCGCGAGGAGTTTAGGGGCCTGCGCTGGGCCAAGGTCAACTTTACCGACGTGCGAATTTCGGCGATGGAAGACTTTGTCGGGCGGGGCGATCGCCGCCTCGGTTCGGTGGTGCGCCGCGCCTGGGAACTGGGAGCCGGTATGGATAGCTGGTGGGAAAGCTTAGAAACCGCCTTTAAAGCCTGGACCCAGGCCATCGACGAAGCCGGACTGACCCTAAAATATCGCCAGGTCGACCAGGGCGAATGGAACGTGATGGACACCGCCGAGGGCGCCAGCAGCCTGGATGCCCCCCTGCCCTGGGACCACCTCGATACCGGGATCGACAAAGCCTGGCTCAAAGAGGATCTGCACCGCGCTTTAGAAGAAGCCACAGTACCCGACTGTTCCTTTGAGGGATGCAGCCACTGCGGCGTCTGCGGCCCCGACTTTGGCCACAACATCGTGGTGCCGCCGCCGCCCATTCCGGCCTTTGCGGGCCACAGCCAGCCCAGCTCCGAGCGGGTGCAGCGCCTGCGGATCACCCTGGGCAAGCTGGGTTCGATGGCACTGCTGGGCCACCTGGATCTGGTGCGCCTGTTCGATCGCGCCCTCAGGCGAGCCGGGTTGCCAATTGCCTTTACCGGCGGCTTTCACCCAGGGCCGAGGCTGTCGCCTGCCAATGCGCTGCCCCTGGGGGCCACCAGCAGCGGCGAGGTGGTTGATTTTGAGCTGACCCGCGCGATCGCCCCCGCCGACTTTTTACAGCAGCTAGCCGCCCAGCTGCCGCCCGAGATTCCCCTCTACGACATTGCTGAGGTGCCCCTCGATGAGCCCTCAGCTACCAAGCGGTTGGACCGAGCCGAGTACTACCTGCGGCTCACCCCGGGGCATAACGAACCCGCTCCGTGGCGCGAGTGGATTGATGCGGTGATGGCCCTGGAAGAATGTCTGTGGGAGAAGAAAACCAAGTCGGGCAAAACCCAGATGGTGAACCTGCGGGAGCGCCTCCACGAGCTGGCGCTGGTAGCAGCCGAACAACCGCTGCCGCCGGGGCTAGAATATGCTCAGGGAGAATACGGAGTTTGGCTGAGAGCAGTTGGTAACTGTCGCAACGATGGGAACCTGCTGCGCCCGGAGCAAGTCGTCACCCTTATAGAGCAGGTGGCAAGCCAGGCCATAGGCCTACAGCACGTGCATCGCAGCCGCTTAATTTTTAGCTAGGGCAACCCTGAAAGGGCGAGATCATGGACAGAGAGACAGGCCATTCACCAGCAGCGGGGCAGTGCTCACGACGGGGTCTGAGACC
Organism: filamentous cyanobacterium CCP3; assembly: GCA_003022385.1. Taxonomy (GTDB): domain Bacteria; phylum Cyanobacteriota; class Cyanobacteriia; order Phormidesmidales; family Phormidesmidaceae; genus Nodosilinea. Next base: position 5,586 of record PYGV01000002.1, on the reverse strand, counting down.
CCCTCAGGGACAGGAGCAGGTCCGTGCTCGGGCCAACGGCTGGCGCAGACTGCGGCCAGGGCGGCGGGGCATGCTTGCGATCGCAGGCGCAATGCTCATAACCGCACCGCTCTCGGCTAAGGCTCAGACAGACTGCCCCAGCGAGATGCTGACGCCCTACTGGCCTGAGCGATCGCCCCAGCTCAATCAAACTTTCTGTGAGCTTTTGGTGTTTCCTACCGCGACGCTGCCCAACGGGGACAGCTTTACCGATCGCATTGTCGATGGGTCGCTGTCGAGCGACAGCCGCCGAGCTTCCGCCGACACCATGACCCTGCCCAGCCTGTGGTGGAACCGCGACTCGCTGACCTCGCACCTGGGCGGTCGTCGCCTGGTGGACTCTTGGATCTCTTACCAGATCGAAGACTCGGGTACGACCGTGATCGATGTGGTGATCAACCCGCAGATCTGGTCAATTTTGACCTACAACGAGCGCTACGCGGTGCTCAACCAGTTTGGCACCACCGCCCGCGACTTTGGCTACAACCTGCGCTTTTTCCAGGGCAATTCGCGCAACTACCGCATGATGGGCCTCTACGCCTGTGACTTCATCAACCAACCCGTCGCGCCCCTGCCCTCATCCCAAGCCTTAGACGACAACGTTCAAACCTGCTCAGCCAACCTGGATGCGGGGTTGATTGTGCTGCTTCAGCGCAATTTGGTAGCCGAGAGTGAGCGTCGCCAGCAGGCGGCTCAGGCCGCAGCGGCTGAGGACAGTCTGCAACGTGCCGAGGTAACGTCACCGCCGAGTGTCAACTAGCCCGGCATTCTTGACTTTAGCTGCGCAAGCTCTGCCACAGCTGGCTGTAGCGGTCTTCAGCGGCGGCGCTGAGGGGCAGTAAAAACTCGCTTTGGTCAGCTACATCGGGGGTTAGCGTCAGGGCGGGCGGCGTTTGCAGGGGCTCGGGTAGCTGCGATCGCTCGATTCCCCACAGCCGGGTCGAGGTGCCCTGGCCAAAGATAGCGAGCTGCGTGGCAAAGTCGTCATCCAGGCAAAAGTCGAGCCAGTTGAGGGCGGTGGATGCCGCCTGCTCTGAAACGGAGGCGATCGCCTGAGGTCGCACCCAAAGCTGGGCGCTGAGCAGCGTACCCTCGGGCGGTACGGCCACCCCCAGATTGCGGTACTGCTTCAGCAGGGGCAGGGCGTCATCGGACCAGACCACCGCCGTGGTAGCATCGCCAATCAGCAGCATTTCGAGGTAGTGGTCAGAGTCGTAGACGCGCACCTGGTTGTGCAAATTGGCCAGAAAGGGTTCTAGACCCTCTACCGCCGCCGGGTCTTCGGTGTTGGCTGAGGCACCCAGCGCCTTTTGGGCCAGGCCCAGCACCAGGCGAGGGTGGTTGGGCAGCACCAGTCGTCGCCGGAGTTCGGGGCGCAGCAGGTCGGCCCAGGTGGTGAGTGGGGCGCTGCCGCGCGGCAGGCGATCGCGATCGTAGAGCACCACCAAGTGGCTCCAGCGGTAGGGCACGGCCCAAATGCGGCCGTCGGGGCTGAGCCTTCCCTCGGCACTGCGGCGCACCAGCTCGGGCCAGACCGCCGCTAGCTCATCCCAGTGGGTGAGGGCCGAGACCTCCAGCGGCTGTACCAGCTCCTGGCGAATGGCGGGGGCCAGCCAGTAGTCGGCCAAACTTACCCAGTCGGCCCTTGCCGCAGCCTCCTCGTCCTCCGTTTGGTCGTGCCACTGCTGCAATAGCGCGTACAGCTCCACCAGCGCGTCTTCGGGGGTGACGGCGATGTTGCTGCCCTGGGGCAACTGCTGAAAGGCATCGAGCAGCTGAGCTGGTACGGCATTGGTCAACATCGCCAGCCGCAGGCTAGGGCCTGTCACGCGCTGGCACCCGGCTAGCAGGGCCGTGACGGTTAACCCGCCCGCCCCCGCTAAAAAGCTGCGACGATTCATGAGCATTTGCCCCTCAGCTTCCCTCTCCAGGGGAGAATACTGATCAACCATAGCGCTTTAGGACGTCCATGAAAGCTGTTCGAGATCTTGTCACTGTCTCTATAACGATTATTTTGGTATCGTTTATTGGCCTCAGCCTGGCTCGGCTGGTGTACTTCTTTCTCCACAGCCAGCAGCTAATCTAGAGCACCGTATTTAAAGCAACGCTGTGACATCCCTCTTATTTCCCACCCTGGATGAGGTGAAGGCGGCCCGTACCCGCACAGCCCCCTACATTCGCCATACGCCGCTGGTGCCCGCGATCGCCCTCAAGCAGCCCATCCCCGGCTGCCCCGACCTGTGGCTCAAGCTCGACTGCCTACAGGTGACGGGTTCTTTCAAGGCCAGGGGTGCGGTGAATACGCTCAAAAGCCTCTCCGAAGCCGAACTACAGCGGGGCATGATTACGGCGTCGGGGGGCAACCACGGGCTGGCCGTGGCCTACGCAGGCTGGCTGGCCCAGGTGCCCGCCACCATTTACCTGGGCCGCAACGTGCCCGCCGCCAAGGCAGAACGATTGCGCCAGTGGGGAGCCCAGGTGGTGTTTGAGGGCAACGACTGGGATGACGCCAACCGCGCCGCCATGACCGTCGCTAAAACCCAGGGTCTCACCTACATTCACCCCTTCAACGACCCGCGCGTGATCGCCGGGCAGGGCACCCTGGCCCTGGAAATTTTGGCCGACCTGCCCCAGGTGGATACGCTGCTGGTGGCGATCGGCGGCGGCGGTTTGATTGCGGGCGTCAGTCTGACGGCGAAGGCAATCAGGCCTGAAATTCGCATTGTCGGCATTGAGCCAGTAGGCGCACCCACCCTCAAAACCAGTGTTGAGGCTGGCCACATTGTTGAGCTAGAGGCCACCCCCACCCTGGCCAACACCCTCGCCCCTCGCAAGACCGAAGCCCTAAACTTCGAGATTATTCGCCATCACGTCGATCAATGCGTGCTGGTCAGCGATGAGGCAATGGCTGAGGCCTGCCGCTGGCTGTGGTTTGAGCTGGGGGTAGCGGCAGAGCTGAGCGGGGGCGCAGCAATCGCGGCCCTGATGACCAACCAGTATCAGCCACAGCCCGGCGAAGTTGTCTGCGCTCTGATCTGCGGCACCGGGACAGCGGGGTTAGACGGTTAGGCAACAACCGGGCCAAGGGTGGATGAAATGCGCATGGCCAGCTCGGTCAGGTTGTCGCTGTCGGTGCAGAACTGCTCAGCGTGGGAACGGGGCACCCCCGCCTCAACCAAATATTCCACCAGCAGGTTAAACAGCATGTCTTCGGCTAGCTGGCGCTGGTCGGCCCAGCCCTGCCGATAGTGCAGATACTCCTGACAGCGCAGGGCCAGATCGTGATAGGTGGCATCGCTGGTTAAAAACTGAAGGCTGCTGACAATCATGGCGACCTCAGAGTGCAGGTTAGCCATAGTTTAACGAAATAGTCTAACGAAACAGCCTTAGCGAAACGGTTATGGCGCTAACCGATCGCTCTAAACACCACCGAAAGATTGTTGGCAGGCATAGCAATGGTCTCGACCAGCGCCAGATGGTGCACCTTGGCGGCGGCGACCACGGCGTCTAAATCGCGCACGCCCCACTCTGGGTTTTGGGCCTGCAGGCTGGTGTCGAAAGCTGCGTTGCTGGGGGCAGTGTGCTGCCCGTTTTGCTTGTAGGGGCCGTAGAGGACCAAAATACCGCCCGGCGGCAAAATTCGCCCGGCCCCGGCCAGCAGCCCTCGGCAAGCGGCCCAGGGCGCAATGTGAATCATATTGATGTTGACGAGGGCGGTGATCGGGTACTCTTGCAGATCTGGCTCAGGGCGCAAATCGCAAAAGTTCTCTGACTCGACGGGCCACAGGGGAGCCGCCGCATCTAAAGCCAGGGGCGCGTGCAGGTTGGCAGCCGGTGCGGCCTCACGCCAGGCGGCGATGCTGGCTCGGGCACCGGGGTCAAGGTCGGAGGGCAACCACTGCCGGGGAGCCAAACGCGGCGCAAAGTACGCGGCGTGTTCTCCGGTACCGCTCGACACTTCGAGCACGGTGCCAGTCGCGGGCAGCACTCGCTGAAGCACCGCCAGAATGGGCTCGCGGTTGCGCTCAGTGGCGGGGGCGTAGCGACGAGCATCAGAAGACGTTGACATAGCCAATTGTGGGGGATGAACTTGGACGAATGGTATGCCAATCGCTGAGGCTGGTGCCCAATCGACTGCCAAAAATCCTAAAACTTTGTCGCTTCGTGAGCAGTACTTATTTTCAGGATTGACCTGGAACTGTTCTTAAAGTGGCTATGCCACTTGCTTGTAAAAGGTGAAGCCTTTTTCCTATCCACGCCAAGGCAGAGCCTTGGCGTGAGTTTGGTCAGTCAGGCAGAATTGCGTACTCAGCACGGCTGCTAACTCTCGCTTCAATTAACCAGGACTGTCTTTGTCTACCACAGGGGGCTTTTGGCGGCTGGATCGCTTGCGCTTAGATGCTTTGGTGTAGCCAATCGCCTGAATTTCGTCGCTATTTGGGCCGAACTGCGCCAGGATAGACTGCTTCATGGCCAAAACGGCATTGTGGAAGGCCCACTCGGCCTTGCGGGTATGGTCGCGGGTAGCTTTTAAGGTCGCTTCCATCACAGCTTCGTCGTGCTGGCTCTGCTGCATGGTTTGGTAAGCCTGCTGCAGGTTTTGGTACGCCGCCTCTGGGCGCATAGGCGCGTAATTAGCGATCACTGCCAAACTGTTGAGGGCTTGAATATCTTGAGCAATGCGCTTGGGCGCGAGGCGGCGGGTCATGTCGGTCATAGCGGCTGGGGTGGGGAGTAGAGATGGGCAAAATGCACACCGATCGCCCGGTGCTGTCTTGCCTAGATTCACAATGCCCAATTGATTATGCCTTCGCCCGTGGACGAACCAGATTGCGACAGCTGAGAACAGAGTTGTGGGCGATCGCAATGCCATTGCAGCCCATGACAACGCCGTTGCGACCGGTGACAACAGCGTTGCGGGCAATGAGAACGGAATTGCGATGAAGGGCAACAGCGTTGTGAGGATTACGAACTGGGTTTGCGATCGCGACAACGCTATTGCCCAACCAAACAACGCCCTAGCGCCAGCGCCACGGCTCTCCAGACGCCGCAGGTGAGGTTAAGCAAAGCAGAACCCAACAGTAGCGAGCCTGCTGGGTTCCGTTGAGTGCTCTATCTAACCCACAGCGCCAGCCCTCAAGGCCTGGTGACTCCTCGCCTGCGGGTCATGACGCTGATATATTCGCCGCTGCGCCCGGTGGGGATGGGTTCTGACCAGGCAAATCTATCGCAGTAGCCCAGCGAGACCAGGTGGCTAATGCCATCGACAATGGCACCGTAATCGCCCAGCAAAATATGGCGCAGGGTCTCTTGCCGATAGCTCGGCAACGCGAAACTGTCGGGGCGATCGCCCTCTGGGGTGTTGTCTAAAAACATCGGGTTATCTCCGTTTTCGGTAAGGAAAACGGGGAACTATCCAGATCCCTCGTTTCAGCAAAGCGAGAGACCGGATCTAGAATGAACCCAGTCGGTGCGACACGAAGTCGCACGTTTTGAGTGAAGTTGAATCGTTCAACTTCCCAACCAGTGTCCAGGTTGGTCCCCAAT
>PYGV01000481.1 GCA_003022385.1 filamentous cyanobacterium CCP3 | reverse complement strand
TTCTTTGAGTCCCTCGCGAACGAACGGGGCAACAAGGCGATTGGGGTAGTGCTGTCAGGGGCCGATGCCGACGGCACCCTGGGCCTGGAGGCGATCAAAGCGGCGGGGGGCATTACCCTGGCCCAGCTAGAAGCGTCGGCCAGATTTAGCAGCATGCCCCACACGGCGATCGCCACCGGGCAGATCGATTTTATTCAGACCCCGACCGAAATCGCCCAGACCCTGGCCAGCCTCAGCACCCATCCCTACGTTCGGCAGCCCAGTCCGGTCGTGCCGGTGCCGCCATCGCGGGAGGGGTCAGATGCCCTACCGGACATTCTCAATCGGCTCAAGACCCAAACCAAAGTCGATTTTACTCAGTACAAGCCGACCACCCTGGAGCGCCGCATCTTTCGTCGCATGGCGCTGCACCACTTAGAAAGCCTGGCCAGCTACCGCGACTACCTCTTCGCCAACCCCGCCGAAGGGCAGGCCCTCTACCAGGAAATTTTGATCGGGGTGACCAGCTTTTTTCGCGATGCTGAGGTGTTTAGCGCCCTGACCCAGACGGTGTTTCCGGCGCTGCTGCGCGATCGCAGCCCCGATGTGCCGCTGCGGATTTGGGTGGCGGGCTGCTCGACCGGAGAAGAGGCCTACTCCCTGGCGATCGCGCTGTTAGAGTACCTGCACCATCAGCCCGTCAGCCCGCCGATTCAAATTTTTGCCACCGATGTCAACGATCGCGCCATTGAAGCGGCCCGCCTGGGGTGGTACTCGGCCAGCCAGGTAGCGGATGTTTCCCCCGATCGCCTGCAGCGGTTTTTTGTGGCGGCGGACGGCGGCTACCAGGTCAATACAGTGGTGCGCGAACTGTGTATTTTTGCCCGCCAAAATTTGATTGGCGACCCCCCCTTTTCGCGGCTAGATCTGATCAGCTGCCGGAACGTGCTGATCTATTTTGGCGCCACCCTGCAAAGCAAACTCCTGCCGATGTTTCACTACGGGCTGAGGCCCGAAGGCTTTTTGCTGCTGGGTTCTTCCGAAACCGTGGGCGAATTTGGCCACCTGTTTGCGCTGGTCGACAGCAAACACAAGCTCTATGCCAAGCAGTCGTCGGTTTTGCAGCTGAACTTTGACTTTGACCCCAGCAGCTATACCCCCGTCCCCCTGGGGCCGCGCCCCCGCACTATGGCAGAGCCCCCCGGCGAGATCGACCTTTACAGTCTGGCCGACCAGATTGTGCTCAGCCACTACGGCCCGACTGGGGTGCTGGTGAATGATCGGCTGGAAATTTTGCAGTTCCGCGGCCAAACGGGTACCTATTTAGAACCTGCCCCAGGTCGGGCCAGCCTCAACTTGCTAAACATGGCCAAAGAGAGTCTGCGGCTAGATCTGCGCACCGCGCTCTACCAGGCCAAACAGCTTCACCAGCCGGTCGAACGGCGATCGCTGCTGCTGGAGACCGGCGATCGCCCCCGCCCGGTGCAAATCAGCATTTTGCCCTTCAGTCCTGGGACCGTCGACCAAGACTACTATCTGGTGCTGTTTAGCGATCGGTTGCCCGAGGAGGGGGCAGCCGCAGGAGCCACCGCAGGAGCAGGCCAGCAGGCCCCTACGCCGCCCAGCCAGCCTTTAGAGCCAGAGCCTGCGGGCATGGCGGCGGCCATCGAGCAGTACCGTCAGGAGAACCTCACCCTCCAGCACGATCTCGACACCACTCGTTCTCATCTGCAGTCAATTATTCAGGAGCAGGAGGCCACCAACCAAAATTTGCGGGCCGCCAACGAAGAAATTCTCTCCAGCAATGAGGAGTTGCAGAGCACTAACGAAGAACTGCAAACCGCCAAAGAGGAGATCCAGGCCACCAACGAAGAACTCGGCACCATCAACGACGAACTCTATCGCCGCAATGCGGAGGCCACCCGCATCAGCGACGACTTTCAAAATCTGCTCAGCAGCATTCACATTCCCGTTTTAATGCTGGAAGCCGACCTGCGCATTCGCCGCTTTACCCCCACCGCTGCCCAGTTGTTTAACCTGATCGCCACCGACATCGGTCGCCCCCTGAGCGATATCAACCACCGCCTCACCCTCACCGATTTAGAAGCGCGTATTTTAGCGGTGATCAACACCCTGGAGCAAACCAGCCAGGAGGTGCAGGACCAGGACGGGCGCTGGTATGACCTGCGCATTCGCCCCTATCGCACCCTGGATAACCGCATCGATGGGGCCGTTGTGGTGCTGGTGGATATCGATAGCCTCAAGCGCAGTACCGAGCAGCTGCGGCAGGCCCGCGACTATGCCGAGGCCATTGTGCAAACCGTGCGCGAAGCCCTGGTGGTGTTGAGCGCCGACTTTCAGGTGGTCAACGCGAATCCCCAGTTTTATCAGCTGTTTCAGGTCAATGCCGAGGAGACCGAGGGGCGATCGGTGTTTGAGCTGGGCAACGGCCAGTGGGATAGTCCTCAGCTGCGATCGCTGCTCCAGGATCTGCTGCCCCAAAATCAGCAGATCGAAGATTTTGAGGTTAGCCACGATTTTGAAGGCATTGGCCCCAAGCATATGCGGCTCAATGCGCGCAAGATGGTGCAGCCC
>PYGV01000152.1 GCA_003022385.1 filamentous cyanobacterium CCP3 | reverse complement strand
CCCGACGCCCGCCCCCCTGGTCGCGCATTTCGTACCACGATCGCATGAAGGCGCTGGGGAACTCGTTCATCATCACGCCGCCGTTTTCGCCGTCGCTGATCTGGCTGACCAGGGGCGGCACCATGGTATTCCCCAGAGGAACGTTGCTCAGAGTCTTGGCTTCCCAGTAGGGCTGCATTTGGCCTACTAGCTTGGTGTCAGACCCCTGAGTTTTGACCAGCACCACGATCTCTTCGACCTCGCCCTGGCTGTTGCGAGCCACCAAACGGTGGGGCAGGTGGGGCTGCGACAGGCCATGCCCCTCCAGGGATTCCACCGTGTGCTCCTGCACCAGCATCCAGCGGTAGCCGCAGTCTTTGAGGGTTTTGACAAAGGCGTAGAGCACGTCGGGATGGTTGGGCAGGTGCATTTCCGGCGGCGAAAAGCCCCGTACCCGAGCCAGGGCTTCGGGGCCAAACAGAGCGGCGAAGTGGTGCTGCCAGGCGCGAATGTGCAGCCTCAGATCGGGCACGGGCGTAGAGGGCACCACCGCGTGGCCCCAGCAGGTGCCCAGCCATTCCACGTAGGGTTGGTAGGCGGGGTCGCAGGCCAGCCGACGCAGCTTGTCTAAAATGTCGTGCCGCTCCATCTGCTGCAGGCCCCACAGCAGGGTGCCCGAGTAGTCGAGCATGACGCGGGGATTGCAGCCCTGGCTGACCAATTCTGGAATGAAGTCGCCCAGGCGAGCGTAGCAGTAGGCGAAGGTGCCCGCATTGTGGTTATCCCCGTCGTAGGGGTGCTCAAACATGTACTGGAGGTGGTTGATCACCTCGCCTGTGGCCCCAGCCGGAATGCTGGGCTGGTGCATGTGCAGGGCGATCGCAAAGCCAGCCGAAATATCCGCCAGATTCAGGTTGGTACGGGGCAAAAACACCGGCTCATCGCTGGCCATCACGGCAGCGATATCGGCCTCGCGACCCGACAGCGGCGGTAGCCCATCTTCTAAGGCAGGCCAGTTTACAGGAGAGAGCACAGCACCGATCATGAACAACCTCCAGGGGTAGGCATCACCCGTTTGTATACCGGGGTTGCCTAGGGTCATTCTTTAGTGTGCATTGACTAGGGCACTTCCACCACGGCTAGTAACATTTTGTGGTCTGAGCCCCGTGCGCGTCTGGCCTAGATGATTCACAACGCTGTACCGAAAATGTCGAAATCTTCAATCCAGGGGATGATGGATGCTCGTGTCTTGTCTGAGAGTAGGAGAACACTGGTGCAGGGGGCGAGTCTGCTGCCCCAGCAAAACGCTGCCTAACACGACGACAACGCCCAGTAATTGCACTGGTGTTAACGTTTGCTGCAAAAAGAGGTAGCCGATCAGGGTCGCCACCACCGGGCTCATTAACCCCAAGGCCGCAACAGATGAGGTTTTGAGCCGTTTAATGCCGCGAAACCAGAGGGCATAGGCCAGGGCTGTGCCGATTACCCCCAGGTAGACAAAGCCCCAGAGACTCGTTCTAGACAGCTCAGTGATGGGGCCTTCGACCATCAGGGCTATGGGCAGCAGCATGAGGCCGCCGATCGCGAGCTGCCAGGCGGTAAACACAATCAGCGAAACGGGGGGCTGCCAGCGCTTGGTCAGCACGGTGCCGAGACCCATGGCGACGGCTCCGGCGATCGCCGCCAGCAATCCCACCGCATCCAGTCGGGCGCTGGGGCCAAGCACCAGCAGACCGACGCCCATGAAACCGGCGATCGCCGCCAGCACCGATTGTCGCCCCGGTTTTTCGCTCAAGATCAGCCAGGAGAACAGCACCACCAGCAGGGGCTGAATCGCCCCGGCGGTGGCGGCTACCCCGCCCGGCAGGCGATAGGCCGCCACAAACAGCAGCGCCTGAAACAGGCCGATATTGAGGCCGCCCAGCACCAGCATGCGCCACCACCAGATGCCCTTGGGCAGCTTGCGCAGACCCACAATCAGCAAGAAACCGATGGGCAGCGATCGCAGCGAGGCCACCAGCAGCGGGTGCCCTGGCGGCAAAAACTCAGTCGCGACCATATAGGTGGTGCCCCAGGACATCGGGGCCAGGGCAGTCAGCAACACGTCGGAGAAAGAGCCGATTGGAGCCTTGGCAACAGAAGCGATTGCCTCGGCGCGGGGTAAAGCCATAGAGTGCTCGCGCTGGTAAAGTGAACAGCGCTACGCTACCGCTGATAGCGGGTTAAAGTTTTTCCCAAATCGACGATTGCTAGTCAATTCTTGCGGGGAATGCAGGGATGACTTGGCCGACGTCAAAGCCGAATCACATAACCCCCGATTCTCAAGAGGCGAAACCGCAGGGGCGAATGGCCTTCGCCCAAGGGTTACCCAATCTCTAAATGGGGGTTGCATTTGAATTACAGCTGCTGGCGGTAAGCTTTGGGGGTAGTGCCAGTCTGTTTTTTAAAAACCTTGGTTAAATGGCTTTGGTTAGCAAACCCGCACTCTAGAGCAATATCGGTAATTGAGCGCTGGGGCGATCGCAGCGCCTGTTTAGCCTTTTCTACCCGCTGCTGGCTGACGTACTGGTGGGGCGCAACCCCTGTAGCCTGCTTAAACTGATGGGCAAAGTGGCTGCGGCTGAGCCCCACCTGGGCCGCCATCGCATCCAGGCTGAGGGCTTGACCCAGCTGGGCCTGAATGTACTCCAGCACCTGCTTCAGCTGGTAGGGTGCCAGGCCTGCGGTGTAGCGGCGACTGGCCGGAGCGATGTCGCAGTAATGGCGCAGCAAGTGAATACCCAAGATAGAGCTCAACGACTCTAAATAGAGTTTGTCCCCGAAGTGGCTCTGCTCAATCTCGGTGAGAAACAGCTGCACCAGGCTCTCAAGCCTGCGATCGCGGGTCTTAACCACGGGCCGCAGCTCAATACCGCCAGCGTTGACCCAGTCGGCCTCACGAGCCACCCGGTTGAGAAATTCGGGCGCAAAGACGATGTGCACCGTTTTGTCGATCGACTGCCAGCGGGTAAAAGCAGAGCGCCCCGCCGGGCAGAGGTAAAAATCGCCGGATTCCATCACGCCGTCGTACTCGCCGCCCTCGTCTACATGGGTAACCTGCCGCTCGTTCTGCGATAGAAAAAACGTCAGCATGTGGTGACTCAGCCCCTGGGGCGCATCCAGCCCACCCGGCAGGTCATGGCGATAGTGCACTGTTACCCCTGGGTCAATGGGGATAGAGCGATGGGCGATCGCGGGCTTTTTCGCAAACAGGTCCAATGGATTGACGAGCATACCATTCGCCACCTAAAACCACCTCCAGCCAGGAAGCCACCTTCCCTAGCCTAAAAATAGCGTTGATAGTAGCCTTAAACCGTATTGTGTCGATAACAAAGGCGATCGGGCGATTACTTCCAGGCGCGGTTTTCTAGGTCGCGTACCTGGCGTTCGAGGCGATCGAGGCGACCGCGCAGCTCATCCATTTCGGCCTGGCGGGGCACCCCCAGGTCTTGCAGCGTATTGCGAAACAGCCGCTGAAACTGGTCTTCGAGCGCCCCATTGCCCTCGTTGAGCTGGGCCATGACTTCATCCACCAGAGTACGCGCCTGCTCGGGGTTGAACTTGCCTTCTCTCACCCATTCCTCGGTCACGACCTTGACCCGCTCGGCTACCAGGGACGTTGTACCCACGCCAATCATGAGCAGCTGACGCAACAGATTATTGGTATCCATTTATGTCTCCTTATGGTTTGCGGGGCGTGGTTTGACGCTGCCTGGCCTGATAGACAGGTCGAAGGCGGCTAAGCGACTTTTAGTCCAACCCATTTATTCTGTCAGAGATTCCCCTGGCCCTGGGTATTGAAAGCCGAACCCAGCGCGACGGATACCTCAGCTGCTCGTCAGCTCATCTACCTTCGCCTTTACAGCCTGAATATCTTGCCACATTAGCCATTTGGGGCTGCCTTTATCGCGCGACGGGTTGCGCAGCAGGTAGGCGGGGTGAAAGATTGGCATACAGAGGCGGCCGTCCCACTCCATCCATTCGCCGCGTACCTTGCTGATACCTGACTTGACACCGAGCAGCGATTTCAGCGCCGTTGCCCCAGTCAGCAAAATAATTTTAGGATCGACCAGGCGAATTTGCTCCAGCAGATAGCCTTTACAGGCGGCGACTTCAGCCGAGGTCGGCACCCGATTTTCAGGCGGGCGACATTTGACGATGTTGCAGATGTAAACATCCTTCTCGGTATCCAGCCGCACCGAGGCCAAAATTTTCTCCAGCAGCTGGCCCGATTTGCCCACAAAGGGCAGCCCTTGCTCATCCTCCTGCTGCCCCGGTCCTTCTCCAATGATCAAAATTGGGGCGGTGGCGCTACCCCGGCTGACCACCACGTGGGTGCGGGTAGCGGCCAGATCGCAGCGCAAACAGCCCCGGCAGTGGGTACCCAGTATGTCTAAATCGGGATAGATACCCGCAGGAATAGGCACCGTGGCGCTAGTGGGGATGGCATCAAAGTCGACGCCGCTGGGGTCGGTTGTAGCTCCATCGGAAGCGCTCTCACCGGCATCAAACAGGGTAAATTGCTCGTCGGCCATCGGTTCGGGGGCTATATCAACGGTTTCGACTTTATTGTAAGGGGTCTCGGCCTGACCCGGTGGCGACGGTAGCTCAGGCTGGCGTTGTATAGTAGAAAGCTAGTTAAATTGTGTCTATGTCCAGGAGTCTCACCCTTGACTTTTTCCGCCGAAGATTTTGCCAAAGCCCTTGAAGCCCACGACTACGACTTTCAGGTGGGCAGCACCGTGCGCGGCACCGTAATTTCCTGCGCCAACGACGGGGCCACGATCGATATTGGCGGTAAGTCCTCGGCTTTTTTGCCGATTCGCGAAGCAGCGGTGCGGGCGGTGACCTCTCTAGAGGGCGTGCTTGAACCCGGCGCTGAATACTCATTTCAGGTGATTCGCGATCAGGATGCCGACGGCCAGGTGCTGCTCTCAATTCGCAAGCTGCAGCTCAAGCGGCTGTGGGACAAGCTAGCCCAGCAGGCCGACGAGGGCGCGGTGCTGGATGTGAAGGTGACCGGCTACAACAAGGGCGGCGTGACGGTGGATGTGGAGGGGCTGCGGGGGTTTGTGCCGCGATCGCACCTGGGCCGCACCTACGAAAATTTAGAAGAGGCCGTGGGCCAGCGCCTCACCGTGGGCTTTTTAGAGGTCAACCCCGCCGCCAACAAGCTGGTGATGTCGGCCCGTATCGCCGCCCGCAGCCAGGTAATGAGCACCCTGGAGCTGGGCCAGCTGATCGAGGGCACCGTGGCCAGCCTCAAACCCTTTGGGGCCTTTGTGGAGTTTGACGGCATTAGCGGGCTGCTGCACATTAAGCAAATCAGCAAAAACTACGTCGAGTCGCTGTCGGCGGTGCTGAAGGTGGGCCAGCCCATTAAAGCGGTGGTCGTCGGCCTCGACCCCGATCGCAACCGCATTTCGCTTTCGACTAAGGTGCTCGAAAAGTACCCCGGCGAGCTGATCAAAGAATCTGAAGCTGTGTTTGAAGACGCCGAAAACCGCCTGGGCGACATCAGCCGCATGCTCGGCGATAGCGAGGCTTAACCCCTATGGGCACCGTTTGGGAACTCGACTTTTACTCCCGGCCTGTGCTGGATGAGAACCAGAAAAAACGCTGGGAAGTGTTGCTCTGCGAGGGCGTAGTCGATAGCCAAACCGACAGCGTCCCGGCCTTTCGCTACAGCAAGTTTGTGCCCAGCAGCGAGGTCAACTCGATTACGCTCAAGGGGGCGATCGAGGAGGCGATCGCAGAGGCCACCAGCCAGGGCACTGCGCCCCCCAGCCGCATTCGCTTCTTTCGCTACCAGATGCAAAACATGATTTTGCGGGCCTGTGAAGAGGCGGGCCTACCAGCTCGGCCCAGTCGCCGCACGATGGCGTTGCAGGGGTGGCTGCGCGATCGCAACCAGAGTGTTTACCCCCAGATGGAGGGCTACACCACCGCTCCCTCACCCTCGGTAGCCGCTCCGCCCCCCAACCCCCAGCCGCTGCCCGACGCCCTGCTGGGCCAGAAGTGGGCCTTTGTGACCCTAGAGGCCGCCGCCTTTGCCGACCTGCCCGAGTGGGACATTGGCTTTGGCGAAACCTTTCCCCTGGCGCTGGCTGATTTGGCCTCTGATACGCCTATTCCAGGCCTGCTGATTTTTTCGCCCCGCGCCACGGCGCTGGCCGCCTGGATGTCGGGCCTGGAGCTGGCCTACTGGCGTATTGAGGCGGGCAAAAGACCGGCGATTGTGCTCGAAACGGGCGCTTCTGACAGCTGGCTTTTGGCTGGGTTACCCAACGCCAAATTGCTCTCCGAGGCTCAGGCTTTCGAGGCTGCGAAGGCCAAGGCCAATCAGGTGCACTTCATCGGCATTCAGACCAGCCCCGAGAGCGAGTCCTTTGCTGGGTTCTGGCTGCTGCAAGAGCTTAATTTCGGGTAAGACGATGGCCGCGAGAAAGGTTGCTCAATTCTCAAATCCCCGGTTTTTTCAAGAAACTGGGGATCTAGTCCTGCCGCTTTGGAGAGGCTGGTGATTCAAGATTCTAAGCGATCGGCGTTCTTTCAGAGCCTGGGGAAGTGGCCCCACTGGCGAAATCTGGGTATTTACGCACTGCTGCTGGCGATCGCCCTGGTGATGGTATTTCCCCTCCTATGGCTGCTCAGCACCTCGTTTAAGGGGCCAACCGAAAACCTGCTGGCCACCCCGCCCCAGCTGCTGCCCCAGCAGCCGACGCTGGCCAACTACCGCCAGGTGTGGCAGACCAACCCCTTTGGCCAGTACTTTCTCAACAGCACCATCGTGGCGGTGTTGACGGTGGCGGCCAACCTGCTGCTGTGCTCGCTGGCGGCCTATCCCCTGGCGCGGCTAGTGTTTTGGGGCCGCGATACCCTGCTGGTGCTGATCGTAGCCACCATCATGATCCCGTTTCAGGTGGTGATGATCCCGCTGTACATTTTGGCGGTTAACCTGGGCCTGCGGAACACCTACCTGGGGCTGGTGCTGCCCTACCTGGCCTCGGCCTTTGGCATTTTTTTGATGCGTCAGGCCTTTCAGGGGGTGCCCAAGGAGCTAGAAGAAGCCGCCCGCATGGACGGCTGCTCTGACCTGGGCATCTGGTGGAACGTGATGCTGCCCGCCACCCGCCCGGCCCTGGTGACCCTGGGAATTTTTGTGTTTATTGGCACCTGGGGCGAGTTTTTGTGGCCGCTGATTTTGCTCGATCGCCCCGAGCGCTACACCCTGCCCCTGGGGGTAGCGCGGCTGGCGGGCAGCTTTTCGCTCGACTGGCGGCTGATTGCGGCGGGGTCAATTTTGTCGGTACTGCCTGCGATCGCGGTCTTTATTTTGCTGCAACGCTACATTGTCCCTACCGAGACGGGCAGCGGCGTGAAGGGGTAGGGGGTTGGGACTGAGTGGACAATGACCTGTACCTGCGGCTGATGTTGTTATACTACTAATCGGTAATAAACAAAAACTGCGCCTTACTTACTCCGCTCCCCAGTTTAGCTCCATGACCCTTTCTTCTCCAGTTTTGCCAGCGTCTAGCCCCGACGATGACTGTCGATTTGTGCGGCTGTCGCCCGAAACGCTGCAGCTGGTGGCCGACTTCTTTAAGGTGCTGTCGGAATCGAGTCGGCTGCAGATTGTATGCGCCTTGAAGACAGGGCAAAAAAACGTTACCGAAATTATTGAGGCCACGGGGCTGGGGCAGGCCAACGTGTCAAAGCACCTGAAGATTTTGGCCCAGGCGGGTATTGTCAACCGTCAGCAGCAGGGCGTCTGCGTGTATTACCAAATTGCCAGCGGCTTTGTATTCGAGCTGTGCGAGCTGGTGTGCGATTCGCTGTCGGCGCAAATTCAGCAGCAGTCTGAAAAAATTGCTCGCCTGGAGGCGTTTCGTCAAGCTTAGGGGAGTGGAGAGGGGCGATCGCCTCGACAGCCTGACCTGGCTCGACACCCCTGCCCGTATGGATACCAGCGCTGGGGCGACGAGCTACGTCAATATTCGCGGCGAACAGACAACACGGGTCTTGCAGAGCCAAAGCTCGCCGACCAACTGCTCGATTCAAACCAGCAATCGCCCGTTAGAAACCGGCGTAGTAACCGAAATCGAGCAGCCCCAGTAAGGACCATAGCGTTTACAGTCAGATTGAGTTCCAATCCTCGCCCGGTTTTGAGGCCGGGCGCTACGTCCGTGCGATCGCCAGCCAGAACCCGCCCAACTGGTTCCAATCCTCGCCCGGTTTTGAGGCCGGGCGCTACGGCAGGACGACTATCAAAGCACAGACAAAAGGGAGTTCCAATCCTCGCCCGGTTTTGAGGCCGGGCGCTACGAAGGTTAGCGATTTGCTGTCGGCGGTGGGCTCGTCGTTCCAATCCTCGCCCGGTTTTGAGGCCGGGCGCTACGCTGCTGCTGTAGCGTCTTGCCCACAATGCCCGTGTGTTCCAATCCTCGCCCGGTTTTGAGGCCGGGCGCTACTCGCCTCCAGAACGTGGGCGCATTGACCCGGTACTGTTCCAATCCTCGCCCGGTTTTGAGGCCGGGCGCTACTAGCCGCACCAGGGTGCTGGGGTCTTGGGCAAAGCGTTCCAATCCTCGCCCGGTTTTGAGGCCGGGCGCTACCTGAGCTGTCTTACGTGAGACTGAGGAGCACGACTGTTCCAATCCTCGCCCGGTTTTGAGGCCGGGCGCTACGATCGCCGCCTTCGAGCTGAAAACTTGCCATCGAGTGTTCCAATCCTCGCCCGGTTTTGAGGCCGGGCGCTACGGCTCTCTTTGGCGAGATTGCGCTGAGCGTAGGCGGTTCCAATCCTCGCCCGGTTTTGAGGCCGGGCGCTACAATAACAGCGGGCGCAGGCACCTACACGCTCACTGGTTCCAATCCTCGCCCGGTTTTGAGGCCGGGCGCTACGGCCTCGGGTTCATCGACGGAGGTGGGCAGGTCGGTGTTCCAATCCTCGCCCGGTTTTGAGGCCGGGCGCTACATTTTCTCGACACCATCACCGCTCGACTGGTAGCCCTGTTCCAATCCTCGCCCGGTTTTGAGGCCGGGCGCTACCTGAGCGGCCCCCTGGACCGCCTCAGCCACTACCTGTTCCAATCCTCGCCCGGTTTTGAGGCCGGGCGCTACCTGATTGCATTGGGCTGGCTTCAGATCAACAACGACCCTGTTCCAATCCTCGCCCGGTTTTGAGGCC
This sequence comes from filamentous cyanobacterium CCP3, assembly GCA_003022385.1. GTDB lineage: Bacteria > Cyanobacteriota > Cyanobacteriia > Phormidesmidales > Phormidesmidaceae > Nodosilinea. The sequence continues at coordinate 3,230 of PYGV01000152.1, read as the reverse complement.
GGGCGCTACCTAATTGCCGATGAGCACTATAGGCGTGGCTACAGGTTCCAATCCTCGCCCGGTTTTGAGGCCGGGCGCTACGCTGCAATAATTTCGGTTGCCATGGTTCAGTGCTTCAGTGTTCCAATCCTCGCCCGGTTTTGAGGCCGGGCGCTACGGCAATCTTAGCAAACCCTTGCCAGATAAGCCTTTTAGAGCATGTTTCCGCGAACTAGCTAACTTTTTCTTCACTGTTGTCATCATCGCTCGACCCAAACGCTCAAAACCCTTGATACATATAGCTCGCGAACCTCCCAGGAAAATTGCCCTTGCTAGGGGTTCGCGCAGCGCCCCGACTCAAATAATCAACGGTTCGTCAAAGTCGGTGTAGTGGTCGAGGCCAAACTGCTCCATGTGATTTTCTCGGGGGGAGGGCAGCTTATAGATTCTGATGCTGTCTACCCTGGCATCGAGAATATCGAGCAGTTGGGCCTTGAGAGTTTCGTACTGGGCCTGGCTCACCCGGCACTCAAACACCGAGAGCTGCACCCGCTGACCAAAATTCTTGCAGACCGTCGCTACCTTCCTCAGCCGTCGCTGCCCGGCCTTAGTCTCTGTATTCACATCGTAGGTGACGAGAATGTCCATAGCTTCTACCTCTCAACGGGGGATAAACGGCTGATAGGTTGGCACATCACCTCGCAGATGCCGGGCCAGTAGCCGGGCCTGCACGTGAGCCACTAACCCCAGGGGCACCTTAGTACCGGCGATAGTATGGGAGATTTCTTCTTGCTTGCGCTTTGGGTAGGCCGTTAGCACAGTTTTTCGGCCCTCATCGGTCAGGTAGATAGATCCACCGGGGCGATCGACAAAGTCGTCGGGTTTGAGCTGGGCACGATTGATCAGCGTTAACACCAGGCGATCGGCGATCGGGGCGCGTAACTCTTCCATTAAATCGAGGGCCAGGGCCGGGCGACCAGGGCGCACCGCATGGAGCCAGCCCAATTGAGGATCTAGCCCTACCCCCTCACAAGCTGCCAGGCAATCACCCACCAACAGCGTGTAGACAAACGATAGCAGCGCATTGATCGGGTCTTTGGGCGGGCGGCGGCTGCGCTCGGTAAAGGCAAAGGTGTCGCGATTTTGGCGCACCATGGCGGTAAACGCGCCAAAGTAAGCCTTGGCGGCATAGCCCTCCACCCCCCGCAGCTTGTCTAAATCACTGACCGTTTCGGCGCTGCGAATCGACTCGCCATGGATTTGGGCCGCTTGGGTCAGGGCGCTGCTGTCGGCTTCGGTTTTGGCTTCTCGGGCGGCGCGGAGCAGCACATTGCGGGTATTTTGTAGCTTGCCTGCGACCACGTAGCGGGCAATGTGGAGGGTGGCGCCGGGATCGGCGGCGGCGCTGTGCTGGGCCTGGCGGAGCAAAATATTGCCGGTGGTGGCCCCAGCTAGTCGGGCCTTAAAGCGACCCCGCTCAGACAGCCAGACGAGCAATCGCCCGTCTTCGGCACAGCGATGGATCAAAAACGGGCTGAGCAGCACGTTGCCAAACACCGTAATGCCCCCCAGGTGGTGCAGCGGAATCTGAAACATCTGCTGTTTTTCGACTTCGACTTTGAGAGTGTCGTGGTCGAGGCGCAGGTAGCTGCCCTGGGTCTGCACGTAGAGGGTGTTGAGAATTTGCTTCATGGTGCGAGGTCAGAAACGTGGAAGGGGTTGTTGCGCTGGGCCGCTGGGCCAAAATCTTGCAGGGCGTAGGGCAGGCAGGCCTCGATCAGGGAGCAGTCTTTGCAGCGGGCATCGGCCACGGGGGGCGGCAGGGTGGGGCTGGCGATCAGGGCGGTGAGATCGGCGATGGTGGTGAAGAGGTGCGATCGCAGCCCATCGTCAAACACCACCTCCCGCCGCCGCCGGGAGGCATGGTGAAATATAGCTCCACGGGGTACCGGGCAGCCCAGCATTTCTTCTAAACAGATGGCTTGGGCGCAGAGCTGAATATCGTCGGCCTCGCGGGCTTTTTTGGAGCCCGATTTGTATTCCACCGGGTAGGGGGTGCCGTCGGCCAAAAATTCCACCACGTCGGCGATGCCGGTAAGCCCCAGGCGGTGCGACCACAGGGGCATGGCCCGCTCGACCCGCACCCCTTCAATCAGCTCATGGTCGGGTACATCGACCTTTTCGTGAACCCGCTGCCCCCGCAGGGTGTACAGATTTTCTTCCCACACCTGCTCTAGGTGAATGAGGGCGCACTGGCGGGGGCAAAAGGCCATGTGCTGGAGGGCGCTAATCATCAGGTAGTCGTCGGGCGATTTAGTCATAGATGTCGCGGCGGTGGCCGATGCGATCGACAGTGATGACTCGGAGGGTGCGATCGCACTGGTAAATTACCCGATAGTCGCCCACCCTGAGCTTAAAGAAGCCTGCCAGATTGGCGGTTAGCGGCAACGACTGAACCTGGTCGAAGTTTTCGGCTAGCCAGTTGATTTTGGCAACAATGCGCTGGCGAATATTGCCAGAAAGCCGCTTCAGGTCTTCGATGGCTTCAGGTTCATACTCTACGGCATAGCTCATGGCTAATTTAAGCCCAGTTCATCCATCACCTGAGCCGAGGGAATGGCCCGCTTTTCTTGGGATTGGCGCGCTTGAATAGCTAGTAGTTGCTGGCGAATAGAATCTTTAAGCGGCCTCCCTTCATCAGGGTCAAGCAGGATATCTTGCAAGGCATCCTCAACGGTTTCTCGAATGAGTACTTTAAACTCGTCGATGGTTAGGTCTTTAATTTGCATTGGGTTCCCGGTTAATAAAACGATCAGTAGACTGGGTGAATTGACTGCAAAGTTAGCTTGGGGCTTGGCTTAATCGGGCAAAAACCTGTCTGTCATAACGGTTTTGAGGGAAAACGGGCACTGGCTAGGAAAGACGGCTGCCTCTAGCCCCGTTTCGGCGGCAGCTAGTTTGCAGGCGTTGATGTAGCCGTTGGCGAATTCGTCCTCTAAGTAGGGTTTAAGGCTAGGGCTATCGCTCAGCAGGTCTATGATTCTGAGGCGCTGCTCAACGATGGTGGCCCGCCAGCTATTGTTGCGTTTTTCGGGCTGGTATTGCCATTTGAGTAGATGCATGAGCAGCACTTCTAGCCGATGCCTTAGTGCGCGTTTGTCGGAGCGGCCCAAGCTTTCGATCTCCTCTGCCAGGTTGTCGGGGTCAAGCTCTTGCCAGCGGCCCTGGCGTAGGGCCGCTGCCATGGTTTG
>PYGV01000151.1 GCA_003022385.1 filamentous cyanobacterium CCP3 | reverse complement strand
ATGCCCAGGCCCAGCCACCAGGAGGGGCGCTTAGCGGGCGAGGGTGGCGGGGCGACCTCGGGCTGAGAGCTTGGGAAAAGCGACAAGTTGAGTTGTTGCATGGGGCATAGGGGGCTGACGGCAGAGCTGAGGCGGTCGGGGGCGATCTACAGGAAACTTGGGCTGAGAGGATCTACAGGGAACGATGCCAGCATTTCCCACCGAGTTGGGTGCATTGAGTCAGCGGCGGCAATGATCTCAATCACGGGAGCCGCGATCGCTCCCGGCGACAGCTCACAGGAAAACTAAACAGAAGATTGCGGTAAATGTAGCGCTGACAGCCGCAGCGACAGCCGGGGAATGCTGGAACTAGTCGTTCGCTGAGCACCCTGGTATGTGGATCAAGTCTGTCGTGGGTCGTAGATTTTGGATGGCGAGGCTGGGCCGATCTCGCTATTGGCTGTTGGCACTGATGAGCGCGATCGCCCTATTACTACCAACGCTCGCGGGGCCAGCCCAGGCCACCTACCCAGATTTTTTAGATGCCTACGTCAACGACTACGGCCAGGTGCTAAGCGCCAGCGAAAAGAGCATGCTCAGGGCCCAGCTACAGCAGTTTCGCGATCGCACCGGGGTGCATACAGTGCTGCTGACGGTCAACTCCATCTACGACTACGGCACCGGCGACGACGCTATCGAGCCCTTTGCCACCAACCTGTTCAATACCTGGGGGATTGGCGATGCCGCCCGTGACGACGGCATTTTGCTGCTGGTGGCCCCTGGCGATCGCAAGGTACGCATTGAGCTGGGCCGCGGCTACGACCGCAGCTACGACCGGGTGGCCCAGGCGATCATCGACGACGCCATTCTGCCCCAGTTCAGGCAGGGCAATATCAGCCTGGGCACGGCGATCGGGGTCAACGAAATTGTCGACAATTTTGACCCCAGCAACCCGCCAGCGGTCAACCCGCTGCTGACCTACGTGCCACCCGCCGTAGCCGACTGGGTTTCGCCTGAGCTGGCGATCGGGGGCGGCCTCGCGGCGGGCGGTGTGGGGGCTGCTTCGGGCCTCTTTGCCCTGGGGCACTGGAAGCGTCACCACAAGCGCACCTGCCCCCAGTGCCAGGTCGAAATGGAGCGGCTCGACGAACAGGCCGACGATCGCTACCTCAACGCCGGTCAGCGCGCCGAAGAGTCGCTCAAGTCAGTCGACTACGACGTTTGGCTCTGCGGCAGCTGCGGCCACCACGAGGTGTTTGACTACAGCAGCTTTGGTTCGGGCTATCAAAAATGCCCCGGCTGCCGCCACAAAACCATGAAGGTCACCACCCGCACCCTGGTCTCCCCCACCTACCACAGCACGGGCACGGCGGAGGTCAGCGAGGCCTGCGAGTTCTGCGATCGCACCCACCACTACACCCGCATTCTGCCCCGTGTAGATCCTCCCAGCTCTAGCTCCAGCTCCGGCTCTGGCGGCGGCGGCGGGAGTTCTTCGGGCGGCGGAGCTTCAGGCAGCTGGTAATCCTCAATCTGTGCAAGCGCTATAGGCCATGAATCTTCGCCGGAATGGGTGCCGCTGGCGGCTGACTGGGGGAGGCCTGGCCGCGTTTCATTAACACGTAGGCAGCGGGCACAAAGTAAAGCGCCATCAGCGTTGCACCCGAAATACCGCCGGTAATCGCGATCGCCAGCGGCCGCCAAAAGGGGTCGCCCTCGGCCAGCAGCGGCACAAAGCCAATGATAGTGGTGGCTGTCGTGGTAAGCACGTGGCGGGTGGCTTTGACCACGACCTGCTGCACCGCCCTGGGGTCGCCCTGGCTGCCCAAGCGGTCTTCGTTGAGGGCTGAGAGCACCACAATTGAGTCGTTGAGGGCAACGCCGATCAGCCCCATAGTGCCGACGATCGCCATAAAGCCCAGCACCGACCCAAACACCTTCAGCGACAGCAGCGCCATACCGATAGAGCCCACGGCCACCACCGCCATAATGCCCGCCTGCCGAAACGACCCCAGCGACAGCACCAGAGCCGCCACCATCCCCAAAAGCAGAATCGGCAAAAACAGCACCAGATTACCCATCGCAGTGTCCTGCTGCTCGGCCTCGCCGCCAAACTCGTAGCGGTAGCCGGGGGGCAGCTCAAAGTTGGCCGCCTCAAGCTGCTGCTGTAGGGCGCTCAGCACCGTGCTAGGCAGGGTTCCGGCGGTGATAAAGGCCTGCACGGTGTTGACCCGCTGCTCGTTGCGGCGGGCAATGCTGGCCCGCTGGGGCACCAGCTGAAACTCGCCCAGGGCCGAGGTAGGGGGCGAACCGGGGGTCTGGGCCGCACTCAGATCGAGGCTGGCCAGAGCATCGAGGCTGGCGCGATCGCCCTCGGCCAGCCGCACCCGCACGGGCAGGTTTTCGGTTGACTCCAGAATGGCCCCGCCGGTTACACCCTCCGAGTAGGCGTCGAGCTGCTGGGCGATCGCGGTGTTGGTCAGCCCGGCCTGGCGCACCTGTTCGGGGTCGAGGCTGAGGCCCAGCTTGGGGCGGCCTTCGGTCAAGCTATCGCGCACCTGCACCACATCAGGGATTGTCGTCAACAGGGCGCGCACCTCCATACCCAGGCGGCGCAGCTCGTCCAGGTTGGGGCCGTAGATGCGCATTTCTACCGGGGCGTCGAAGGGCGGCCCCTGCTGAAATTTCTGCACAACCACGCGGGCAGTGGGGAACAGATCCCCTAACTCCGTCTGTAACGTGCGCACCAGCGACTCTACCCCGTCTTTAGACTTGAGCTGCACCATGGCCTGGGCGTAGTAGGGCTGGTTCTGACGCGCCCCCTGTAGGTTGTAGTAGAAGCGCGGGGCGCTCTCGCCCACAAACCAGTAGACCTCCTGCACGTTGTCGTGGGCGAGCATGGCCTCGCGGGCCTGGAGCACGCGATCGCGGGTCTGCTCGATAGATGTCTGGGGGGCAAACTCAAGCTCGACCTGAAACTGGTCGCGATCGATCAGCGGAAAGAACTGGTTCTCTAGGGTGCCAGCGGCGATAAAGCCCACCAGGGGAATGGCCAGCACCAGGGCGATCCCCAACAGCGGGCGGGCGGTCATGCGGGCGATCGACCAGCGGTAGGGGCCGGCCAGGGCGGGCAGCGACAGCCCCTCCTGCCACCAGGCCCCCGGCTGATTGAGAAACCTGAGCATTCGCCCCTGCCGTTCTCGCGACTGCGGACGGCGACCCAGCACTCGCGCCGCCAGGGCGGCGATCAGCGTCAGCGAAATCGCCAGGGATGAGATCAGCGCCAAAATCACCCCCAGGGCAATGGTGCCAACAAACTCTCCGGCGGCACCGGGCAGCAGGTAGATGGGCAAGAACGTGAGCACCGTAGTCACCGTTGAGGCCAGCAGCGGCACCTTCAGGTAATTCACCGTTTTGATGGCCGCGTGCAGCGGATCGGCCCCCGCCTGAATGTCGGCCTGAATCTCGTCTACCACGACGATCGCGTTATCGATCAGCAGCCCCAGGGCAATAATCAACCCCGTCACCGACATCTGGTGAATGGGCACCCCTAGCACCGTCATCCAAATAAACACGGCCAACACGCTAAAGGGCAGCGCCGAACCCACTACCAGCGCCGATCGCCAGCCCATCGCCACCAGGGTGACGCCCACCACCAGCAGCGCCCCCAGCACCAGAGTGACCATCAGCGTGCTGATCCGCGCTTCCACATAGCTGCTCTGGTCAAAGATGACGTCGAGGGTAAGGCCATCGGAGAGGCGATCGCGAAAATCTGCGATCGCCGCCTGGGCGCTAGCTCCCCACTGGTCAATGCGCTGCCCCGACTGCATCATGACGCCCACCACAACCGCCGGTTTGCCGCCGACAAGGGCCTGGTCACTGAGCGGGTAGCGCACCCCCCGGCTGACGCTGGCGATATCGCTCAGCCGCGTGAACTGCCCGCCGCTGGTGCGAACCGGAATCTGGCGAATCTGCTCGGTCGTCTCCAGGCTGCTCTCCACTTCGATCGCCAGGGTTTGCTCCGAAGTCCGCAGCTGCCCGGCGCTGCCCTTGGCATCGCTAAGCGCAATCTGGTTGGCCAGCTCCTGGGCCGACAGCCCCACGCCCACCAGCTCCGGCGCGCTAATTTCCACCAAAATTTCTTCATCGGGGCTACCAAAGAAATCGACCTCCTCGGTGCCGTCAAGGCCGCGCAGGGTTACCCCCAGCTCCTCGGCATAGCGGCGCAGCAGGGCGTAGTTGGGCTCTCCGGGCAGGTTCCACGTCACCGAGGCGACCAGGGTGTAGGCCTTAACCAGCACCTCCGACAGCTCCGGGGCCGCCACCCCCGCCGGGAACCGCGCCGCCGCCATATTCATTTCGTCGCGCACCCGCGACCATACCGGCGCAGTGTTGGTGACAGAATCTACCAGCTCCACAGAAACCGACGAAAACCCCACCCGCGAGTCCGATTCAAGAATTTTGATCGCGTCAATTTCCGCTAGCTCCTCCTCTAGCACCGTGGTGACTAGCGCCTCCACGCGCTCTGCACTGGCACCGGGAAAGGCGGTGGTGATCACCGCCACCCGCGACACCAGCTGCGGATCTTCCTGCCGGGGCAGCGACTGGTAGGCCGACAGCCCCCCGGCCAAAATCAGGATGATGGTGAGGACTAGCAGGCGAAGGTTGGTGAAGAAGGGGCGAACCATGGGGGTGGATGGGTAGGCGAGTGACGGTCCCTGAGCGAAGTCGAAGGGGAGGGGAAATTTTGGATTTTAGATTTTGGATTTGCGACGGCAATCCCCAATCCAAAATCCCCAATCTAAAATCCAAAATCATTCAACGGGTCGCACTCGCTGGCCTGGGACCAGGCGATGAACGCCGCTGGCGACGATGCGATCGCCCCCCTGTAGAGCTCCCTGCACTAAAACGCGATCGCTTTCCTGGTGCAAAATTTCGACGGCTTTGGGCTGTACCTGGTAGGCTTCGCCCTCCAGTTCAGCGGTGGACTCGGCGGGGACGACTGCGTAGGCGCTCCACAGGCCGCGCAGATCCTGGGTCAGCGCTTCGGTGGGCAGCCACAGGCCGCTGGTGGGCAGTGTTTCGCTCAGCTCTACCCGAGCGGTTTGGCCTGGGTTAAGGCGACCGATCGCCTCCGGCCCTAGCTGAAAGACGACGATTTGGGTGCGGGTGTCGGGGTCGATTTCTGGCAGCAGAGCTTTAACTGTGGCGCTATAGCGCTCTGTCTCAAGGTTTACCGTTACTGTGTCACCCCTTTGCAGGCGACTGGCGGCCTGGGTGGGCAGGCCAATTCGAGCTTCGGGGGCAACGCTTTCCACCAGCCGCATCACCATCTGCCCGGCTCCGACTACAGCGCCTTCATCGACCTGCTGGGCCGAGACAATGCCATCGAAAGGTGCTTTGAGGGTGCTTTTGTTCAGGTCGACATCTAGACTGGCGATGCTGGCTTCGAGCTGCTGCACCACGGCCCGCTGGGCCGCCACCTGCTCTGGGCGGGTGCCGTTGAGCAGCTCATTGAGGCTACTCTGAGCACTGTCGCGGCGCGCCGCCAGGGCCTCGGCCCCAAAGGAAAACTCGTCAAGCTGCTCTTTAGAAATGGCCCCCCGCTCGTAGAGAAACTCGCGCCGCTCTTGCTGCTGACGCTGCAGGGCGAGCTGATTTTCCACATCGCGCACCTGGGCCTGGGCCACGGCAATGGCCTCTTGCCGAGCACCACGCTCTAGCTCTAGCAGCTGCGCCTGGGCCTGGGCCAGCTGAGCTTCGAGCTGCAGGCGCTGGGTGAGCAGGCTTTGGGTGTCGAGCCGGGCCAGGGCCTGACCTGCGGAAACGCGATCGCCCTCGGCCACCAGCACTTCCACCAGTTCGCCGCTGCGAGGGAAGCCCAAATCGCTGCTGCGCATGGCGGCAATTTCTCCTGTGTAGGCGCGGGCCACGTCGTAGCTGGTTACCGCTTCCACCGTCAGGGTTGTGACCGCCAAGACATTGACCGCGTTAGTCTCGGCAGTTTCAGTATCCTGCGCACCCAGACGCGACTGGAGCATTGGCGTACCCACCGCGAAGAGCAGCCCGGTGGCTCCCAGCCCAATTAGCCACCGACGGTTGAGATATCGGTTGCGGTAGTTTGACACGCTGGCTTGAACGGCTGAATCGATCGTTTCTTCTGGCAAAGAGTAGTCAGACATTGAGGTCGATTGGGGTAGTTTTTAGGGCAATTCGAGTCAAAGGAGCAGGGTGAACAACGCAGAAGTGGAGCAGTAAACAGGGAAAAAATGCTTTGGCTGGGGGGAATGGTAGGCGGTGCCCACCCTACGGGGATTGTTTTTTGCTAACGGTAGGGTGAGCATTGCCCACCAGTAGAACAACGTTGCTAGGCGATCGCTAAGTCTGAGGAACTTTTTGATTTTGAGCCGCCAAAATCGCTGCCTTTTCTATGCGTTTAGCGCGGGTTGCAGGGGTCTTTGCCAGCTTGATCCAGCGCAGCACATTGCGCCGATTGGACTTAGCAAAGTTCTCGAAATTCTCTCGGGCAGGCGAATGTTTTTCTAGCGCTTTAATCAGGTCATCAGGCATAATCAGCGCGTCAACATCGTCCATAAAATTCCAGAGGCCGCTGCGTTTTGAGGCCGCGATCGCCTCTAGGCCTGCCGGATGCATTCGCCCTAATTCAATCAATTTGGCCACGCGATCTTTGTAGCTTTTAGCCCAGTGCTGCGCCTGCCTGGGGGAAATCATTTGCATGGTTCTATCCGCATCGAGCTGGCGACGAATGCCATCCACCCAGCCAAAGCAGAGCACCTCGTCGAGAATGTCTTGCACGGAGACGTATCTTTCACCAACGTGTTTTTTGTAGGTGACGAGCCAAATGCTCTCTTTTTGGCTGTGGTTGGCCTCCAGCCAGTCCCGCAATTGCTGAGCCGACGTCACCTCCACCTGCTCAAAGTTTTCAGTCTTAATCATGAGTTGCAATTTTCTTCAGTGCAGGAGACATAGCCACTCGTACAGCGTCAATCCTAAAAATCAGGGTTCTCGTAGGTTGGGTGAAACGAAGTGGAACCCAACAGCAGTAAGCCTGGTTGGTTTCTGCTAGCGCGCCACCCAACCCACAAATTTAGTGTTGATAGACCACTAGCCATTACGTTTTGGAATCAATCTATTGCTTTGGCCATTGCTTTAATCGTCTTCTGAGGCACGACCAAAGGCCAGCAGGGAGGCACAGTTTTTGGCGTACTCAACCATGCAGTCAACAATGTCGCCATCCAGCCAGGCACCCCGGCCAAGGCGAACCTGGGTGATAAAGCTTTTGAGCTTCAAATATTCGGCGTAGTCGTGGTCGCTGTGGGTTTCATAGCCCCGAGGCATACTCTTCAGCTTGTCCTCTTCACTAAGCGACAATCCTGCTGCTTCTAAATCCTTCAGCACATGGGCAAATGTCTCAGGCTCATCGACAATGCGATCGCGAATAGTCCCCAACTCCGCCGCTTTCAACTGATAGAAACCGCAGGCGATTAGCCCCCCTGAACTCTCTATCTGCAGGTAGAGCAGCCCCTGTTTTTCGGCTTTGGTGCCTGAGGGGGTTAGCACACCGCTCACGTGGGTACTGTAGGGCGACTTGTCTTTAGAAAAGCGCACGTCGCGGTTTTGGCGAAACATTGTCTTGGGGCCGCCCGCCAGCGGCACATGGGTCTCGGCCAAACGCTCTGTAGCAAGTTCCAGCGCCAGGGCAAAGGGCTTTCTGACGTAGGCCTCAAAGTCATCGCGATGGGCGTCGTACCAGGCTTTTTCGTTGTTAGCGGCCAGCCCCTCCAACAGCTCAAAAGATGTCGGGGTGAAGTTAGGCTCCGGCATAGTTCTATCTCAACGGGTCTAAGTCATCGGTCGAGTCCTGGCGGTAGGCCCAGCATTCTTGCTAAAATCTGCATCGCCGCCAGACTTATTAATAAGTAGCATGATATTAATAAGAAAACAAATATCGAATATTCATCAAGGCATACCAATTTTGATATCGATGAATTTAAAGACTCTGAGCGCATTTATCGTGCTGGCCGAGGAGCTGCACTTCGGGCGGGCGGCCCATCAGTGCGGCATCTCGCAGCCAGCCATGAGCCGTCTGCTGAGCGAGCTAGAGGCCGATCTGGGAGTAAAACTGCTCAACCGCACCTCCCGCGAGGTTTCGCTGACCAGGGCCGGGCGGGGGTTTCTCGACTCGGCCAAAAAAGCGGTGGCCTATGCCGATATGGCGGTGCGGGCTGCGCGGGCCGGGGCGGTCGACGGCATCGACTCGCTGACGGTGGGGATGGTGATTGGCACAGAGCAGCCTTCGGTGGGCACGCTGATTGCCAAGTTTAAGCGTTCCCATCCCGAAACGCGGGTGGCGCTGCGGCGCATAGACGAGCGAGACATCGGCGCAGCGCTGACGGATGGAGAGATCGACGCGGCGATCGCCTGGACTGTTGCTATCCCCACTGGGCTGCACCGTCGCTTTCTGGGTACCGTACCGATGGCCGTGATGGTGCAGGCTGGTCATCCCCTGGAGCAAAAAGAGCCGGTGAGCTGGGCTGATCTGGAGGGCTATCCGATTATTCTGCCCGATCGCGATCGCCAGCCCATCATCTATGACCACTACCAGCGCTACACCGCTGAGGCAGGCTTTGAGCCCGCGATCGCCGTCGATGTCTCGACCATGGCCGACGCTCTGGCGATGGTTGCAGGCGGCGTAGGTGTTGGCAATGCTCCGGTGGTGCCAGGGCTGAGCTATCCGGGGGTGATCATTTTGCGGCAGGAGCCGCTGTTTGAGTTTAGCTATGAGCTAACCTGGGCCCATGCGGTGCCTGCGGTCGAAAGCCTGCTCGACCTGTGTTAGCTTGTGAAGAATAGACGTAACTGGACTCGAACCAGTGACCCCCACGATGTCAACGTGGGGGTCACCTTAGACCCTGTGGGAGTTTCGAGGCTCAGTATTTCAAACTGTCCGTTAAGTGTCCGTTATCACCCCTCTTGGTGTACCTAGTACTCGATGGCATAAATCAAGCCAGCATTCATGAGATAAGTGGTTTGCCAGTGTAGGTCCACTTGAAAGGCTTGGCCATCGTGCGGTTGAAGTACTCGATGAAGGTAAGGATCCTGGCTTTGAGATCAGCTTGGCTGGTGAAGCTACCCCGACGCAATAACTTGCGCACCAGGATGGAGAACCAAATTTCAATTTGATTGAGCCAGGAGCAATGCTTGGGGGTGAAATGCACCACCAGGCGATGGTCTGGGTTCCGCAGAAAGGCGGTGCGGGTCGCCATGGATGCAAGATGCCGGATTTGCCCTTCTCTCCCAACGCGATGGGTTCCTGCTCAAGGGCGGCGACCAATCGTACCACGGCTTCGGACTGATGCGTGTTGAGACAATCCATCACCAAAAGCTCGGAAGAGCCCAAGGTAATTGCACCTGACACCAGTGCCAAGGCTTTGTTTTGCCCTGCCTTTAGTCGAAGTAGGGGAACGGGCAATCCGGCTAGTTGCGCGCGCAGGTAGCTACTCAACCTTTGCTTAAGGCCATTGAGCACAAACCTCTCTCGTCGCTTCAAGGCATAGTGCCAGCGTATTCTTACTACCTAAGCGAGTAAGTGTATCTCTAAGGCCTGGAAGACTGCCAATAAAATCCTTACGACCTTGATAAGCCACAGTACCTAAGCCTTTGGCAAAGCAGATAATATCAACCTGCATATCTTCTAAACGCGGCAGCAGACCTTGCCAGGCTGAGGCACTGTGGTACTTATCTCCAAATAGCTCTATTAGGCTGAAGGCATTTTGCAGCAGCTCCGGTGGCAGATGCTTCACTAAGGCACTCAAGGCATCGGCGCGAGAGGATTCATCGCTAATCTGACGGGTCACTTCCAGAGCCTCCGGCAGCAGCTCCGGTGGCAGATGCTCTACCAGTTCCCTCAGAGTCAAGGCGCGGTAGGATTCAGCGCTAATCTGACGGGTCACTTCCAGGGCCTCTGGCAGCAGCTCCGGTGGCAGATGCTCCACCAAAATACTCAGGGCCAATGCGCGGGAGGATTCATCGCTAATCTGACGGGTTACCGCTAAGGCCTCCGGTAGAAGCTCTGGCAGTTGTTTCGCCAGTTCCCTCAAGACCTGGGCACGAGAGGATTCATCGCTAATCTGACGGGTTACCGTTAAGGCCTCCGGTAGGAGCTCTGGTAATTGTTTCGCCAGTTCCCTCAAGACCTGGGCACGAGAGGATTCATGGCTAATCTGACGGGTCACCGCTAAGGCCTCCGGCAGCAGCTCCGGTGGCAGATGCTCTACCAGTTCCCTTAGAGCCAGGGCGCGGTAGGATTCATCGCTAACCTGACGGGTCACTTCCAGGGCCTCTGGCAGCAGCTTCGGTGGCAGATGCTCCACCAAAACACTTAGGGTCCTGGCGAGGTCAAATTCATCGCTAATCTGACGGGTCACCGCTAAGGCCTCCGGCAACAGCTCCGGCAGTTGTTTCGCCAATTCGCTCAGTGCCGAGGCGCGGGAGGATTGATTGCCAATCTGACGGGTCACCGCTAAGGCCTCCGGCAACAACTCCGGCAGTTGTTTCGCCAGTTCCCTCAAGACCCGGGCACGAGAGGATTCATGGCTAATCTGGCGGGCTACCGCTAAGGCCTCCGGTAGGAGCTCTGGCAGTTGTTTCGCCAGTTCCCTCAAGACCCGGACGCGCGAGGATTCATGGCTAATCTGACGGGCTACCGCTAAGGCCTCCGGCAGCAGCTCCGGCAGTTGTTTCGCCAGTTCACCCAAGGCACTGGCGCGGTCGAACTCATCGTTAATCTGACGAGTTGCCGCAAGAGCCTCCGACAGCATCTCCGGTGGTAGCTGTTTCGCTAATTCACTCAAGGCCCTGACGCGGAAGGACTCATCACTAATCTGACGGGCTACCTCTAAGGCCTCCGGCAGCAACTCCGGCAGTTGTTTCGCTAGTTCACTCAGTGCCCTGGCGCGAGAGGACTCATCGCTAATTTGACGAGCAATTTCCAGAGCCTCCGGCAGCAGCTCCGGCGGTAGTTGTTTCGCCAGTTCACCCAAGGCACTGGCACGAGAGGATTCATTGCTAATCTGACGGGTTACCATCAGGGCCTCCGGCAGTAGCTCCGGCGGTAGTTGTTTTGCCAGTTCCCTCAGGGCCCAAGCGCGGGTGGATTCATGGCTAATCTGACGGGCTACCTCTAAGGCCTCTGGCAGCAGCTCCGGCAGTTGTTTCGCCAGTTCCCTCAGGGCACTGGCACGGGAGAATTCATGGCTAATCTGACGGGCTACCTCTAAGGCCTCTGGCAGCAGCTCCGGCAGTTGTTTCGCCAGTTCCCTCAAGATACTGGCACGGGAGGATTCATCGCTAATCTGACGGGTTACCGCTAAGGCCTCCGGTAGAAGCTCTGGCAGTTGTTTCGCCAGTTCCCTCAGGGCACTGGCACGGGAGAATTCATGGCTAATCTGACGGGTAACTTCCAGAGCCTCCGACAGCAGCTCCGGCGGCAGATGCTTCACTAAGGCACTCAAGGCACCAGCTCGAGAGGACTCATCGCTAATCTGACGAGTTACTTCCAGAGCCTCCGGCAGCAGCTCCGGCAGTTGTTTCGCCAGTTCCCTCAAGGCACTGGCGCGGTCGGATTCATCACTAATCTGACGGGTTACCGCCAGAGCCTCCGACAGCAGCTCCGGCGGCAGATGCTTCACTAAGGCACTCAGGGCACTGGCACGGTACAAGAATCCACCACCATGATCTCTATCACTACCACATCGGTCCTGGATTTGACGAATAGCTAACAGCACCTCTGGCCAATGGGCCGGAAACCGAGCAGCCAATTTACTCAGCACAAATGATCGGTAGGCCGCGTCATGAATTTGATGAATGGTCTTCAGCACCTCAGGGAGCAAAGACTCTGGCATGTAAGGTACTAACGCGGAAATGCACTCGGCCCGCTGCCAAGGATTTTGGGTTTGTTGCGCATAGGCTAACCCCTGGGCTGGTTGCCAGATTTGGTGCTTGACTAAGGCACCCAACAGCTCGGCTGGCACATTGCTGGCCAAACTGTTGAGCGAGGTACGAATCAGCGCGTAGCGAAAGAGTAGGGCCAGCGTTGCTTCTGGGTCAGCCTCATACTGTTTCTCGGCGGCCCCCCAGGCCCGAGCCAAGTCGTTTACAAAGCCAGCCGGTTTACCAATGGCATCGCAAGCGTCATACCAGCCATTGCGACCCACCGCATTGGTCTCCCTCAGCAGTTGATGTACTGCATCAGGGCGTTTAGCCTGCTCCATATGCCAGGTAAGGAAGGCATAGATATAGCCATCGTCGGTTAGGGTATGCCACTGGCCGTTTTGCGTCTTAACCCGATAGCGCTCCAGCAGCTGGTTGTGGGCTTCGGCTTTGGTAAGCCCTAACCCCTTAGTGGTGCAGAAAAGTTCTGAAAGGCTTGCCGTGCAAAGAGTCTCAAGTGAGACGGGATAGATGAAGCGGGGCA